>NZ_JBITMV010000018.1:0-174984 GCF_044466625.1 Micromonospora sp. NPDC049366
ACACCCCCCGGATCATCCGAACGACAGGGGCAGGAAGTCATACCAGGCCGGGCGACCGAGGGTCCCCGGCTGGGGACGATCAAAAAGGTAACGGGGTGACGGCGGCGCGGGACCGGGGGAGATCGCGCTGGAACAGGGATGGAGGGGCCTCGGAGAGCTGTGGAGGCCACTACATCCGGGTTGTAGTGCGATCTTGGCGGGCGCGCCGGGGGCAACGGGGTCAGCGGGGTGGGGCGAGGAAGAGGGGGTGCAGGGCTTCCGGGTCGTCCACTTCGGGCAGGTCGCGGGCGGCGAGCCAGGCGGCCGCCGCCGCGCCGTCGCCGGCGGAGCAGAGCAACGCGTGCGGCCAGTGCCGGCCGGCGGCCTCGCGGACCGCGGCGGCGAGCGGGGTGGCGCCGGTCAGCAGGCCGCCGCCGAGCACGATCGGTGTCGCCGCGTCGGCGGGCAGGATCCGGCGGACGATCTCGACGAGATGGTCGGCGGCCTCGGCGATCAGCGCGGTGGCCGTGGGTTGACCGGCGACCGCGGCGGTGACGACGAGCGGGGCGAGCCGGGCCAGTTCGATCGGCGGACGCCGGGTGACCGCCTGGACGGTGCTGTCGACGGTGTCCCGTGGCCGGGCCGCCACGTCGGCGGTGCCGAGCAGGTCGGTGAGCACCTGCCAGCCCAGCGCGTCCGGGGTGCGGCCGGAGTCCAGGTCGGCGAGGAGTCGGCGGACGGCCTCGCGGCCGAGCCAGAAACCGGAGCCGGCGTCGCCGAGCAGCCAGCCGTGCCCGTCGGCGATCCGGTCGAGGCGCAGGTCGTGCACGGTGGCGGCGATGGCCCCGGTGCCGGCGATGAGCACGGTGCCGTCGGGCGACGCGGTCCCGGAGGCGTACGCGACGAGGGCGTCGCCGTGCACCGCGTACGGGCAGCGCAGGCCCGCGTCGCGCCAGGCCCGGTCGAAGGCTGCCCGGCCGGCGGGGTCGGCGAGCAGGCGGCCGGCTCCGGCGAGCCCGATGGTGCCGGCGCGTACGCGGGCGGGGTCGACGCCGGTGAGCGCGCCGCGCAGGGCGGTCAGCAGTTCCCGGGCGGCCGCGTCGGCGCCGTGGCTGGTGGGGTTTCCGCCGCCGCCTCGACCGGTGCCCAGCCGGGTGCCGTCCAGGTCGACGGCGGCGGCCCTGGTGGACGTACCACCGACATCGAGACCAATCACGACGGTGCCGGACATTCGCATCGGCCTCCCTGCTTGCGACGTGCGTTCATGCTGGTCGGCCCGCGGGTCGGGGGCAAGGTCGAGGCGGCCCGGCGGGTGGTGCGCCAGGTAACAGTTTGAAAACTTCGCCCACGGTCTTGACAGGGAGGGGCCCGCAGTAAGAACTTTTACCACTAACAGTTAACAGTCTTTTCCGAAAGGCGTCCCATGGTTGATCACGAGGTGGACACCTCCGCGGGGACCGCGGTGGTCGACGCCGACGCGTTCGACCGTCGGGGCGCGCTCGGCGCGCCGTCCGAGGGCGTGCTCGCCCGGGTCCGCAGCGGCCTCGACGAGTTGACCGGGGCGCTGCGCCGGGTCGCCGAGCACGTGCTGACCGACCCGGAGGCCGCCGCCCGATCGACCATCGTGGAGCTCGCCGAGCGCAGCGGCACCTCACCGGCCACCGTAACCCGCTTCTGCCGCGCCATGGGGTTCGAGGGCTACGCGGACCTGCGGCTCGCCATCGCCGCCGAGACCGGCCGCGCCCGCTCCGCCGGCTGGACCGTGGACATCGGCCGGGAGATCCAGCCGGGCGACCCCCTCGGCCGGGTGCTCGACCAGATCATGGCCGCCGACACCCAGGCCATGCACGACACGGCCGCGCTGCTCGACCTCGCCGAGGTGGAGCGGGCCGCGGTGGCCATCGCCGGGGCCGACCGGGTGAACATCTTCGGCGCCAGCGGCAGTGCCCTGGTCGGCGAGGAGATGCAGTTCAGCCTGCACCGCATCGGCGTCGCCGCCTGGGCCTGGAACGATGTGCACGAGGGGCTGGCCAGCGCGGCGCTGCTGCGCACCGGCGACGTGGCCCTCGGCATCTCGCACACCGGGCAGACCCGCGAGACCATCGAGATGCTCGCCGAGGCGGGCAGCCGGGGCGCCACCACCGTGGCGCTCACCGGGTTCCCCCGCTCCCCACTGGCGGAGCTCGCCGACATCGTGCTCGTCACCGCCAGCCAGGCGACGACCTTCCGGCCGGACGCGCTAAGCGCCCGTCACCCGCAGCTGGTCGTGCTCGACCTGCTCTACATCGCCGTCGCGCAGCGCACCCACGACCGCGCCCACGCGGCCTTCCGGCGTACCGCCCAGGCCGTCGACGGACACAAGGCCGCGAAGGGAGCCGTCTCGTGATCAGTGCCCAGGGGTACGCGGACGCCGTCCGCCCGGTGCTCGACCGGCTCGTCGACACCCAGACGGACGGGATCACCCGGGCGGCCGACCTGATCACCGCCAGTCTGCGCGCGGGCGGGGTGCTCCAGGCGTTCGGCGCCGGCCACTCGGAGGCGTTCGCCGCCGAGCTGGTCGCGCGGGCCGGCGGGCTGGTCCCCACCAACCGGCTCTCGGTGCACGACCTGGTGCTGCACGGCGACGCGCCGCGCGACGTGCTCGCCGACCCGAAGCTGGAGCGCGACCCCACCATCGCCCACCAGCTCTACGAGCTCGCGGCCCCGCAGCCGCGGGACGTGTTCGTGGTGGCGTCCCAGTCCGGCATCAACGGCTCGGTCGTCGAGCTGGCGATGCTGGTCACCGGGCGCGGTCATCCGTTGATCGCGGTCACCTCGGTCGAGCACACCGCGCGGGTCGCCCCCCGGCACCCGTCCGGGCGGCGGCTCGCCGACCTCGCCGACGTCGTGTTGGACAACGGCGCGCCGTACGGCGACGCACTGCTGCCGCTCGAGGGCGGCGGCGCGGTCTGTGCGGTCTCCTCGGTCACCACCGCGCTGCTGGCGCAGCTGCTGACCGCCGAGGTCGTACGACGGTTCCACCAGGCCGGAGAGGTACCCCCTATCTACCTCTCCGCCAACGTCCCCGGCGGGGACGAGCACAACCTCGCCCTCGAGTCGCGGTACGCCGGGCGCCTCCGGCGGACCGCCTGACCCGAATCTCACAAGGAGAGACGACGATGTCCGTTACCCCCGAGAACCCGGTCGAGCTGAGCCGTCGGACCGTACTGCGTCGCGCCGCCGCGGCGGGTCTGCTGGCCACCCCGGCCGTGGGTCTGCTGAGCGGCTGCGTCGCCGGTGGCGACGACGAGCCGACGGAGCAGGCCGCCGGCGAGAAGACCGCGGACAACCCGCTGGGCGTCAAGGAGGACGCGCCGCTGGAGGTGGTCATCTTCAACGGCGGCCTGGGCACCAAGTACGCCACCGATGTGCACATCCCGTCGTACAAGAAGAAGTTCCCGAAGGCGGAGGTGAAGTTCTCCCAGACGGAGGAGGTCGCCACCGTCCTGCAGCCGCGGTTCACCAGCAACACCCCGCCGGACATGGTCAACAACGCCGGTTCGAAGCTGATGGACCAGGGCGCGCTGGTGCAGGCCGGCCAGGTGCAGGACCTGACCGAACTGTTCGACGCGCCGTCGCTGGACGGTTCGGGCAAGGTGCGGGACACGCTCATCCCCGGCACGGTGGAGCAGGGCACGTTCAACGGCAAGCCGTACGTGCTGAACTACGCCTTCACCGTCTTCGGCCTCTGGTACGACAGCGCGCTGTTCGAGAAGAACGGCTGGGCGGCGCCGAAGACCTGGGCCGAGTTCACCGCGCTCTGCGACAAGATCAAGGCGGCGGGCATCACGCCCTACTCGTACGCGGGCGCGAACGCCTCGTACTACCAGTACCTGGTCATCCTGACCAGCGCCGCCAAGATCGGCGGACCGGACGTGCTGAAGAACATCGACAACCTGGAGCCGGGCGCCTGGACGGCGGAGCCGGTCAAGCAGGCCGCCGCCGCGTGGGCCGAGATCGGCGCCAAGTACGGCAACAAGGCGCACCTGGGCCTCAAGCACACCGAGGTCCAGCTCCAGCAGAACCAGGGCAAGGTGGCCTTCTACCCCAGCGGCTCCTGGCTGGAGAACGAGCAGGCCAAGGACACCCCGCCCGGCTTCAAGTACGCCGTCATGCCGGTGCCCAGCGTGACCACCTCGGACAAGCTGCCGCAGACCGCCATCTACGCGGCGGCCGGTGAGATGTACTTCGTCGCCTCGAAGGGCAAGAACCCGCGCGGCGGCATGGAGTACCTGCGGCACATGCTCTCCAAGGAGGGCGCGAAGGGCTTCACCGAGCTGACCAAGGTGCTCACCGTGGTCAAGGGCGCGGTCGACGGCCTGGAGATCTCGCCCGGCCTCACCAGCGGCAACGCGATGCTGTCGGCCGCCGGCAGCGACTACTTCGCGTACCGCTTCGACACCTGGTACAAGAAGCTCGACGACGAGGCCCGCGCCGCCACCAACGAGCTGATGTTCAACGGTGGCACGGCGGACAAGTTCTGCCAGCGGATGCAGAAGGCGGCCGACGCGGTGAAGAGCGACTCGTCCATCGAGAAGTTCACCCGCTGAGTCGCCGGTAGGAATCGAGCGGAGGCGACAAGCATGCGGCATGGCAGGTACCCGTTCATCGTCGGTTTCCTGACGGTGCCGGTCGCGATCTACGTGACCTTCGTCATCGGGCCGTACGCCCAGGCGTTCTATCTCGCCATGACCAACTGGCGGGGGGTGAGCGCCAACCCGAAGTTCATCGGCCTGGAGAACTTCGAGCGGCTGCTCTCCGACGACGTGTTCTGGAAGGCGGTCCGGCACCACGGTGTCCTGCTGCTTGCCATGCCGCTGCTGACCATCGCCATCGCGCTCTTCTTCGCCTTCATGCTGAACGTGGGCGGCGGGAGCCGGGGCGGCGTGATGACCGGGGTCTGGGGGTCGAGGTTCTACCGGGTGGTGTTCTTCTTCCCTCAGGTCCTGGCCGTCGTCATCGTCGGCGTCATCTTCAGCCGGGTGTACGCGCCGGACGACAGCGGCCTGCTCAACGGCGCGCTGGGCCTCGTCGGGCTCGACCCGGTGCTGTTCATGGCCAATCCGAAGATCGCGCTCTGGTCGATCGTCGGGGTGCTGGTCTGGCAGGCGGTCGGCTTCTACGTGGTGCTCTTCTCGGCGGGCATGGCGTCGGTGCCGAAGGACATCTACGAGGCCGCCACCATCGACGGGGCCGGCCGGGCGGCGATGTTCTTCAAGGTGACCCTCCCGCTGCTCTGGGACACCCTCCAGGTGGCCTGGGTCTACCTCGGCATCGCGGCGTTCGACGCGTTCGCCATCGTGCAGGTGCTCTCGGTCGACCAGGGCGGCCCGGACGGCGCCACGACCGTGTTGGGCATGGAGATCTACCGCAACGCGTTCAGCTACTCCCAGTTCGGCTACGCCTCGGCGATGGGCGTCGCGCTGTTCTTCCTGACGATCACGTTCGCGGCGCTCACCCTGCGCGTCAGCCGGCGTGACACGATCGAGCTGTAAGGCGGGGTCTGAGATGTCCACGGAAATCGCACCGAGCGCACCGGTGGCCCCGGCCGGCGCCACCGAGGCCGGCGGCCGGAAGGCCAAGGCGTCCCTCGACCGGCGTCGTGAGGTCGGCCTGCTCAGCGGTCTCGGGCACATCGCCCTGCTGGTCTGGGCGATCCTGGTGATCGCGCCGCTGCTCTGGACCATCCTCGCCTCGTTCAAGAGCAACACCGAGATCTTCCTCGGCAACCCGTTCGCGCTGCCCGACTCGTTCAGCTTCAGCAGCTACGCCCGGGCGTGGAGCGAGGCGCACGTCGGCCGGTACTTCCTCAACAGCGTCTTCGTGGTGACGCTGAGCACCGCCGGCACCATGCTGTTCGGGGCGATGGCCGCGTACGTGCTGGCGCGCTACCCGTTCCCGGGCAACCGCGCGATCTACTACCTGTTCGTCTCGGGGCTGGCGTTCCCGGTGTTCCTCGCCCTGGTGCCGCTGTTCCTGGTGGTCAACAACCTCGGGCTGCTCAACACCTACACCGGTCTGATCCTGGTCTACATCGCGTACTCGCTGCCGTTCACCGTCTTCTTCCTGGCCGCGTTCTTCAAGACGCTGCCGCAGTCGGTGGCCGAGGCGGCGATGATCGACGGGGCGTCGCACACCCGGCTGTTCTTCCGGATCATGATGCCGATGGCCCGCCCCGGTCTGGTCAGCATCGCGATCTTCAACATCATCGGTCAGTGGAACCAGTACCTGCTGCCGGTCGCCCTCATGCAGGGCGAGGGCGCCGACTCGAAGTGGGTGCTGACCCAGGGCATCGCGAGCATCTCGACGTCCGCCGGTTACGAGGCGGACTGGGCCGCGCTGTTCGCGGCGCTGACGCTCTCCATCCTGCCGATGATCATCGTGTACGCGATCTTCCAGCGGCAGATCCAGTCCGGCCTGACGTCCGGCGCGGTGAAGTGACGGCGCGGTGAGCTGACGACGCCGCGACCTGACGGTGCGGTGGCGTGACGGGGCCGCCCCACGGGTGCGGCCGAGGGTGCGGCCTCGTCCAGGCGGAGAGTGGCCATTCCACGGGGATGGCCGCTCTCCGCGTCTGTGCGCCCGCCGGCGTGGCGGTCGGTGCCGCCCGGTCGAGCCGACGGTCGGTGGTCCGCCGTCGCGTCGGGCGACGGTCGGTGGCCGTGGCGCGACCCGCGTGGGCACCGCCGCCGGGCGGGCCGCAAGAGTGTCGTAGCGGCGAGGCAGAATCGCGTCCGTGCTGGTGGCGGTGGTGGCGAGCGGGGGCGGTAGCGGCGGCGTGCTGCAGCCGCTCGACGCGGCCGGGCACCCCGCCGGTCCGCCCGAGCCGGTCGCCGACCTGCCCGCCGCGGTCGCCGCCCGGGAGCGCGCCGAGCGGCCACGCTGGGTGTGGGCGTCCGGCGCGACGCTCTACCCGGAGCTGCTGCGGGCCGGGGTGCGGGTCGACCGGTGCCATGACGTGGAGCTGACCGAGGCGCTGCTGCTCGGTCACGCCGGCCGCTGGGGTGAGGCCCGCTCGCTGGCCGCGGCGTGGGCCCGACTGACCGGCGCGCCGGTGCCCCCCGACCCGCCGCCCCGCCCGCCCGCGCCGCCCGGCGTCGGCCAGGAGGCGCTCTTCGAGACGCCCTCCGGTCCGCCGGGCCCCGGCATCGAGGCCCTGACCCGGGTCTACGCCGACCAGCTCGCCCGGATCGCCGACACCGCCCATCCCGGCCGGTTCCGGTTGCTGGTGGCCGCCGAGTCGGCCGGCGCGCTGATCGGCGTGGAGATGGGTGCCGCCGGGCTGCCGTGGCGCGCCGACGTGCACGACCAGATCCTCGCCGAGCTGCTCGGCGAGCCGTCCCCGGTGGGTGGGCCGCCGCGTCGGCTGGCCGAGCTGGCGGCGCGGATCGCCGACGCGTTCGGCGTACGCCACCTGCACGCCGACTCCCCGGCGGAGCTGCTGCGCGCGTTCGCCCGGGCCGGGGTGGAGGTGCCCAACACCCGGGCCTGGGTGCTGCGTGGGGTGGACCATCCGGCGGTGCCGCTGGTGCTGGAATACAAGGAGCTCTACCGGATCTGGACGGCGCACGGCTGGGCGTGGCGCGACCAGTGGGTCCGCGCCGGCCGCTTCCAGCCGGAGTACGTGCCCGGCGGTGTGGTCTCCGGTCGCTGGGCCACCCGTGGCGGTGGGGCGTTGCAGATTCCCAAGGTCATCCGGCGGGCGGTGGTGGCCGACCCGGGCTGGCGGCTGGTGGTCGCCGACGCCGGCCAGTTGGAGCCCCGGGTGCTCGCCGCGGTCTCCGGCGACGCCCGGTTCGCGGCCGCCGGTGGGGCCGGTGACCTCTACGCCGCCCTAGCGCAGGACGCGTTCGGCGGCGACCGGGCCCGGGCGAAGGTGGCGCTGCTCGGCGCGATGTACGGCCAGACCGGGGGAGCGGCGGTACCGGCGCTGGCGGTGTTGAAGCGCAGTTACCCGACCGCGTTCGGCTACGTGGAGGCGGCGGCGCGCACCGGGGAGGCGGGCGGACTGGTCCGCTCCTGGCTGGGGCGGACGTGCCCGCCCGGCACCGTCGGCTTCGGTGACCCGGGCGACGGCGCGCCCGACCCCGACAGCGGGCTCGACACGCAGAGCCCGCGGGCGCGCGCGGCCCGGTCGCGTGGCCGGTTCACCCGCAACTTCGTCATCCAGGCGACCGCGGCCGAGTGGGCGTCGACCCTGCTCGCGACGCTGCGCGGCGAGCTGGCCGGCAGCGACGCCGAGCTGGTGTTCTTCCAGCACGACGAGGTGGTGGTGCACGCCCCGGCCGGGCAGGCCGACGAGGTGGCCGCCGCGGTCACCCGCTCCGGGGAGCGGGCGTCGGCGCTGCTGTTCGGCGACACCCCGGTGCGGTTCCCGCTCGATCTGTCCGTGGTGGACTGTTACGCCGACGCGGCCTGACGGGTCGAGTGCCGGGACGTCGTAAGACTTCCGCAAGGTGCGACGACCGGCTCCACGGCTGCCGGTGCCCATACAGTCGAGCGATGTTGACGCGGACCCTGCGATCTCCGCTCGCCTGGGCGGGTGCGGCGCTTCTCGGCCTCGTGGCGGCGTTCGGCCTCTACTGGTTCGCGCCGTGGAAGCTGGTCACGGACACCTACGTCGATGACGCCCTGCCCGTGGCGGCCGGGACGGCCACGCCGGCACCGAGCGCCCCCGGCGCGACGGCCGGCGCGTCCCCGGCGCGTGACCAGGTGCTCGCCGGCGGCGCGTTCGTCACCCACGAGCACGCGACGACGGGGCGTGCCGAGATCATCCGACGGTCGGACGGTCGGCACCTGCTCGTGCTGCGTGGCCTCGAGACGTCGAACGGACCGGATCTGCGGGTGTGGTTGACCGACCAGCCGGTGGTCGCGGGTACGGCGGGCTGGCGGGTGTTCGACGACGGTGCGTGGTTGGAGGTGGCGCGGCTCAAGGGCAACCGTGGCGACCAGGTGTACGAGCTACCGCCCTCGTTCGTCCCGGCGGACTTCCGCAGCGTGTCGATCTGGTGCCGGCGCTTCGCGGTCTCGTTCGGCGCGGCGGAGTTGACGGCCACCTGAGCCGGGGCCGCCCGAGGGAACCCTGGACGGTCAGGCCGCCGCCAACCGGACGACGAAGCGACACCCGTCGGCGGTGTTGTGCGCCTCCACCCGACCGCCGTGCGCCTCGACCAACCCGCGCACGATCGCCAGTCCCAACCCGCCGGAGGCGCCCGTGCCTCCGTTGGCCGAACGGGGGGTGCGGGCGGGCTCACCGCGGAACGCCACTTCGAACAGGCGGGGCAGGTCCGCCGGTGGGATGCCGCCGCAGGTGTCGGACACCGACAGCCAGGCGCAGTCGCGTTCGCGGCCCGCCTCGATCCGGACGACGCCGTCCTCCGGGCTGTAGCAGACGGCGTTGACCAGGAGGTTGGCCACCACCCGGGTCAGTTCCGGTTCGCTGGCCGACACGGTGGGCCACCCGGTCTCGGCGGCGACCAGCCGGACCCGTCGCGCGGCGGCCAGGGGCGCCGTGCTGGAGAGTACGTCCGAGACGACCTCGCGGAGCGGAACCGCGGTCAGGGACAGGGCGAGCGCCCCGGCGTTGATCCGGGACAGTTCGAACAGATCGTCGACGAGGCTGGTCATCCGGTCCGTCTCGACCCGGATCCGCCGGTGGTACTCCCGGGTCGTCGCCGGGTCGCTGACCACCCCGTCCTCCAGGGCTTCCGCCATCGCCCGCAGCCCGGCGAGCGGGGTGCGCAGGTCGTGCGAGACCCAGGCGACGAGGTCGCGCCGGCCCTTCTCGAGATGCCGCTCCCGTGCCCGGGCCTGGTCCGCCCAGACGGCCGCGGCCGCCAGTCGTCGCCCGAAGTGCCAGCCGACGACGAGGCTGACCGTCGCCGCCGCCGCGACGGTGATCAGGACGACCTGCAGGTCGTGCGGCGACAGGAACATCGCCTGCGCGACGGCGGCCACGCCGCCGACGACGGCGATCACCGTGACGGTCAGCAGGACGCACAGGTGCACGGTGATCGAGCTGCGGCGCAGCAGGCGCAGCAGCAGCGCGCCGGCGGTGCCGACGACGAGCGCGGCGCCGAGCGCGATCAGGAAGATCAGCGCGAGGTCACGCATCGGCGGGATCGTAGCGGTAGCCGACGCCCCAGACGGTCGCGATCCGCCGGGGAGCCGCCGAGTCGACCTCGATCTTCTCGCGCAACCGCCGTACGTGAACGGTGACCGTGGACTGATCGCCGAAGTTCCATCCCCAGACCTGTCGCAGCAGCTCGGCGCGGGTGAACGCCTGGGACGGGTGACGCAGGAAGTGCACGAGCAGGTCGAACTCCCGCAGGGTCAACGTCAGCTCGGTGCCGTGCAGGTGAGCCGTGCGAGGGCCGGTCAGCACCACCAGGCCGTCGTCGGTCAGGATCTCCGGTCGACCGGCTGTCGGCTCCCCGCCGGCCCGGCGCAGCACCGACTGCACGCGGAGCACCAGCTCCCGGGGCGAGAACGGCTTGGTCAGGTAGTCGTCCGCGCCGAGTTGCAGGCCGAGGATCCGGTCGGCCTCGTCACCGAGGGCGGTCAGCATGATGATCGGCAGGCTGTCCGGTCGGGTCCGCAGCTCGCGGCAGACCTGGAGCCCGTTGAGGGTGGGCAGCATCAGGTCGAGCACGACCAGGTGTGGCGCCTGCCGAGCGACCGCGGTCAGGGCGTCGGCGCCGTCTCCCACGTGCTCCACCTGGTAGCCGGCGTGCTCGAGGTAGCGGCAGACCACATCGCTGACGGTCTGGTCGTCGTCGACCACCAGCACCCGGTGCGTCACCGGTGGTCTCCGTCCGCGCCGGCCCGGTGGACCGTGTTCGCCGCCATCGGGCCAGCGTAGCCAGCCGACGGCGGCGACCACACGCTGGAAATCTTGCGAAGTGCTTACGACGGACGCGCGGCGGCGCCCCGGATTACGAGGGCCTTACGGACCCGCCGCCGCACTCGCACACGGCATCGACGGCGGCGAGCTGATCGTCATCGACCGATCGGAAGGAGTGTTGACGGGGGCGGACCGGCCGTGGTCGGCGGCCGGCCCGCCCCAGCGGGCCGCGCCGCCCTAGGCAGCGACGTGGACGACGACCTTGCCGCGGCGTTTGCTGGTCTCCAACGCCTCGTAGCCCGCGCGCGTATCGCTGAGCGGGAGCACGCGGTCCACCACCGGCCGCACCCGTCCGTCGTCGACGAGCTCGGCGATGGACCGCAGCGCGTCCCGGTCGGGCTCGACGATGAAGTACGCCGCGCGTGCGTCGTGCCGGGCCGCCTCCTCCTGGTCGGGTGGGGCGGCGACGCTGACCAGGATCCCGCCCGGCTTCAGCACCGACCAGGAGCGCGACTGCGTCGATCCGCCGACGAGGTCGATGACGATGTCCACGTCGCGGACGTGGTCCTCGAACCGCTCGCCCGTGTAGTCGATCACCTGCTCGGCGCCCAGCTCCTTGACGAACTCCAGGTCGCCGGCCGCCGCGGTGGCGATCACTCGGCCGCCGAGGCTCGCCGCCAACTGCACCACGTAGATCCCGACACCGCCGGCGCCGCCCTGCACCAGCACGCGCTGGCCGGCCCGCAGACCGGCGTGCGTCACCAGCGCCTGCCAGGCGGTCAGTGCGGCCAGCGGGATGGCCGCGGTGTCGTCGTGATCGACGGTGGCCGGTTTGGCCGCCACGATGTCGGCGGGCATCGTCACGTACTCGGCGGCGGCCCCGTCCCGGACGAACGGGATCAACCCGTAGACCGCCTCGCCGACGCCGGGGCTCGCCACGTCCCGCCCGAGGGCCTCGACGACGCCGGAGAACTCGTGCGACGGGATGATCGGGATCCGCTCGGGCCCGGACCCGTCGACGGTGGTGGTCCAGGTCGCCGGCCAGGTCAGCTCGTGCGGCGTCATCGAGGCCGCCTTCACCGCCACCAGCACCTCGCCGGGGCCGGGCTCGGGGCGCGGCGCCTGCTCGTACGAGAGCTGTTCCGGCCCACCCCTGGCGTGGGCGCGCACGGCCCGCATCGTGCTCATCCGGGGACCACTCCTTCCGACCCGCACCGTCGACGTCGGCGGCGTATTCCCGCGCCGACGTCGGCTATCCCCCCGCGCCGGCGGCGATCGGGTCGACAGGCGCGTCGCGGCGGCATGGTCGGGGCGGGAACGGGAATCGGAGGTCCGGCAGTCGGATCCGACGCGGGGGAGGCGCGGTGACCGATCCACGCACTGGTCCGATCGGCGCGGACCCGCGCACCCCGGCGGGGGACGACCCGTCGACGGGCGGGTTCGCCGTCGTGGAGCTGTTCACCTCCCAGGGCTGTTCGAGCTGTCCACCGGCCGAGGAGGTGCTGAGCGAGATCGAGCGGGACGCCCGCACGCGCGGGCGGCCGGTCTACGCTCTCGGATTCCACGTCGACTACTGGGACTACCTGGGCTGGCCCGACCCGTTCGGCGACGGAACGTACTCGGCGCGACAGGAGGCGTACGCGCGGGCGTTCGGCTCCGGGCGGTTGTACACGCCGCAGATGGTCGTCAACGGGGCGGTGGAGTTCATCGGCTCCGACCGTCGCCGGGCGGCGGAAGCGATCGCGTCCGCCCTCACCGGGCCCGCCGGCACCCCGCTGGCGTTGTCGGTCGGGGACGCCGACGGCGGACGCCGGGTAAGGGTGGAGTATCAGGCCGGGCGGCTGCCGGAGCCGGCGACGCTCAACCTGGCGGTCGTGGAACGGGACCTGGCGAGCGACGTCGCCGCGGGGGAGAACGCCGGGCGGACGCTGCGCCAGGACAACGTGGTGCGGGCGTTCACGTCGACCGGTCTGGCCGTCAAGCGCGGGTGGGCCGAGCTGGCGGTGCCGCCGGACCTGGATCCGCGGCGGGCCTCGGTGGTCGGCTACGTGCAGAGCGACCGGGACAAGGCCGTCGTCGGGGCCGCGGCCGTCGACCTGGCCGGCTGACCGTCGCGGCGTGGCTGGGCGGGGTGCTGACCAGGTAGTTTGTGTCGAGTGTCAGGCACTTGCGGGGTCGACGGTCCCACCGATGCGGAGCTGGTGCGGGCGGCTCAGACCGGCGACGTCAGCGCCCTCGGGCTGCTGATCGCCCGGCACCGGGCCGCCATGCTCGGGGTCGCGATCAGCCTGCTCGGTCACGGCGCCGACGCGGAGGACGCGGTGCAGGACGCCACGGTGGTGGCGTTGCGCCGGGTCGGTGACGTGCGGGATCCGGACGCGGTCGGGCCGTGGCTGCGGGCGGTGGTGCGTAACGCCTGCCGGACGCGGGCCCGCGCGCGCGTCCCGGTGCCGCTCGACGAGGCGGTCGCGGCGGCGCTGCCCTCGGCGGAGCCGGACCCGGCCGAGCTGGTGGACCGGCACGCCGCGCGGGACTGGATCTGGCACGCGTTGGAGCAGCTGTCGCCGCCGCTGCGGCTGGTGCTCGTGCTGCGGTACTTCACCGGTGTCACCGCCTACCAGGACATCGCCGACGCCTGCGGGGTGCCGGTCGGCACGGTGCGTAGCCGGCTCGCCGAGGCCCGCGGCCGGCTGGCCCGGGCCGTGCTGGCGACGGCCGACGCCGTCCACGACGACGCCGCGGCGCTGACCGCCGCGCGTCGGCGGCAGGCGGAGGAGATGCTGGCGGCCGCGCGTCGCGGGCAGTTGCGGGACGCCGTCGACGAGGCGTACTGGTCGCCGGCGGTGGAGTCGTTCTGGCCGCGGGCGCCCCGGGCGGTGGGGCGGGACCGGATCCGGCGGGCGTTGGCGGGCGACATCGAGGCCGGGGTGTACCACCGCCTCACCAACGTGGTGGCGGGCCGGGACCTCAGCGTCTGGGAGATCGAGCTGGTCAACCCGTCTGATGATCCGTTCCACTGTCCGCCCGGGGCGGCCTGGATCCACGACGTGCGGGACGGTCGGGTGCAGCGGTGCCGGCTCTTCCACGCCCGCCGCCCGCCCCGGCCGGCCGAGTTGGCGGCGTGACCGGGGTCACGGCGTCGGCGCTGAACCCTCCCCATGCCTATCGCGTCCTGTCGACGTGACCATGACGAACACGGAGTTGACCGACGCGCTGACCGAGGCGGCCGAGGCGGAGTTCATGCACGCGTACCTCACGGGTACGCCTGCTGCCGCCCGCGAGCGGCTCGGCATCGCCGCCGCCCGGATCGGCGGAGGTGTGGTCGTGTCGATGCGCCACGACCCGGTCAACTACTGGAGCAAGGCGCTCGGGTTCGGCTTCACCGAGCCGGTGACCCGCGAACTGGTGGACCGGGTCGTGGCGTTCTACCGGGCGGAGGGCACCCGGGAGGCCGTCCTGCAGATCGCGCCGTCGGCCCTACCCGCCGACTGGGACGACGTGCGCGCCGCGTACGGGATCGAGCCGACGACGCGCTGGGTCAAGCTGGCGGCCCCGATCGGGCGGGTCCGGCCCGGGGGCGGCACCCGGTTGCGGGTCGGCCCGGTCGGCGCGGGCGACGCCGCGGAGTGGGCGGACGTGGTGCTGCGCGGCTTCGGCATGCCGACCGCCGGCGGCCTCGCCGAGATGATGGCGGCCAGCGTCGACGATCCGCGGTGCCACCCGTACGGCGTCTGGGACGGGCCGGACCTGGTGGCCGCCGCCAACCTGTTCGTGCACGGCCCGGTGGGCGCGCTCAACGCCGGTGCGACGCTGCCCAGCCACCGGCGGCTGGGGGCGCAGTCGGCGCTGATCGTGGCGCGTGCCGAGGCGGCGCGGGCGGCGGGTTGCCGCTGGCTGGTCGCGGAGACCGGGAAGCCGGCGGAGGGTGCCGTCAACCAGTCCCTGGTCAATCTGGAGCGGGCCGGGCTGCGGGTGCGGTACGCGCGGCAGAACTGGCGTTGGCGGGCCGACGCGGATCTGGTGGCCTGAGCACCGGCACAGCGGCGGCCGTCTCGCCCGATGCATAACGGTTGCGCTATTTCTCCTTTTCGCCCCGCCACCCGTGGTCGGCCGCGCTCGTTGCAGTGTCCGTAGGTCGGTACGGGCCGCAGCCGGCTCGTGCCACGGTGGAGGGGGCACAGCTGAACCGGATCGCAGGAATGATCATCGCCGCGGGCGGCGGCCGCCGGATCGGTGGTCCGGAGGCGCTGCTGCACCAGGGGGAGAAGCCCCTGGTCAACCGGATGATCGACACGCTGACCGAGGCGGGGTGCGCCCGGATCGTGGTGGTGCTCGGCGCCGCCGCCGACCAGGTGCGGGAGACGGCCGACCTGGCCGCGGTGACCGTGGTGGTCAACCGGGCGTGGGGGACCGGCGTCGGCTCCTCCATCCGGGCCGGCCTGGCCGCCCTCGACGACGAGGCGATCGAGGCCGTGGTGGTCGTCCCGGTGGACATGCCCGGGCTGACCGCCGCCGCCGTGCGCCGGGTCGCCGCCCTGCCGTACCCGGACGTGCTGGTCTGCGCCACCTACGACGGGCTGCGCGGCTACCCGATGCTCTTCGGCCGCCGACACTGGGCCGGCATCGCGACCCTCGCCAGCGCCGACGTCGGCGCGCGCCCGTACCTGCTGGCGCACAAGGACCAGATCGTCGACATCGCCTGCGACCAGGTGGCCGACGGCAGCCGGATCGACTCACCGGAGCTGATGGCGCTCTACGGGCTGACCGTCCCGCCGCAGCGCGTCGGCGTCTGACCAGCGGTCCCAGCTAAGGGCTCTCGGCGAGCAGGCTGCGGACCGGGGCGCACGCGCGGCACGGCCAGACGCGTACGGTGCCGTCGTCGTGGGTCGAGACGAGCTGCTCGCCGTCCGGGCTGAAGTCGACGGTCTCCACGGACGCGCCGAAGCCGGTGAAGGTCACCGACCGGGCCGCCGCCGAGGCGCGCCACAACCGGGCGGTGCCGTCCTTTCCGGAGCTGAGCACCCACTGCCCGTCCGGGCTGAACGCCACGTGCCACACGGGACCCTCGTGGCCGCGCAGCACCACCGGGGCCGCGTCGTCGGTCAGCGAGTGGATCTGTACGGTGCCGTCGAAACCGCTGCTGGCCACCTTCCGCCCGTCCGGGCTGAACGCCACGGCCCACACCAGTCCCTCGTGGCCGGGCAGCAGTCGGGGCGCGGCATCACCGAAGGCGTCCCAGATCTGCAGGGTGCCGTGCGCGCCGGCGGTGGCGACCGTGGTGCCGTCCGGGCTGAAGGCGGCGTACCGGATCTCTTCGGCGGCCCGGTGCACGACCGGTCGCCCGTTACCGGTCACGTCCCAGATACGCAGGCTCCGGTCGTTGCTGACGCTGGCCAGGTGGCGACCGTCGGGGCTGAAGTCGGCGATCCAGGCCTGCTTCTCGTGGCCGCGGAACACCATCGGCTCACGTCCGCCGGTCAGGTCCCAGACCCGTACGATGCCGTCCTTGCCGCCGCTGGCGACGCGCGTGCCGTCGGGGCTGACCGTGAGCCCGTAGATGTCGCCGTCGTGGCGGCCCACCACCCGGGGCTCGGCCCGGCCGGTGAGGTCCCAGACCCGGACCAGACCGTCCTCGCCGCCGCTGACCACGCGCTGACCGTCCGGGGTGAACGCGGCCGACCAGACCGCTCCGCCGTGGCCGCGCAGCACCTGACGGTCGCTGCCGGCGTCCCAGACCCGCAGGGTCCCGTCGTCGGCCGCGCTGACCAGTCGGGAGCCGTCCGGACTGAACGCCACCGCCCAGACCCGGTTGGTGTGGCCGCGCAGCACCAGCGGGTCACCGCCGCCTCGGGCGCTCCACACCCGTACGGTCAGGTCGTCACTGGTGGTGGCGATCCACTGCTCGTCCGGGCTCAACGCGAGCCCTTCCACCGTGCCCTCGTGCCCGCGCAGCACCACGGGTGCCGTCTGTCCGGTCAGCGGCCACATCCACGCCGTGCCGTCGGAGCTGGAGCAGGCCAGCCGGGTGCCGTCCGCGCTGAACACCAGCGTCCGGGTGGCGTCGGTGGGGCCGGTGAGGACCCGGCTGGTGGAGCGTGCGGACAGGTCCCACAGTTGTACGGTCCTGTCGTGGCCGCTGCTGGCCAGGTGACGACCGTCGGGGCTGAAGGCCACCCCGACCGCGGGCCGGGTGTGCCCGCGCAGCACCACCGGCTCACCGGCACCGCCGGCGTCCCAGACCCGCACGGTGGTGTCCTCACCGGCACTGGCGACGAGCCGACCGTCGGGGCTGAACGCGACCCCCCACACGGGGCCCTCGTGCCCACGGAGGACGGTGGGCGGGCCGTTCTGCCCGACCCGCCAGATCCGGACGGTGCCGTCCGATCCGGCGGTGGCCAGCCGCGCCCCGTCGGGGCTGAACACCGGGCTCCAGACCTGCCCCGTGGGGCCACCGTCGAGCACCACGCCGGGACCGGTGGCCTGCCGACCCACCCAGGTCCAGACCCGCACCTCGCCGTCGGCGCCGGTGGCCGCCAGTCGCGTGCCGTCCGGGCTGAACGTGACGCCCAACGCCTCCCCGTTGGCCATCGGCAGCACCGACCGCAGCCGGTCGTCGACGGCGGCCTGGCGCAGCACCATCTCCGCGTCCAGGGTCGGCCGGGTGGTCAGCGCCCTGGTGGCCAGACGCTGCGCCTGCCGCGGGTCGATCTGGAGTTGGTTGTCGGCCTCCACCGTCAGTTGTCGAGACACCGCGAGGTCCCGTTCGGCGCCCGCCCGATCCGCCTGGACCAGCGCCACCGCCGCCAGGACGCTGACCACGACAACGGTCGCCGCCAGCGCGGCCAGCGCGGCGGTGATCCGCCGTCTGCCGGCCCGCCGCTCCCGGGCGTCCCGCGCGCGGCTGGCCTCCAGGAAGACCTGTTCGAGGTCGTTGAGGTTCATCGCCGGGCGGGCTTCCCAGAGCGCCAACTGGACGCCCCGGTACAGGAACCCGTCGGCGCGGTCGTGCCGATCCCACTCGGTGGCGGCCTCGGTGAGCCTGCGGTGCGCGCGCAGCAGCTCGCGATCCTCGGTCAGCCAGCGCCGCAGCCGGGGCCACTCCTGGATGAGGGCCTCGTGGGCCACCGTGAAGCCCTGCTCGTCGGCCGTCACCAGCCGCGCGGCCGTCAACCGGCCGAGGGCCTCGGCGCCGGCCGACGGGTCGGTGCCGCCCACCAGCTCGGCGAGCGGCGCGCGCCGCCGGGTGTCCTCCGTGCCGTCGCCGAGGGCGGTCAGGCGCAGGAAGATCTCCCGGGTCTGTCTCCGCTGTCCCTCGCTGAGCTGCGCGTACACCCGCTCGGCGGTGCGCGCGATCGCGCCGTTGACGCCGCCCGCCTCGCGGTACCGGGCCAGCGTCAACTGGTTGCCCTGCCGCAGCCGCCAGGTCTCCAGCAGCGCGTGGGACAGCAGCGGCAGCGCGCCGACCTGACCGCCGGCCTCGGCCACGGCCACCTCCACCAGCGCCGGGTCGACCAGCAGTCCGGCCCGTTCGGCCGGGCCGATGATCGTGCGACGCAGCTCGTCGTCGTCCATCGGACCGACCAACACCTGGTGCTCGTGAAGGGCGGCCACCAGGGCCGGGTACGCGGCGCACTGGCCGTAGAAGTCGGCCCGTACGCCCAGCACCACGCGCGCCCTGGGCGCCTCCGCCGCGGCGAGCAGCGCGGCGATGAACGCCGACCGCTGCTGCTCGTCCCGGCAGAGGGTGAACACCTCCTCGAACTGGTCCACCACGATCAGCAGGTTCGCGGCCGCTGGACGGTCGGCGAGAGCCCGCTCGACCACGGTGGGGATGCGCGCCGGATCCTCGGTCAACGTCTGTCGGAGCGCCGCGGGCTCCTGGCCCTGCCCCCGCGTCAGCCGCGTCGCGAGTTCGTCGACGGGATGCTCGCCGGGCGTCATCAGGACGGTGACCCACTCCCGGCCACCCGCGAGCGAGCCGTCGGCGACCGCGGCCAGCAGCCCCGCCCGCAGCAGGGACGACTTGCCGGCCCCGGACGGGGCGAAGACCGTGACGAAGCGGAGCCGGGTGAGCATGTCGCAGAGTTGGGCGACGAGCCTCTCCCGGCCGAAGAACCATTCCGCGTCCGCCTGCTGGAAGGCCGCCATTCCCCGGTACGGCCCCTGGTCATCGCTGACCGGTGCCTTCTCGGCGGACGCCAGCTCCGCGATCAGCGCGTGCCACCGGGCGGTCCACTCATCCCGGTCGCCGTCGCAGGCGGCCACGTAGGCCAGGGTCACCTGGAGGCTCGGCACGACCTCTCCGCTGGCCGCCTTCGACAGCGTGGTCACGGAGAAGTGCGCACGTCGGGCCAGTTGGCGGTACGTCGGGCCGCCCGCCGACGCCCGCAGGCGTCGCAGGTCGAGCGCGAACTGCTGGAGGGCGCCCGCCTCGGGATCAAGCGGCCGCTCGGGTCTGCCCATGTCGGCCCCCGGTTGGAGAGTTGTTTGTCATCCGCCGGAAGCGATTGGCTAACAATCCGCGGATGACTATACCTAGATCCCGTGAGCATCGACTGTCAGTGTCGGTCCGCGGCCAGGGTGTAACCGCAACATGGGTTCGATCGGGGGCCTGGCCGCACTGGTCGGCGGCACTGACGGCAGCCGAGCGCGGAACGCGATGCCCACCGGACGCGCGGCTCCGGGGTGGGGCGCCGCGGCGCTGGTGGCAGCGGCGATTCCGGTCGGTCGCTCACATGGCCCCGGGTGACGCGAGTCCACCCGGGGCCGGATCGTCGTCACCGTGGACGGCCGGCGCTGGGGAAACTTCGCGCCGCCGACCCGGTCCGACTCAGCTCCGCCGGTCGAGGAAGGCGAGCGTGACCGCGGCGAACAGCGGCGAGTCCGCGAGGCTGTAGTGGGTGAGCCCGGGCAGGATCGCCAGTGCGTGACCACCCTTCGGCCGGCTCTCGCCCGCCCAGCCGCCGTCACGCAGACCACCGTCGAGCAGCTTGAAGACCTCGACGAAGTGGCTCGGCGGCGCCATGTCCGCGTCGGCCGCGACGATCAGCGTCGGCACCTGCAGACCCCGGACCTCCTCGGTGTAGTCGTAGTCCTTCTCCATCGCCGCGCCGATCTTGTCCAGCAGCCGGGGGAAGTCCTCGGGGCGCGGCGCCACCCGCTGGTACAGCTCGTACATCGGGGTGTCCTTCATGAACTCGGCGGCCGCCCCGTTCACCTGGGCCTGCTGCGCGAGCATGTCGGCGTAGATGGCGTCGCGGCGGATCTGCGCCGACGCCGAGACCACGCGGTCCACCAGGTGCGGGTGCCGGATCGCCACCTGCAGCGCGACCCCGCCGCCGAGGGAGAAGCCGACGACGTCCGGCTTGCGCAGGTCGATGTGCTCGATCAGCGCGGCGATGTCGTCGGCCATCAGCGTCACGTCGAGCGGCCGGTCGATGTCGGCCGTGCGGCCGTGGCCTTGCAGGTCGACGAGGATGACCTGGTGGTGCGCGGCCAGCGTGGGCAGGATCGGCCCGAACATCTCGCCCGAGCCGAGCCCGCCGTGCAGCAGGACCAGGGGGCGGCCGGCGCCGTGCGTCTCGTAGTACAGATTGACGCCGTTGACGTCGGCGTACCGGCCCTTGCCGAAGATCCCGGTGGCGGTCATGGTGTGCTTCCTCCTGCTCTCGGTCGAACTGACGCCGGTACTGACCGGCCGGTCCCCGGAAACTCATCGCACCGCGCCAACAAAATCTCCGCGGCCGGGACGTGGTACTGCCGCCGTCATGTCACCGTCGCCCCGGCGGGCCCGCGTGGACTACCTTGGTGCAGGTGAGTGACCTGGCGACAGACGCACCCATCGAAGCGCACCTGGAGGCGTACCGGTCGGAGTTGACCGGCTACTGCTACCGGATGCTGGGCTCGGTCTTCGAGGCCGAGGACGCCGTGCAGGACACGTTCGTGCGGGCCTGGCGCGGCTTCGACCGCTTCGAGGGGCGCTCGGCGCTGCGGTCCTGGCTCTACCGGATCGCGACGAACGTGTGCCTGACCATGCTCGCCAGCGCGCAGCGGCGGGTCCTGCCGATGGACCTCGGCCCGGCCGGGTCCGGCGACGCCACCGGGCCGGGTGAGCCGCGCCCCGACGAGATCTGGGTGGGCCCCGCGCCGGACGGCCGGCTGCTGCCGGAGCGCAGCGATCCCGCCGAGGTCGTCGCCGGCCGCGAATCCGTACGCCTGGCGTTCGTGGCGGCGCTGCAACACCTGCCGCCCCGGCAGCGCGCCGTGCTGATCCTGCGCGAGGTGCTGGCCTGGTCGGCCCAGGAGGTCGCCGACCTGCTCGACACGTCGGTGCCGAGCGTCAACAGCGCCCTCCAGCGGGCCCGCGCGACCCTCGCCGCCGCCGACACCACCGCCGACGTGTACAAGCCGATGGACGACGAGCAGAAGGCGCTGCTCGCGCGCTACGTGCAGGCCTTCGAGGCGTACGACCTGCGGGCGCTCACGACGCTGCTGCACGAGGACGTGACCCTGTCGATGCCGCCGGTGCCGCTGTGGCTGCGCGGCCACGACGACATCGTCGCCTGGATGTCGGGCACGGGCAGCGGTTGCCGGGGCTCCCGGCTGCTGCCGGTGGTGGCGAACGGGATGCCCGCGTTCGGCCAGTACCGGGTCAGCGCCAGCGGCTCCGGGCACGAGCCGTGGGCGCTGATCGTGTTGGGTCTCTCAGCCGGGCGGATCGGGTCGATCACCAGCTTCCTCGACACCGATCGCCTGTTCCCGGCGTTCGGGCTGCCGGCCCGACTCGGGTAACGCCTCGCTGAGGCCGAGCAGCCCCACCAGCAGCCGCAGGTCGGGGTCGACGCCGGCGACGACCAGCCGCCAGCCGTGCCGGCGCGCGGTCACGGTCAGCCGGGCCAGGGCCTCGACCGTCACCACGTCGCGCCGGCAGCCGCCGGTGACGTGGCAGGTGACGACCCCGGGTGGTCGGCCGCGCAGCATCCCGGCGAGGTCTGCGCACAGGCCGGGAAGGTCGGCCCGGGTCACCGCCGGGCCGACGGGGAACGCGATCGTGGGGTGAGCCATCTGGGTAGGACCGCGCGGAGCCGGGAAACTCATCGCACCGCCCACCGATGAGTTCCCGCCGACCCGGTGGTCGAACCGGCATGACGATTCGACAGAACCTGCGGACCACCGGCCCCGTCCTGCTGCCCGGCGACCCGGGCTACGACGATCACCGCAAGCCTCTCAACCCGGCGCTCGACCCGCGGCCCGCCGTCGTGGTCCGGGCCGCCGACACCTCCGACGTACGCCAGGCGGTGCTGGCCGCCCGTCGGCACGCGCTGCCGCTGGCCGTGCAGGCCACCGGTCACGGCACCCACGTGGCGCACGACGGCGCGCTGCTGCTGCACACCGGCGCGATGACCTCCGTCCTGATCGACCCGGACCGGCGCGTCGCTCGCGTCGGTCCCGGTGCCCGGTGGCGTGACGTGCTGGCCGCGGCCGCGCCGTTCGGGCTGGCGGCGCTCTCCGGTTCGTCACCCGACGTCGGCGTGACCGGCTACACGCTCGGCGGCGGTCTGGGTTGGCTGGCCCGCCGTCACGGTCTCGCCGCGGACAGCGTGCTGCGCGCCCAGGTCGTCACCGCCGACGGCACGGTCACCACGGCGAGCGCCGACCGCAACGCGGACCTGTTCTGGGCGTTGTGCGGCGGCGGAGGCTCCTTCGGCGTGGTCACCGCACTGGAGTTCCGCCTGTACCCGATCTCCCGGGTGTACGCGGGCGCGGTCACCTTCGGCCGGGAACGGGCCGCCGAGACGATCGCCTTCTACCGGCGGTGGATCGAGCGGGTGCCCGATTCGCTGAGCACCGCGCTGCTGCTCACCCGCGACGGCTCGCTCGTTCTCAAGGCCATGTACGCGGGTAACCCGGACCAGGGCCGAGCCCTGCTCGCGCCGCTGTGGGCGGTCGCGGGACCGGTCGTCGCCGACGGCATGCGGGTCGTCGAATACGGGCGGGCCGCGATGGGCGGCACCTCCGCGCGTACCTTCGACCAGGTCCGCACGATCGACGACGACCTCGCGGCGGCGCTGGTGGCCGAGCCGGACGCCGCCGTGGAGATCCGTCACTGGGGTGGCCGCATCGCCCGCGACACCGGGGCCGCCGCGCACCGGGACGCCGCGCTGTCGGTCATCATCGACGCGGCGGCGTCGCCGCGTACGGCGGCGGCGCTGGCCCGCGCCGGCCTCGGCAGCAGCTTCCTCAATTTCCTGTCCGACCCGTCGCGGACCGCGTCGGCGTTCACCGACGGGAACTGGGCGGCGTTGCGCCGGATCAAGGCGACCCACGACCCGGAGAACGTCTTCGGTGCCGGCCTCGCCGTTCCGCCGGCGGCGACCGCTGCCAGCGTCGGCAGGCCGACGACCACCGCCGCCACCGTCGGCAGGTGGGCGGCGACTGCCGGCACCGCGTGAGGCTCGGGCCGGCAGCGCCGCTCCGCACGGGCCGAAACCGTTGCGATAGCGTCGACGCGCCACCCGACCGGACGCGTCGGGGCACGGGGGAGCAGGGTGGGCGCGATCGCTCGACACGTCGCCGGGGCGCTGGGCGCCTGGCTGGTGTTCACGTTGCAAGGGCTGGTGGGCTACCTCGTCCTGCTCGCGTACGCCCTGGTCACCGACTCCGACGCCGGCGGGCCGCTCGCCGGGCCGCTGCTGGTCCTGCTCGCCGCCGTGCTGGGCGTCGTGGTGGTGCCGCTGCTGGTGCTCCCCTCGGTCCTGCTCGGGGAGGCGATCCGGCGGCGTCGGGGCCGGTTCCTCGGCGCGCTCGTCGGCGGTGTGACCGCGATGCTCCTCGCCGCGGTCGTCGCGGTGTCGGTCGCGCTGGTGACCGTCTCACCCACCGTCGCCGTCCTGGCCGGAGTGATCGCCGCGCTGGCCATGGTGGCCCCGGTGGCGGTGTATCCGGCGGTGGCCGCGGCCACCCGGGCGTTGTCCAGCCGGCTGGCACGGCGGCTCGACCCGGTTTTCGGCGCCGGGACCACCCGGGCGCCCTAGCGTCGGGTCGAAGCCGGGGCCGTGTCGGATGACCACCAGCCGGGCGACGAGGACGAGATCGTCGTCGAGAGCTACGTCGCGTGGTGTCCCATCGACCCGGGGTTGGCCGCCCAGATCGTCGGGTTGGCGGATCTGCCGTGGCACGATCCGGACGTCACCGACCGGGCCAGGCGCGGGCTCGGCTGGTCCGACGAGGAGGTGCCGACCGACGAGGCCCTCTTCGTCACCCCGGCCGGTCACGCCGTCTACGGCGACGACGGCCTCTACCTGCCGTTCGCCCATTCCTACGGCGTGGGCGGGGAGCTGTGGCCGGAGGACTTCTGGGGCTCGCTGCCCGGCTGGTCGAGTACGCCCAGGACGAGGAGGCTGTCGTCTACATCGGCGAGTTCGCCGAGGACCGGCCGTTCCCGGACGCCGCCGACTTCCTCGATCTCCTGCACGCCTGAGGGGGCGCCACGCCGCCCGCGAACTGCCTCAGCGTGAGGTCGCCGTACGCCCGCCGGCGTCAGCGCGTCGGCGGCACGCGATCGTGCGGCGACGCCGTGTCGGGAAAGGTCTCGCGCAGCGCCGCGTCGAGCGACCGGCCGGTCGTGAGTTCGATGAACAGCTCGGCCAGCAGGAGGTCGCCGAGGTGGGTGAGGTTCACGCCCGACTCCTTCCGGCCGAGGGCCTGCAGCGCGCCGCCGCTTCGGAGGGCGGCTCGTGCGACGCCGGCCGGCAGGCGACCGACGCGGCGTCCCCGGCCGACCGCCTCGGCGATGCGCGCGATCATGTCGTGCCACGTGAGGTTCTCGTCCGCCACCGGGATGTCCGCGCCGCTGGCCTGCTCGAGGGCGTCAACCGTGACCTCGGCGACGCTGCACGCGGAGGCCGCCGCGGACCCGCCCACGGGGACGAGCAGGGGTGTGCGGGACCTCGCCCACCGGTCGAGCGGACCGGCCCAGTTCGGGAGCCGGTCGCCGACCCGGCCGAAGACGAACGGCAACTCCAGCACCGCGACCGGCAGGTCGGGGCCGGCCGCCGCCCGTGCCTCCCGCGCCTGCTCCACCCGGCACCGGATGTACGTGTGCCGGGCCGTCAGCCGCCACTGCGGATGCAGCCGGTCGAAGTAGGTGTAGTACGAGCCCATGATGACCCCGCGGCGCAGACCCTCTTGACGGGCCGCGGTGAACAGGCGCGCCACCGGCGCGACGATGTCGCGGTGGAACGCCGGGTGGATCGGCTTGCGCAGCGGCCGCTGCTCGTCGGTGCGGGCGGCGTACACCACGCCGTCGCAGCCGGCGAGCAGCGGCCGTAGCTCCTCGACCGAGGCGGACTCGACATCGAGCACGTGGTCGATGCCGGGACGGGCGGTGCGGGCCACGGTGCTCACCTCGTGGCCCCGCTCGCGCAGCACGTCCACGACGTGCGCGCCGATCAGCCCGCTTCCACCCACCACCAGGATTCGCACGTCCCATCGTCCACACCGGACCCATGGGGTTGTCAAGCCGGGAGCGGTGCGGAGCGTGCCGCCGCCCGGTTCACCCGTTCCGCGCTACGGCGCCGGGGCGCCGCTGACGATCAGCTCCACCCGTCTGTTCTCCGCCCGGTTGGCCGCGGTGCTGTTCGGAAGCAGCGGGGAGGCCTCGCCGTACCCCCGGACGCTCAGCCGGTCGGCGGCCACGTACCGCTGGACCAGGAAGTTCCGCACGGCCGTGGCGCGGTCCCGGCTGAGGGCGAGGTTCGACGCGGCCGAGCCGGTGGAGTCGGTGTGACCCTCGATGCGCAGCCGCGCGCTCGGGTTGGCGGTGAGGATCTTCGCCACGGTGCGCAGGGTCGCCTCGGACTCGGCGGTGAGCGAGGTGGTGCCGGTGGCGAAGGTGAGCCGGGGTAGTCGGTCCAGCTGAGGAGCGACGTCGGGAACCTCCATCCGGTCGACCACCGTGGCGCCGGTGCCCCGCGCGGCCGTCAGCACCGCGCTCCGGTCGACCTCCGAGCCGACCGCGCCGGTGAGGGTCAGGGTGCCGCCGCCGAGTTCCACCCGTACGCCGTCGGTGTCCCGGCCGAGGGCGTGCAGGACGGCGGGCAGGCCGGGCAACGCCGCGTCGGTGACGCGGGCGTCGACGGCGAGCCGGTTCTCGACGATGTCGACACCGAGGGCGGTGGCCGCGTCGACCAGCGCCGCCCGGGAAGCCTCGGTGGGCACGGTGCCGGTGACGGACGCCCGGCCGTCACGCACGGACCACCGCACGGAGGGCGCCTCGGTCGCCGTCGCGGGTGGCACCTCGGCCTGCGCCGCCCGTACGCCCTCCAAGTCCCGGACGATGCCGAGCGCCCGCTCGGCGTCGGCGGAGGTGGCGGCCGTCAGGGTGCCGTCGCGGCCGGTGAAGGCGACCCGGACGTCGGACAGGCCGGCCGATTGCAGGGCGTGCTGGGAGCGCTGGGTCAGGTCCACCTCCATGCGGTGCCGGTTGGGGAACTGCTGCACGGTGGCGAGGACGACGAGCCCGAGCAGGGCCACGATCAGCGCCACCAGCGGCCGGAGCTTCGCCTTGTCGGCTGGCGTGCGGCTCACAGGACGGCCTCCGTGTCCCGACCCGCCACCAGGCGCGCGGTGAGTTCGGCGAAGCCGACCTCGTCGCCGTCGGCGAGCAGTTGGGCCTGTCGACCCCAGGTGACCAGGCTGGGCGCGAAGGTCAGTCCGGCCGCCTCGATGGCGGTGCGACGCGTCGTGTTGTCGGTGGCCGCGAGTTGGGCGAAGGTGCGGATCCCGGCGTCGCGGAGCGCGGCGGCCATCTTCGGGCCGATGCCCTCGATGCGTTCCAACTCGTCGTTCCGGTCGACGGGTGGCTGCGTGGACCGGAGCGCGATCTCGGTGACCGGTTCGGCCCCGGCGGCCGGACGCGGATCGCCGTCGGTCGCCGGTGCGGCCTGCGCTGCTGCGCTCGGGGCGGGTGGTGAGGTCCGGTTGCCCCAGACGAGCCAACCGACGAGCAGCCCGAGAAGGAACGCTGCCAGGATGATGAGGAGCGACTGGTTGATGAACCAGGCCACGGTGAGGCCTCCAAGGTGAACGGAACGATGATGCGTCGCCCGACTCGATCGCGGGCCAGGAGGTGATCCGAGGGATCCGGATGCGGCTCTGGCGCGCGCGGGCACGCGGCCCCCGGCTCTGGGGCGCGGCTATCCTATGTGGACAGTCGTGTCGTTCCCGGTCCGGGCCGGTCGCATCCTGAGCACGGCTACGCCTCCAGCACCGTGATCCATTCGCCCGTACGCGGGCGGTAGCCGTGCCGGTCGGCCAGCCCGCGTACGATCGCCGGCACGTGACCGGCGCCGTAGACGACCGCCACGTCGATCGGCTCCGCGGAGCGCGTGTGGATCAGCTCGCCCAGCGCCGCCAGCACCCGCTCGTCCCGGTCACCGCCGAACGTGCGCTCGGCGTGCTCGGTGAGCTCGCTGTCGGCGTAGCTCTCGTCCCGGCCGGTGGGCAGGTCGTTCAGCTCGACCTCGGGCGAGAGCAGGCGTCGGGTGCCCTCGAAGAGCTGCGCCACGGTCACGAACGGGAGGGCGCACCACATCAGCAGCCGGTAGCGCAGGGGCATGGTCCGCCAGCTCCGGGTGAACTCCGCCGCCGTGACGTCCGGGGCGATCAGCTCGACGCCGAGCGAGCGGTACGGGATGGTGTCGACGACCAGCCCGGAGCGCCGGTTGACCGGCATCACCCGGTAGCTGAGGGTGAGGGCCCAGCCGAGGACCGAGCGGCCGCTGACACCTTCGACGACGAGCACGTCGCAGCGCCGGAGTCGTTCCGTCACCGCCGCGTAGAACTGCGGGCTGGCCACGTGCAGCATCGGGAAGACGACGATCTGCAGGCGGCTGCCGGGGCGGCGCAGGCGGATGACGGCGGAGCGGGTGCCGATGATGCTGTGCTCGATGATCTGCATGGCTGCCCACCTGGTGTGTCGGGCCCCGGAAGCCTCACGGTAGGTCCGGGCGACAACCGACCCCGGCGGGCGGCGGATACGGCGCCGGCCCGGTGGGAGACCACCGGGCCGGCGCGGTCGTGTCGTACGCCGGTCGACTACTCCAGCTTGCCGGTCGCGGCGAGGCGCTGGTACCAGTGCGCGCTCTGCTTCCAGGTGCGGACCTGGGTGTCGTAGTCGACCCGGATGATCCCGAAGCGGCGGTCGTAGCCGTAGCCCCACTCGAAGTTGTCCAGCAGCGACCAGACGAAGTAGCCACGGACGTCGACGCCCTGGGCGCGGGCCTCGGCCACCGCGGCGATGTGCCGTCGCAGGTAGTCGACGCGCCGGTCGTCGCGGATCGTGCCGTCTGCCTCCACCACGTCGTCGAAGGCGGCACCGTTCTCGGTGATCATCAGCGGCTGACCGGGGTACTCCCGGTGCAGACGCAGCAGCAGCTCGGTGAAGGCCGCCGGGTCGATGTTCCAGCCCATCGCCGTGTACGGGCCGGGCTGCGGCAGGAAGTCGACGTCGTCGGCGCCCACCCACGGGGTGGCCGTGGACTTGCCGTGCCCGTCCGCGTCGGAGCGCGGCGACACCCCGTCCCAGGCGCGGACCAGGGTGCTGGAGTAGTAGTTGACGCCGAGCACGTCCAGCGGCACGGCGATCACCTTCTCGTCGCCGGTCTGCACGAACGACCAGTCGGTGACCGCGGCGGTGTCGGCCAGCAGGTCGGCGGGGTACGCCCCGTCGAGCATCGGGCCGAGGAACGCCCGGTTGGCCAGCGCGTCGATGCGCCGCACGGCGTCCCGGTCGGCGGCGGAGTCCGACGCCGGCCGGATGACGTGCAGGTTCAGCGTGACCGACAGTTCGGCGGCCGGGGCGAGCTCCCGCACCACCCGCCCGGCGAGGCCGTGCGCGAGGTTGAGGTGGTGCACCGCGGCCAGCGCCGCCGCCGGCTCGGTGCGACCCGGGGCGTGCACGCCGGAGCCGTAACCCAGGTAGGCCGAGCACCACGGCTCGTTGAAGGTGGTCCAGGTGTGGACGCGGTCGCCGAGCGCCTCGACGATGCCGGCCGCGTACTCCTGGAACCGCAGCGCGGTGTCCCGCACCGGCCAGCCGCCGGCGTCCTCCAGCTCCTGCGGCAGGTCCCAGTGGTACATGGTGGCCACCGGGCGTACGCCGCGCTCCAACAGCCCGTCGACGAGCCGGGAGTAGAAGTCGAGGCCGGCCCGGTTGAAGGCGCCGGAGCCGCCGGGCTGGACCCGGGGCCAGGAGATCGAGAACCGGTAGGCGTCGAGGCCGAGGTCGGCGATGTGGCCGAGGTCCTCGGTGAAGCGGTGGTAGTGGTCGGCGGCCACGTCGCCGGTGTCGCCGTTGAGCGTACGGCCCGGGGTGTGGCTGTAGGTGTCCCAGATGGACGGTCCCCGGCCGTCCTCGGTCGCGGCGCCCTCGATCTGGTAGGCCGCCGTGGCCGAGCCCCAGACGAAGCTCTCCGGAAAGACGTTTTCCGTCATCGCCGTACCCCCTGTACCTCGCAGTCGTAGCCCGTCGAGGTGCCGTCGACCAGGTCGACGGTTGCCGTGCCGTCCTGGTAGCGCACCTCGAACTCCGCGCCGGGCCCGTCCGGCGACGGCACCCGCACCCGGGTCCGCTGGCCCTCCGCCGGAGCGAAGAGCCGCAGGCGCACCCCGTCGGCCCATTCGTAGTCGGGCCGGTCAGCGCGGGCGCCGAACGGTATCACCGCGCCCGGACGGGCCAGCACGGGCACGCTGTCGAACTCGTGCTTCTCGGTCACCCAGGCCGGCCCGGTGAGCTGCGCGCCGGTCACCAGGTGCGTCCAGGTGCCGGCGGGCACGTAGAAGGTGACCTCACCGTCGGCGTCCATCACTGGGGCGACGAGCACGTCGGGGCCGAGCATGTACTGCCGGTCGAGGTACGCGGCGGTCGGGTCGTCGGGGAACTCGACGACCATCGGGCGCATCATCGGCACCCCGTCGCGGTGCGCCTCCTCGGCGGCCGCCGCCAGGTACGGCATGAGGCTCATCTTGAGGCGGGTGAAGTGCCGCAGCACGTCGACGGCCTCCTCGTCGAAGGCCCACGGCACCCGGTAGGAGCCGGAGCCGTGCAACCGGGAGTGCGAGGAGAGCAGCCCGAACGGGATCCACCGCTTGAACACGGCCGGGTCGGGGGTGCCCTCGAAGCCGCCGATGTCGTGGCTCCAGTAGCCGAAGCCGGACGCGGCCAGGGAGAGGCCGCCGCGCAGCGACTCGGCCATCGACACGAACGTCGACTCGCAGTCGCCGCCCCAGTGCACCGGGAACTGCTGCCCGCCGGCGGTGGCCGAGCGGGCGAACAGTACCGCCTCACCCTCGCCGCGCTCGGCCTCCAGCAGCTCGAAGACCGCCTGGTTGTAGAGGTGGGTGTAGTAGTTGTGCATCCGCTGCGGGTCCGACCCGTCGTGCCAGACGACGTCGGTGGGGATGCGCTCGCCGAAGTCGGTCTTGAAGCAGTCGACGCCCATGTCCAGCAGCGCCTTGAGCTTGCCGGTGTACCAGGCCACGGCGTCCGGGTTGGTGAAGTCGACCAGCGCCATGCCGGCCTGCCACTTGTCCCACTGCCACACCGAACCGTCGGCCCGGCGGACCAGGTAGCCGGCGCGGCGGCCCTCCTCGAACAGGTAGGACCGCTGGGCGATGTACGGGTTGATCCACACGCAGACCTTGAGGCCACGCTCGTGCAGCCGGCGCAGCATCCCCTCCGGGTCGGGGAAGGTCGCCGGGTCCCAGACGAAATCGACCCAGTGGTACTGCCGCATCCAGAAGCAGTCGAAGTGGAACACCGACAGCGGCAGGTCCCGCTCGGCCATCCCGTCGATGAACTCGGTGACGGTCTTCTCGTCGTACGAGGTGGTGAACGACGTGGACAGCCAGAGCCCGTACGACCAGGCCGGCACGCGGGCGGGCCGCCCGGTCAGGGCGGTGTAGCGGCGCAGCACGTCCTTCGGGGTGGGCCCGTCGATGAGGTAGTAGGTGAGGGTCTGCCCCTCGACGCTGAACTGGTTCTGCGACACCACCTCGGAGCCGACCTCGAACGAGACGTGCTCGGGGTGGTCGACGAACACGCCGTAGCCGCGGTTGCTCAGGTAGAACGGCACGTTCTTGTACGCCTGCTCGCTGGCGGTGCCACCGTCGGCGTTCCAGATGTCGACGGTCTGCCCGTTCTTGACGAACGCGCCGAACCGCTCGCCGAGGCCGTAGACGGTCTCGCCGACGTCGAGGCCGAGCCGCTCGTGGACGTGCGCGCGGCCGTCGGCGTCGGTGACGAGCCCGACGCTGCGTTCGGTGGAGGAGGTGAGCAGCCGCTCGCCGTGCAGGAAATCGACCCGCCAGCCGTCGACGAGCGCGACCCGGGCGGTGAGTTCGCCGGTGGTCAGGGTGGCGGTGACGCCGGTGACGTCGACGGTGACGGGGTGCTCGCCGCCGCCGTTCAGCGCGAACGCGGGCAGCTTCGGGGTGCCGCCCAGGTGGTGGGCGATGGTCACGCCGACGACGCCGGGGGCGGGGGAGAAGAACCGGGCGGTGACGACCGGCCGGTTGAGGGTGCCACCCCGGCCGGGGATCCGGCCGGTGGGTGCGAAGACTGTGAACTCCCGGTCATCGGGCTCGACCGACTCGACCACGCCGGGGCGCAGCACGGTGACTCCCGGTCGTAGCTGCCAGTACCCGTCGGTGAACTTCACTTCTCGGCTCCTGCCGTGATGCCGCGCGAGAGGGTGCGCTGGAAGATGAGGAAGAAGAGGATCGCCGGTACGAGGCTGATCAGCGCGCCGGCGTTGGTGGTCGGCGCGTCCATCAACCGGTCGCCCTGCAACGAGGCGAGTGCGACCGGGATGGTCTGCGTGGAGTTGTCGATCAGCATGACCAGCGGGATGAGGAACTCGTTCCAGGTCCAGATGAAGAAGAAGATGAGCAGCACCGCGAGGGTCGGGCGCAGGTTGGGGAAGACCACCCGCCACAGGACCGTCCACTTGCCGGCGCCGTCCAGCGAGGCCGCTTCCAGCAGGGAGCGGGGGAACGTGCCGAGCACCGAGGCGAGCAGGTAGGTGCCGAACGCACTCTGGATGACGGTGAAGATGATGATCACCGCGAGCCGGGTGTTGTAGAGGCCGACCTGCTTCGCCACGAAGTACAGCGGGTAGATCAGCGCCTCCTGCGGCAGCATGTTGGCCAGCAGGAAGAGACCGACGATCCAGAGCCGGCCGCGGACCCGACCGATCCCCAGGGCGTACGCGTTGAGCAGCGACACGACGACGCCGAGCACCGCGACGGAGCCCGCGATGAGCGCCGAGTTCCAGAGTTTGAGCGGGAAGTCGACCTCGGTCCAGTAGGTCCGCAGTCCCTTGGTGTAGAACTCCGACGGCCAGCTCAGCGGCCCGCCGGTCGAGTAGTCCCCGGGCGACTTGAACGCGTTGAGCAGCATGAACGCGAACGGCACCAGCATGACGAGCGCGCCGAGGGTGACCAGGGCGAGGACGACCCAGCGGCTCGCGCCGCGGTGGTGGCGGTCGCGGACCGGCCGGGAGCGGCGGGTCACCGCGGGCTCGGCCGGTGTGAGTGTGACGGCCATGTCAGACCCCCCGGTCCTGGCGCTCGCTGCGGTACTGCATGACGATGAACACCACGGCCACCACGATGATGATCAGGGTGAGCACGGTGGAGATCGCGGAGCCGTAGCCGACCTGGAGCTTCTTGAAGAAGGTGTAGTAGGCGAAGTACGACGGCACGTTGGTGCTGTTCTCCGGGCCGCCGCGGGTCAGCGCGAACACCGGTCCGAAGACCTTCAGCGCGGCGATCGTGCAGGTCAACGCCACCACGAAGGTCTCCGGCCGGATCTGGGCCAGGGTGATGGCCCGGAACCGGTGGAACCAGCCGGCGCCGTCGACCTCGGCCGCCTCGTACAGCTCGGGGTCGATGCGTTGCAGCGCCGCCATGAACACGACGACGGGGTAGCCGATCTGGACCCAGATCATCACCGCCATGACGCTGGGCATCGCGGTGTCGGGGTCGCCGAGCCAGTCGTGGCGCAGCGCGCCGAGACCGACCGCGTCGAGCAGCCCGTTGAACGCGCCGTCGGGGCGCAGGATCCAGCCCCAGACGATGCCGGCCACGACGACCGGCAGCACCTGCGGCAGGTAGAAGGCGGCGCGCAGGGCCGCGGCGGTGCGCGGGCGGAACCGCCGGCCGATGACGTCGAAGAGCACGGCGGCGAGCACCAGCCCGACCACGGTGGGCACGACCACCATGGCGACGATCATCGCGAGGGTGTTCTTGAACGAGGTCCAGAACACCTCGTCCTGCATCAGGTTGCGGTAGTTGTCCAGGCCGACGAAGGTCGGGTCGCCGATGCCGGACCACTTGGTCAGGGAGAGGTAGACGGTGCCGACCAGCGGTGCGCCGATGACGAGCAGGAACAGCACCGCGCCGGGCAGCAGGTAGAGCCAGTACCCGGCGCCACGGCCGCGGCGTGCGCGGCGGGTAGCGGTCGGGGCGGGTGGCGTGGCGGTCCGTTCCGGGCCGGCCACGGTCTCGGGGAGTGCCATGGGAGATCCTTCCCGGCGGGGCGGGCGCGCCGGTGGTGACCGGACGCGCCCGCCGCTGGCCGTGTCACTTACCGGTGATCTCCTTGACGCCGTCCGCGTACGGCTTGGCGATCGTGTCGAGCACCTGGTCCGGGGTCTTGGAGCCGTTGATCAGGCCCTGGAAGCCGGAGACCAGCACGTCGTAGTAGCCGGGGACCGGCCAGTCCGGGTAGAAGGCCAGGCCGTCCTGCTGGCTGATCGTGTTGAAGTTCTCGATCAGCTTGCGGTCCTTCGGGTCGGTGATCTTCGACGCGTCGGCGGCGACCGGGACGCCACCGTTGTTGCCGATCAGCGCCTGGATCTCCGGGCGCAGCGTGATGTCGACGAAGTCGTACGCCAGGGACTTGGCCTTGCTGTTCGCCGGCACGACCCACAGGTTGCCGGAGGAGCCGGCCTGGAAGGTGTTGCCGGGGAAGAGGAAGGTGTCCCAGTTGAACTTGGCCTCGCTCTTGAACCGGCCGTACCACCAGCTGCCGGAGACGATCATCGGCGCCTTGCCGGAGATGAACGCGGTGCCCATGTCCTCGGCCTTCAGGCTCGCCGAGTCCTTGGCGACGTAGCCCTTGCGGACCCAGTCGGCGAAGGTGTCCGCGCCGTACTTCAGCGGGTCGGCGTGGAAGTCCACCGGGTTCTGGTAGAGCTGGTAGTTGTTGACGAACTGGCGGTCGGCCTTGGCGAGGGCGAGCTGGTAGAACAGCTGCCCGGCCGGGTATTCGGCGCCGGCCTCGGCCAGCGGCGTGACGCCCTTGCCGACGAAGGTGTCCATGGCGGCGGTGAACTCGGCCATCGTGGTCGGTACCTTGACGCCGTACCGGTCGAAGAGGTCCTTGTTGTAGTAGACCATCACGTACTCGCCGTAGTTCGGCACGCCGTACCAGTTGCCCGAGCCCATCACGCCCTTGTCGCTGTAGCGGGCCGTGGTCTGCAGGCTGGGGCTGAGCGCCTTGTCCCAGCCGCGCTTGGTGGCCTCCTCGCTCAGGTCGGTGAGCAGGCCCTGGGAGGAGAGCAGGCCGGCGGTCGCGTTGCCCTTGTTGTACTCCATGACGTCCGGGCCCTCGGACGAGTTGATGATCATGCCGGCGTTCTGCTGGATCTGCTCGAACGCCTTGCGCTCGAACTGGACCTCGACGCCCGGGTGCTCGTCCTTGAAGATCTGGATCGCCCGATCCCAGGCGATGCCCATCGCGCTGTTCGCGCTCTCGTAGTGCCAGAGCTTGAGGGTCTTGGCGTCGCTACCGTCGCCGCCCTCGCCGCCGCCGCAGGCGGCCACTGTGGTGGCCGCGGTCGCGGCGAGCGCCACCGCGACGACCAGCTTGCGGATACGCCTCATTGCTATCCTCCTGGTGAGTATCGAGCCGGTACTTACCTGCCCGTCGTCGCGTTGCAGCGCGGCGGCGGGCGCTTTGTCATGTGCCCGGCGGGCCGGAGCCGGTCGGGTCGATGCGGTGGCGGCCGTCGCGGGCCGCCGGGATGCGGTCGGTCGTGTCGTCGGTGCAGGCCGACGGGGTGGGCGCCGGGCCGGTCGAGCCGCGAATCTCCAACGTGCACGGCAGCAGCTGCTGGTGCCGTTCGTCGGCCCCCTCCAGGTGGCGCAGCAGCGCCTCGACCGCCAGCCGGCCGAGCGCCGACCCGGGCGAGGTCATCGCGGTCAGGGCGGGCGTGGCCAACTCGGCCACCTGCGGCGAGGTGACCATCGAGACCACCGACGCGTCGTCGGGAACCCGCAGCCCCCGGGTGGTCAGCTCGCCGAGGATCCCGAAGATGGCGCTCTCGTTCATGACCAGCACGGCGGTCAGGTCCGGCGTGCGGGCCAGCGCCGCGGCCAGGGCGGCCCGGCCACCGGCCGCGCTGTCCTCGGCGGGGATCATGAGCGGTTCCAGGCCGTGGCCGGCCACCGCCGCCACGAAGGCGTCCCGGGTGCGTACGGCCGGGCCGTAGCCGGCCTCGATGGTCGCGGCCGAGTGGTTGACGAAGACGATCCGGCGGTGCCCGAGCCCGACCAGGTGGGCGACGGCCTCCCGGACGGTCCGGTCGAAGTCGATGTCGACGTACGACAGGTCGCCGGTGTCGCCGGTGCGGCCGATGAGCACCAGCGGCACGCCGGCCTCCTGGAGCGCGGCCACGCGGGCGTCGCTGACCTGCACCTCCATGAGCACCGCGCCGTCGAGCATGCGCTGGCTCGCCAACCGGCGCAGGTCCTCGACGTCGGCGACGCCGACGGGGGAGAGCACCAGGTGGTAGCCGGCGGCGCTGGCCGCGGCGGCGGCCCCGGTGACGAAGGCGGTCTCGGTGGCGCCCAGGCCGCGCTCGTCCATCGGCATGAGCAGGCCGACGATCCGGCTGCGGCGGCTGGCCAGGCCGCGGGCCATCGCGTTGGGCTGGTAGTCGAGCTCGGCCATGGCCGCGAGGACCTTGTCGCGGGTGGCCTGGGAGATGGGGCGCGTGCCGGTGAGCACGTACGACACGGTGCTGACCGAGACCCGGGCGAGGCGCGCGACGTCATGCATCGTTGCCACCGCGCACCTCCTTTGGTCACGCTCGCCACCGGTAGTCGAAACGCTTCGACTAACCGTTTCGACGAACCGTAGGACACTGTTACGACGCCGTCAATAGCTGATGTCGAGAAGGATTCGCGCTCAGCGCAGGTCGAACAGGGTGGCGGCGTTGCCCCAGCAGACCGCCCGCAGCCAGTCGTCGCCGAGGTCGAGCCGGGCCAGGCCGGCGAGCTGCTCGGCGTACGGGTAGGGGATGTTCGGGAAGTCGCTGCCCAGCAGCACCTTGCCGGCCAGCCCCAGGTCCCGCAGCCGCGGCCGCTCGTCGGCGGGGAAGGGCGTGGACCGGTCGAGGAACGAGGTGAACGCCATCGTGGTGTCCAGCCGCACCCCCTCGTACGCCTCGGCGAGGTCCAGGAACGCGCGGTAGTCGGGCGCCCCGAGGTGGGCGACCACCGCGCGCAGGGCGGGATGCCGGGCGAGCACGGCGGCGAACGGCCCCGGCCCGGTGTGCGCGGTGCCCACCGGCGCGTGCCCGGCGTGCACCACCACCGGCACTCCGGCGTCGGCGAGCAGCCCCCAGACGGCGTCGAGGGCGGGGTCGGTGGGCGGGAACCCGCCGACCTGGATGTGAACCTTGAACACCCGGGCGCCGGCGGCCAGCGCCTCGGCCACGTAGCCGGCCGCCTCCGGCTCGGGGAAGAACGTCGCCGAGGGCAGGCAGCCGGGCGTTTTCCGGGCGAAGCCGAGCGTCCACCGGTTCAGGTCGGCGGCCATCCCCGGCCGGTGCGGGTACGCCAGCGCGCTGAACGCCCGCACCCCGAGCCGCCCCAGGTATGCGACCCGCTCGGCGTCGCTCCACCGGTACCGGATCGGCCACTCGGTGCCGACCAGCGGGCCCGCCGCGTCGAAGTACGCCCACACCCGGCGCAGCAGCCGGGGTGGCAGGAAGTGCACGTGCACGTCGGCGAGGCCCGGCAGGCCCAGGCCGCGCCAGAAAGCGGGAACCGCGGCGTCGCTCTCGGCGAGGCCGCGGTTCCGCGGAAAGGCCAGCCCCGCGCTGCGGGCGGGGCCGGGTGGGCCGGCATCGGGACCGGCCGGGTCGGTCATATCTCGATGTCGAACTTCTGCAGCACCGGCCGGGCGACCAGCCCGGCCGCGGCGAGCAGCGCGACGACGGTCAGCGCGGCGCGCAGCACGACCACCTCGGCCTTGCTGCCGGTGCGCAGCGCGATGCTGTTCGGCAGGCCGATCATCGTCCACATGCGGCGCTTGATCGGGATCGGCCACAGGATCGGCACCCCGGCCCGGGTGATCATGTCGCCGAGGATGTGCACGAAACAGCCCACCCCCATGGCGACGCCGATCATCGGGTAGCCCCGGCCGCCCGGCAGGTTGGCCCAGGTGAACCACGCGGCGGCGAGCGAGACGAGGGTGACGATCACCCAACCGGCCCGCTCGGCCCAGCGGTCGAAGAGGCCCCGCAGCGCCAGCCCGATCATGAAGAAGAGGACGCCGATGACCGCCCACTTGCCGTAGGCGGCGCACAGGGCGCTGGTGCCCCAGCCGACCAGCACGGTGAACGGGATGGTGTGGGTCAGCGTCCGGTGGCCGTTGTTGCGCTTCGGGTCCTTGCTCAGCTTGGTCATGTAGTAGACGCCGAGGGAGATCTTCTCCATCACCTCGGCGAAGAAGAGGCTGACCACCCCGAACGTGCGGGCGACGGTCGCGCCACCCTGGTTGCGGGTGACCTTGCCGGACAGGTCGAGGTCGGGGAAGAGCGCGCCGCCGGCGCAGACGGCGGTGCCGACCGCGAGCGCGAGCGGTGACTGGTGATAGTCCGCGAACTGGTCCAGGGCCCAGGATCCGGCCAACCACACCGCCGCGCCCGACAGCGCGTGCGAGGGTCCCATCATTGTCGGCTCACCTTCCCCAGGATCTTGAGCGCCAGAGCGAGATCACTTTAGTCAGAACCGGGGTCGGCGGGGCAATCGCCCGGACGGTCCACTCAGGAGTGTGGCCCGACCGCGGGCGTGAAGCTCTGCCGGATCATTGCGAAGTATGTCGCGTTGACCTGCCAGTCGAACTCTTTTGTCAACCATGAGACGGTGTACGCGCGCTCCGCCGACGTGTTCGCCAGCAGCCGTGCCGTGTGCACCCGCTCCCCGACGGCGTTGAGCCAGCCGCACTCCCAGACCGCGCCGCCGTCGAAGATGTCCATCGGGGCGATGTCCACCTTGTGGTAGCCCGGCAGTGAGCCGTCGCCGGTGAGCCGCCGCTCCTCGGCCCGCCACCAGGCCACCGGGTCGGCGCGGCGGTCGCTCGCCTCCACGCTGAGCACCCGGGCGCCGCCCGGCTCGCCGAAGCAGGTGACCGCGTCCTCGGTCCACTGCAGCCAGGAGATCGGCGCGGCGATCCGGAAGCCGCTGTCCGAGGTGTACCAGGTCCAGCCGGGCACCAGACGGAACCGCGCGCCGGGTGGCGGCGGCACCGACGGGACCGGGTTGGCGGCCGGCGGCGCCGGGGTGGCGCAGGCGAACGCGGCCGGTCGGACACTGCTCGCCCCGCCGCCGGCGCCGGACGGCGGTGACGCCGAGCGTTCCCGATCGGCCAGCGTGGCCGCGCCGAGCGCCGCGAGCAGCCCGGCGGCGACCGAGACCGCGGCGACACCGAGGCGTTGACGGCGGCGCCGGTGCCGGCGGGGAGCGTCGGCGTCCGTCCCTGCCGGCGGTCGTGCCGGCCTCGGCGCGTCGGGCGGCGCGGGAGGCATCCCGGGCCGGTGCGCGCTGCTCCCCGGCGCGGGGGCGTGCGGTCGGTCGGTGTCGGTCCCGGCCCGGTCGACCGCCTGCGCCGCGTGGCCGTGGGGCGGGTCGGGCGCGTCCGGGGCTGGGTCCGACTTGGCCGCGACGGCCCGCAGCAGCGGCTCGGCCTCGACGGCGGTGAGCCGTCGCCACGGGTCGCGCTGCAACAGGCCGGTCAGCACGGGACGCAGCGGCCCGGCCCGCAGCATCGGGTCCGGTGGCTCGGTGGCCAGCGCGGTGAGCGTCGCCATCGCGCTGGGGCGGGCGTACGGGGGCTGCCCCTCCACGGCCGCGTAGAGCGTCGCGCCGAGCGACCACAGGTCGGTGCGCATGTCGGAGACACCGTCGCGGGCGCGTTCCGGCGCGACGAAGTGCGGCGACCCGAGCACCATGCCCGGGCCGGTCACGCCGCCGTCCCCGCCGGCGAAGGTGGCCAGGCCGAAGTCGGTCAGCACGACCCGCCCGTCGGGGGCGACCAGCACGTTGTGCGGCTTCACGTCCCGGTGCAGGACGCCGGCGGCGTGGGCGGCGCGCAGCGCGGCGAGCACGGCGAGCCCGATCCGCGCGGTGCGGGACGGACCCAGTGGCCCCTCGTCGGCCACGAGCTGCTGAACCGAGCGGGACTCGACGTACTCCATCACGATCCACGGGCTGTCCCGGTCGTGGACGACGTCGTAGATGCGGACCACGTTGGGATGGTTGAGCCGGGCGGCGGTGCGTGCCTCCCGGAGGGTGCGCTGCCGGAGGTCGTCACGCTCGGCCCGGGCCAGCCAGGTGGGGAGCACGACCTCCTTGACCGCGACGTCACGGTGGAGCATCTCGTCGCGGGCCAGCCAGACCCGGCCCATTCCGCCGGTGCCGACCAGCTCCAGCAGCCGGTACCGGCCCGCGATCAGCAGCTCGCGCACCGCGCTCCCCCTCGGTCACCCCCGGTTACACCATAGCCACCACCCGGAGTTTTCTCATCCGCCGTGGACGGTCAGTCCGGCGGGCGGAAGCTGGCGCGCAGGGTCGACCAGTCGCGACCGGCGGTCGCCCAGTCGCGGTCGGTGGTGATCCAGCCCAGGGTCCACCCGGCGGCCGCGGGTGGTGTCGCGGGCACCCGCAGCTCGGCGTGCTGGCGGGTGCCGTGCGGGGCGGTCCACCGCAGCTCCCAGGCCGTGTCGCCGTCGACCGCGCCCAGCCGGACCTCGTGGTAGTCGGGCAGCGCCGCGACCGCGGCGGCCCGGTCGCGGACGCCACGCAGCCGTTGCGTGGGGTCGCCGGAGTGCGGGCCGGCGACACTCAGCGCCCGGCCGGTCGACGGGTCCTGGAAGCAGGAGACCCCACCCTCGCGGGAATAGAGCCAGCCGGTAGGCAGGGCCAGCCGGAATCCCATCGCGTCGGCGTACCAGTGCCAGCCGCGCGGAGGACGGAACCGCTCACCCGGTGGCGGGGTGCCGAGCGCCACGGGCCGGCCGACGATTTCCGGGCGGACGCACGGGAACGGCGGCGGGGGACGTCCCGGCCCGGCCGGGGGCGGCCACGGGCGCTCGCCCGGGAACCCGTCCGGGTCGCCGTCGGGCCCGCCCGGCGGTCGCATCGACGGCCGGTCGGTGGGGTCGCCGGTGGCGCGCGACGCGGCCCGGTCCCGGCCGTCGTGGTCGACGGTCACGGCGAGCGCTGTGCCCACCCCGGCCGCGGCGGCGACCAGCAACGCCATCGCGACCAGCCCCAGCCGTCGGGCCCGCCGCCCGCCGCGGACCGGGGACGCCGGTGCCGCCGCCGGCATGGTCACCGGGGCGTCGGCCACCGGGGTTTCGCCGGCCGGTCCCGGCGTCGACCGCGCCGCGCCGGTCCGGTCCGGGACCGGGGCGTCGGCCGTCCGCTCGGCCGGGGCCGGCGGGGCCGGCGGGGCCGGCGGGGCCGCCGCCGCGGCCGTGAGCAGGCGCCGGGCCTCGTCGTGGCCGAGGCGCGCCCCCGGCTCGCGGCGCAGCAGCCCGGTGAGCACCGGTTCCAGCGGACCCGCGTGCGGCGCCGGGTCCGGCGGCGCGGTCGCCAGCGCGGTCAGGGTGGCCATCGCGCTGCTGCGGGCGTACGGGGAGCGGCCCTCCACCGCCGCGTGCAGGGTGGCGCCCAGCGACCACAGGTCGGCCGCCACGCTGGACACGCCCTCGGCGGCACGCTCCGGGGAGACGTACTGCGGCGAGCCCAGCACCATGCCCGGGCGGGTCATCGCCCCGTCGCCCCCATCGAAGACGGCCAGCCCGAAGTCGGTGAGCAGCACCCGCCCGTCGTGCGCCACGAGCACGTTCTGCGGCTTCACGTCGCGGTGCAGCACCCCGGCGGCGTGCGCGGCGCGCAGCGCGGCGAGCACGGCGAGCCCGATCCGGGCCGCCCGACGCGGGTCGAGCGGCCCCTCGCCGTCCAGCACGTCCTGCAGGGTGCGCGACGGCACATACTCCATGACGATCCACGGCTCCCCGTCGACCTGGACCACGTCGTAGAGCCGAACGACGTTCGGGTGGTTGAGACGCGCGGCCGTGCGTGCCTCCCGCAGGGTGCGCGAGCGCAGCTCGGCCCGCTCGTCGTCGGCCAGCCAGGACGGCGGGACGACCTGTTTGACCGCGACGTCGCGGTGCAGCATCTCGTCGCGGGCCCGCCACACCCGGCCCATGCCGCCGCGGCCCACCAGGTCGAGCAGCCGGTACCGACCAACGATCAGCACCTGCCGCATCCTCCTCCGCCGCCGTCGACGTACACGATAGCCAGCGGATCGGGGATGACCTATCGGTCGTACGCCTCGCTCAGCAGGCCGCACCGCCGGTGAAGAGCAGATTTCCCTCCGGAATGGTGATGGCCGGACGGCCACCGGCGAGCCGGGCGGCGGCGCGGCGGGCCTGCAGCGGCCCGTGCTCGCGGCGGGCGGCGGCGTAGCAGGCGGCCGTGCGGGCGGCGATCGTGGCCCAGCCGTACCGCTCGCCGACCATGGTCCGGGCCCGCCGGGCCACCCGCCGGGCGAACACCTCGTCGCCGAGGAGTTGGTCGACGGCCTCACCGAGGGCGTCGGGGTCGCTGTGCGGGAAGGTCACCCCGGTCACGCCGCACTCGACGATCTCGGCCAGGCCGCCGGTGCGGGCCACGGCGAGCGGCGCGCCGGCGGCGGCCGCCTCCAGGGCGACCATGCCGAACGGCTCGTAGAGGCTGGGGACCACGGTCGCGTCGGTGGCGCCCAGCATCGCCGGCAGGCGTGTGGTGTCGAGGAAACCGGTGAACCGCACGGTCGATCCGAGGGCGAGCCGGCGCGCCTCCTCCTCCAGCTCACCGCGGTAGGGGCCGTCGCCGGCGATCACCACGCGCAACCCGGGGTGCCGCTGCCGCAGGTAGGGCACGGCGTGGACGAGGTGCTGCACGCCCTTCTCGTAGACCAGCCGACCGGCGTAGCCGACCAGCGGGCCGTCGCCGGCGAAGCGGGCCCGGGCGGCGGCGACCGCGCGGGGACGGGCCCGCCAGGCCCGGTCGTCGACGCCGTTGGGCACCACGTCGATCTGCCCGCCCGGCACGTCGAACAGCGTGCTCACCTGCTCGCGCATGTAGCCGGAGCAGGTGATCACCCGCGCCGAGGCGTTGCTGAGCCAGTGTTCGACGCCGTGGATGGTGCGGTTCATCTCCTCGGGGAGCCAGCCCTGGTGTCGGCCGGCTTCGGTGGCGTGGATGGTGGTGACCAGGGGCAGGTCGAGGTGCTCGGCGAGGGTGACCGCGGTGTGGGCGACGAGCCAGTCGTGGGCGTGGATGAGGTCGTAGTCGGCGGTGTCGGTGGCGCGGAGGGCGGCGCGGGTGAGGGTGTGGTTGAAGGCCATGGTCCAGGCCAGGAGGCTGTTGGTGGCGAGGGGGAAGGTGACGGGGTCTTCGGCGGCGCGGATGATGCGGACGCCGTCGGCGTATTCCTCCAGGGGTGCGCCGTCGGCGTGGCGGGTGACGACGGTGACGTCGTGGCCGGCGGCGGCGAGGGCGACGGAGAGGGCGTGGACGTGGCGTCCGAGCCCGCCGACCAGCACCGGCGGATATTCCCACGACAGGATGAGCACCCGCTGGTGCCGGGTGGGGAGGATGTCGATCACGTCGGCGTCAGGTGACATGCGGCCCCCTTTGAGTTGTCTCCGGGCGCGCGGCGGCCGACACCCTCGCTGGTGTCCGTCGTCGCGGCTGGATCGGCACCCATCCTGCCGGGAAGGAGATAACCAACGGCGACACGACCGTTGCGGTCGTGTAAAGCGCTACCGGCCGGCTCGGTGCGCGCGGAGCAGTTCGGCGACCGACCACGCCTGGAACGGGCAGCCCGTCGCGTCGTGCGGCGCGAGCCCGTCGGCGGTCTCGCTGACCGAGCCGAGACCGTACTCGGTCAGGTGCGCGTCGAGGCCCACGAACGCCTCGTCGACCGGCACCTTCGCCCGGCGGCAGGCGTCCACGAACGGCCCGAACAGCCACGGCCAGACGGTGCCCTGGTGGTAGCCGCCGTCGCGTTCGGCCGGCCCGCCCCGGTGCCGGCCGATGAACTCCGGGGCGTCGGGGGCGAGGCTGCGCGGCCCGAGCGGGGTGAGCAGCGCATCGGCGACGCGGCGGAGGGTCGCCTCGTCCGGCTCCAGCGGGGCGTACGGCAGGGACCAGGCGAGCAGCTGGTTGGGGCGCAGCGAGTCGTCGTCGTGGTGGGCGGACCCGCCCAGCGGGTAGGCGGGCGCGGGCGCGTCCAGCACGTCGTACAGCCAGCCGCCCGGCGCCGGGTAGCGGCCGCGGAACGAGTCGGTGGCCTGCGCGTGCGCCCGCCACAGCCCGGTCGCGTCCCGCCCCGCCAGCTCGGTCAGCTCGGCGACCCCGGCCAGCCCGTTGATCCACAACGCGTTGACCTCGACCGGCTTGCCGGTGCGTGGGGTGACCGGCACCCCGTAGACGCGGGCGTCCATCCAGGTCAACGCGGTCTCCGGGGCGCCCTGGGTGAGCAGCCCGTCGGCCGGGTCGACACCGATGCCGTAGCGGGTGCCGGCCTGGTGCGCGTCGATCACCGCGTGCAGCGCCGGCAGCAGCTCCTCGCCGAGGTCGGTGTCGCCGGTGACGGTCACGTGCCGGCTCACCGCGTGCAGGAACCACAGCGTCCCGTCGACGGTGTTGTACTCCACCCGGCCGGTGTCGGCGGTGTTGGCGAGCATCCCCTGCGACAGCGTCGCCGCGTACGAGCGCAGCAGCTCCCGGCCGAGGTCGGCCCGATTGGTGCAGAGGAAGAGGCCCTCGTAGGAGATCATCGTGTCGCGGGACCAGGTGCCGAACCACGGGTAGCCGGCGACCACGTCGACGGGCGACTCGGCGGTGCGGACCACGAACGCGTCGGCGGCCAACGCCAGGGTGGCCTGCACGTCGTCGGCGGGCTTCGCGGCGGCCACCACCTGCCGGTTGCGTCGCCGGGCCAGGGCCACGACCTCGGTGGCCGGGGGCGGCTCGGGATTCGCGTCGTGCTTCCACGCCAGCACGGAGACGGTGTCGCCGGGGCGGTGCAGGGTGTCGGAGAAGCGGCCCGCGCACCACAGGTCCTCCCGCGGGTGCAGGCCGCGGGCGGCCTCCTCGCGGTGGTGCACGCCGAGCCACCACTGGCCCTCGGGCGTCCAGCCGGGACCGGCGAGGCGGTAGGCGCTCTCCACGACCGCGCCGCCGGCCACCTGCTCGACCCGGGGAACCGGGCCGTCGGCGCGGCGCTCGCCGTGCGCGTCGCGCCAGGTGCAGGCCGCGGAGAGGTCGAGGCGGACCGGGCCGCCGGAGACCAGCCGGTGCACCACCGCCACGCAGGAGCGGCCGGGCAGCATGGCCACCTCGCGTTCGATCACCACGTCGCCGATGCGCCACCGCCACCGGGGCACGCCGTCGACGAGCGTGAACCGCTCCAGCAGCTCGAAGCCGCGCGGGTCGACGTCGCCGGAGGCCCACTCGTGCGCGCCGAGACGGACGCGGGCGCCGGAGGGGAGCGTCACGGCCGGGTCGAGACTGACCAGTCCCACCTTTCGGGAGGCCGGCGTGTCGCCGGCGACCACCAGCAGCCCGTGGTAACGGCGGGTGCGTAGCCCGCTGACGGTGCCCATGGCGTAGCCGCCGAGGCCGTCGGTCACCAGCCACTCGCGGGTCGCGCCGCTGGTCAGCTGGGTGCAGACCTGCGGGCCGAAGCTCACGTCGATCAACTTTCCTCCACCGGCCGCGGCGTGCCACACACCACGACGAGAATGGCCGCTGTGGTCAAGTCCCCCGGCGGCGTCCAAGATGTGCAGATGATCACTGAACGTTCGTCCTCCGACGCATCGGCTCCCGACGCCGAGCGGATCCGGCTGGCCCAGGCCGACTCCGGGGAGCAGGACTGGCGCGCATGGGGTCCCTATCTGTCCGAACGGGCCTGGGGAACGGTACGGGAGGACTACAGCGAGCACGGTACGGCCTGGGACTACTTCCCGCACGATCACGCGCGGTCCCGAGCGTACCGATGGAACGAGGACGGGATGGCCGGCGTCTGTGACGACCGGCAGACGTTCTGTTTCGCGCTGGCGCTGTGGAACGGGGTCGACCCGATCCTCAAGGAGCGGATGTTCGGCCTCGGCGGCGACGGCGGCAACCACGGGGAGGACGTCAAGGAGTACTGGTGGTACGAGGACTCCACCCCGACGCACTCCTGGATGCGGTGGCGCTACCACTACCCGCAGGCCGCCTTCCCGTACGACGAACTCGTCGCGGTGAACGCGCTGCGCGGCCGCGACGACACCGAGTACGAGCTGGTGGACACCGGGATCTTCGACGACGACCGGTACTGGGCGGTCACCGTCGACTACGCGAAGGCGTCCCCGACGGACCTGTGCATCGTGGTGACCGTGGCCAACCGGGGTGACCGGGCGGCGACGCTGCACGTCCTGCCCACCCTCTGGTTCCGCAACACCTGGGCGTGGGGGCTGCCCGGCGCCGATCGGGTGCCCCGGCTGGTGGGGGAGGGTTCCCGGCTGGTCGGGGAGCACTGGGTGCTCGGCCAGGTGCTGCTGGAGGGGGAGGGGACGCCGACCCCGCTGCTGTGCGACAACGACACCAACGCCGAGCGGCTGTGGGGTCTGCCCGGCCGGTCGCCGTACCCGAAGGACGGGATCAACGACCACGTGGTCAACGGCGCGGCCACGGTCAACCCGGACCGGGAGGGCACCAAGGGCGCGCTGCACTACGTGCTGGACGTGCCGGCGGGCGGGCAGCGGCAGATCCGGTTGCGGCTCACCCGTACCGCCCCGCCGCCGGCGGCCGGTCCGCCGCCCCCCGCCGACCTGGGCGACGGGTTCGACGCGGTGGTGTGGGCCCGCCGGGCCGAGGCCAACCGGTTCTTCGCCGGGATCATCCCGGCCGCCGCCACCCCCGACGAGGCCCTGGTGGCGCGGCAGGCGATCGCCGGGCTGATGTGGGGCAAGCAGTTCTACCACTTCGACGTGAAGCGGTGGCTGGAGGGCGACCCCGGGTCGACGCCGCCGCCGGCCGGGCGCCGGCACGGGCGCAACAGCCACTGGTGGCACATGACCAGCTTCGACGTCATCTCGATGCCGGACCCGTGGGAGTACCCGTGGTACGCGGCGTGGGACCTCGCGTTCCACTGCGTGAGCATCGCCCGCGTCGACCCGGCGTTCGCCAAGGCCCAACTGCTGCTCCTGCTGCGCGAGTGGTACCTGCACCCCAACGGGCAGATCCCGGCGTACGAGTGGGCGTTCGGTGACGTGAACCCGCCGGTGCACGCGTGGGCGGCGCTGAAGGTGTTCGAGATCGACGGCAGCCGCGACCACGAGTTCCTGGCCCGGGTCATGCACAAGCTGCTGCTCAACTTCACCTGGTGGGTCAACCGCAAGGACACCGGCGGCAACAACGTGTTCGAGGGCGGCTTCCTCGGGCTGGACAACGTCGGGCCGTTCGACCGGTCCGCGGCGCTGCCGGTGGCCGGTGTGCTGGAGCAGTCCGACGGCACCGGCTGGATGGCGATGTACGCGCTGAACATGCTCGACATCGCCATCGTGCTGGCCGAGCACGACCGCACCTGGGTGGACACGGCCACGAAGTTCTTCGAACACTTCGCGTACATCGCGGCGGCCGCGTACTCGCAGGGGCTGTGGGACGACGAGGACGCGTTCTTCTACGACGTGCTGCGGCTGGCCGACGGGTCGAAGGTGCCGCTCAAGGTCCGCTCGGTGGTGGGGCTGCTGCCGCTGGCCGCGGTCACCCGGCTCACCGCCCGTACGCTGCACCGCCTGCCCGAGTTGCACGCCCGGCTGCGGTGGTTCCTGACCCACCGGCCGGAGTACGCCGACGTCGTCGGCACCCGCCGGTTGGGCGCGGACGGGCGGCAACAGCGGCTGCTGTCCATGGTCGGTCCGGAGCAGATGGTGCGGCTGCTCGCCCGGATGCTGGACACCGACGAGTTCCTCTCGGAGTACGGCCTGCGCACGCTGTCCCGCGCCCACCTGGACAAGCCGTTCGCGGTCACCCTCGGCGGGCAGGAGTTCGCCGTCGGCTACGAGCCGGCCGAGTCCACCAGCGGCCTGTTCGGCGGCAACTCCAACTGGCGGGGCCCGATCTGGATGCCGACCAACTTCCTGCTCGTCAGCGCGCTGCGCGACTACGCGGCGTTCTACGGCGACGACCTGCAGGTCGAGTACCCGACCCGGTCCGGTGTGAAGCGGACGCTGCACGAGATCGCCGACGACCTGTCGGCCCGCCTGATCGCACTGTTCACCCGGGACGGCTGGGGCCGGCGTCCGATCTACGGCGCGGCCCAACTCTTCCAGACCCACCCGGACTGGCGGGACCTGATCTGCTTCCCGGAGTACTTCCACGGCGACAACGGCGCCGGGCTGGGCGCCTGGCACCAGACCGGTTGGACGGCGCTGGTCGCCGACCTGATCCTCACCCTGCGTCGCTGACGGCGGTCCAGCAAGAGTCGACTATCCGTCGCGGTCCGGCCGCATACCGTCACGGATCACTACGATCGGGCAGGTGTCCGAAGCTCCCGAAACGGACGCCGACCAGGCCGTACGTGACACCATCGTCGCGGTGGCCCGCCGGCTCGCCGAAACCGAAGGGTGGGCCGCCGTCAGCCCGCGCCGGCTGGCCGAACGCGCCGACCTGGAGCTCGCCGAGCTCTACCGGCACTTCGCGGACCAGCAGGAGGTGCTGGCCGCCGTCGCGGTCTGTGCCTTCGCCGACCTGGCCGCCGACCTCGCCGAGGCCCAGGCGGAGACCACCCGTGGTGCCGAGGGGGCCTGGCCGGAGGTCGTGGGCGCCTACCTCGACTTCGCGTACGCGAATCCGGAGGTCTACGATGTGATGCTGGTCCTGACGCCGGACCTGGCCCTCGGCGTCGACGGCGTACCGGCGGCCCCGCGGGCCGTCTTCGCCGAGCTGCGGGCCGCGCTCGCCCCGCTGGCCGAGGGTCGCGACCCGGACACCCTGGCCGAGGTGGGCTGGAGCCTGCTGCACGGCCTGGTGATGCTCACCCGCGGCGGCCGACTGCGCCCGGAGGCGCAGGAGGACCGGGAGGCGATGCTAGCGGAGCAGCTGCTGCGGTGGCCCACGACGAGCGCGGTCGACCGGTAATCGATTGCCCCGGTGTTCTCCCGCGGAGTGGAATGCGCTCTGGCACCGGCGCACGCCCGGTGATCGGGGCATGAGGAGGCAACGACATGACGGTGGACGCGACGGCGCGGCGGCGGGCGCAGGTGCTGGTCTTCGACGCGGACGACACACTCTGGGAGAACAACGTCGTCTTCGAACGCGTCATCGACGACTTCCTCGCCTGGCTCGAACATCCCACCCTCGATCGGGCGGAGATCCGGGCGATCCTCGACGACATCGAGCGGGCCAACACGGTGACGCACGGCTACGGGAGCAAGGTCTTCCTGCGCAGCCTGGGGGAGTGCCTGGAGCGGCTGCGCGCGCGGCCGGCCACCGACGCCGAGCGGCGGGAGATCGACCGCCTCGCCGTGGCGCTGGTCGAGCACAAGGTCGAGCTCATGCCCGGTGTGGCCGAGGCGCTCGACGAGCTGGCCGGCCGGCACGAGCTGCTGCTGCTCACCAAGGGGGAGCGCGCGGAGCAGCAGCGTAAGCTCGACGCGTCCGGGCTGCTGCACCACTTCCGGGCCGCGCACATCGTGCCGGAGAAGAACGTCGACACCTATCGGTGGCTGACCCGCGAGCACGACTTCGACCCGGCGGGTGCCTGGATGATCGGCAACTCCCCGCGCTCGGACATCCTGCCCGCCCGGGCGGCCGGCCTGAACGCGGTCTTCATCCCGAACGAGAACACCTGGGTGCTGGAGGACGAGGAGCTGGACCCCACCGACGCGCGGGTGCTGCGCCTGGCCGCCTTCCCAGACCTGCTCCGGCATTTCTGACCCGCCCGCCGGCCCCGCCGTCGTGGGTGCGTCTCGACCCGAAACAGCGTCGCCGGCAGGCCCGTCGTTACGCGGACATGCCGGTTTTCCCCGTTGAGATCAATCACCGTCCCGCAGGCTCCGACGCTGCTTGTCCGGCCCCTCGCCGCATGCCTAGATTGAGCCCCGCGCCCGCGGCTGCTCGGGGTGAGACGGGGGCGCGCCGACGTCCGGTAGGTGGGCACCGTGGAGCTGAGTGCATGCGGGCCGGCTCGTCATGTCAGATCCGCCGTGGGCGTCGTGCCACGCCCGCGTCGGTGGACACGACGATCTCCGCTACCACACCGGACGGCCGGGGTCAGGACCGGGGAGTTGCGGACCCGGTCCTGACCCGTCCCGCTGCCGCCGGCCGGCTCGTCCCGGATGGTGGACAGCGGTGGCCGGATGCCTTCTCTCACAGTCGCTGAGCAGGACGAACCTGTTGATCTAGCCTGGTCCGGCGGGGCAGGCCACGCCAGGAGCGCCCACCGGCGCCGGGGATCGGCGCTCGCCCGCGTTCGCATACAGGGGGGGACGTCAGTGATCAAGACCAAGGTGTCGCGGGTGCGCCCGGACAAGGTCGACCAGCTCAAGGCCTGGCTCGCCGAGGGCATGCGCCGCTCCGACGAGATCCGGGAGACCTTCGTCGCCGAGGGCGTCACCCACGAGCAGGGCTTCCTGCTCACCACGGCGGACGGGCCGGTGTTCGTCCACGTCGTGGAGTGCGCCGACTACGACGCCGCCGTACGGGCCTTCCAGGACTCGCCGTTCCCGATCGACGCCGAGCACAAGGCGGTCCTCGCCGAGGTGCTCGACGGTGAGGTGGACGTGCCGCTGCTCATCGACGTGCGCCTCTGATCGGCGCCCGGGTCGCCGTGGTCAGACGTTCGTGCCGCGCACGATCGCCACGGCGACCCGGCAGAACTCGTCCATGTCGGGGTTGAAGCCGGCGGCGATGTCCGGGTGCAGGCCGGCCCGGGTCTCGTCGAGCAGCCGCTGGCACACCTGCTCGACGGGCTCACCCGCGTAGCCGGCCCGGACCCGTTCGGTGGCCGCCTGGAGCGCCGAGGTCAGCTGATCCTCGAGCGGGCCGCGCAGCTTCCGCTGCACGGGGTCGAGCCCGCGCGGGTCGAGCGTGACATGTGGCTCCTGCATGGCGCTCCCTTCGTCGGCGTCCGCGATACCCCACCGGGGTCGACGGTCAAACCACCTGCGGTACGGCGGCCACCCGCACCTGGTACGAGAAGTCCTCGGCCGGCTCCTCGGCGTACGACAGCCGGCGGATCTGCCGATCGTCGTCGTAGAGGGCGACGTCGACGAGGACCCCGAGGTGGGCCAGGCCGATCGTCGCCACCCGCTTCTTGTTCTGCAGCACCGCGCACACCCCGCCGAGCAGGGTGCTCGCGTCCGAGGTGCGGTGCCCGGGCGGACAGCGGAAGACCACGTCCACCTCGACCGGCCCGGTCAGCGGCGTCCAGCCGGTCTGCTGGGCCGCGGCGCAGGCCGCTTCGAGCAGGGCGCGGACCCTCGTCGCCTGCCGGTGTCCGGCGGCGAAGATGGACAGCGCCTCGGTTTTGACCGGTGGCAGGCCGCTCACCTCGAACGTCAGGGCGAGAGCGCGGGTGTCCTGCACGACGGCACCTCCTCGTTGCGCACATCCTGACCAACCGGTGCGGTGGCGGGGGGCGTTCCCGCGATATCCAACCGATCGGACCAGGTAGGGGTCGGCCGGAGGCGTATCGACGTCGACGGCGTACGCGCTGGTGGCGGAGCTAGGAGAACGCTAGTGCACCGGACGCACGCTGGGTAGATGCCCCGCTCACGGAGTGGGACGGGGCGGGAAGGCGCAGAACTCGTTGCCCTCCGGATCGGCCAGCACCCACCAGCTCACCTTGTCGTCCGGCTCGCGCAGCAGCGTCGCGCCGGCCGCGACCAGCTCCGACGGGTCCGGACCGGTCAGGCCCACGTCCCAGTGCATCCGGTTCTTGACCGTCTTCCGCTCCGGCACCGGATTGAATATCCAGTAGTCCCAGGGGAATCCGTCGGCACCGACCAGGCTGGCATGCCCCTCCTCGCCGGGCTCGACCGCGCCGCCGACCACCCCCGCCCACCAGGTCGCCTGCGCGAGCGCGTCGGCCGCGTCCACGACCAGCGCGAGCGGGCCCGGCCGGGATCCGGTGCCGGGCGGGAAGGCACAGAAGAGGTTGCCGTCCGGGTCGGCCAGCACCCACCAGCGGATCTCCGCGTCCGGCTCGCGCACCAGCCGGGCGCCCGCGGCCTCCAGCGCCGCCGGGCCGGGCTCGGTGAGCTGCAGGTCCAGGTGGACGCGGGTCTTGACCGTACGCGGCTCGGGCACCCGGTTGATCCAGATCGACTCGGCGTCGGCGCCGCCCGGCTTGTCGACCCGGGCATCACCGTCGCCGACGTCGACCATCTCGCCGTCGAGCACCCGGGCCCAGAACGCGCCCAGCAGGTGGGCGTCGGCCGCGTCCAGACAGATGTCCTTGAAGCGCGCGATCATCCGACCATCATGAGCCTGGGAGGCGACCTTCGCGCAAGCGATTGCGGGCAGAGTCTTCCGCGCCCTCCGCGGACGACCGCAGGCTAGGGGCGACGTGGTTGCGAACGGGTCGGGCTTGATGAAGAGTCTCTGCGCCGGGGTCCTGCTCATTTCGCAATCCTGGGATTCGATACCTCCTTGCTTTTCCGTCCACTGACGGTAATATCTTCATGTTTTTGCCTGAAACGGGGAGGAAGACCACGTGCGATGGAAAATCCCGGCCGGCGTCCTAATGGCGCTGGTCTTTTTGATTCCGGCGGCGCCAGCGGTGGCCGCTCCCGAATCGCCCGGGCTGAACGAGGCCTGCCAAACGGTCGAGCGCAAGGTGTACAAGGACATCCGCGAGCTTGTCACCATCGACCTGGACACCGCCACCGATGTGCAGGTGCGGGTGTTGACCGCCCAGATCCTCGCCGCGGCGAACGCCAACTCGTTGCCCCTTCTGCCGGGCGAAATACAGGAGCGGCTCGACGGCACCGCGGATGACCTGCGCGCGTTTCTCAAATCGGACGTAATGAAAATCTGGGCGACGGACCTGAGGGTTTCGGTGGTCCGGACGTTGACGGGCGCCGGCGCCAACGTGAAGGCGGCCGCGCAGAAAACGCTCGACGATGGGAACATCGACACCTATCTCGCGTACCTGAACGACGGTCTGTACGCCGCACGGGCACTCGACTGCGCGGCTCAGCCCACGTCGACGCCGAGCGCTACGCCCAGCGCCACGACGACCGTCGCGCCGACCCCTGCCTCCGCCGCCAGCCCGAACGCCCCCGGTGGCGAGGGCGGCGAGGGCGGCGGGCTGGCCGTGACCGGTGCCGACACCGCGACCGTCGCCGGCATCGGTGGCGCCCTCCTGCTCCTCGGCGGCGCGGGCTACCTGATCGGACGTCGACGCCGCTCCCGCTTCGTCGCATAGCTCACGGACGCGCCCGGCTCGATGCCGCATCGGGCCGGGCGCGCTCAGCGCGCGCCTGACGAGATCCGTCGCGGCTCGCCGCCGTCATCGCCCTTCCCTGCTCGGGGCTGGATGCCTAACCGCCGAACCGCGCGGTGAAGTTGTGGATGAAGGTCTCGGGCAGGCCTCCCGCGAATACCGGGCGCGCCGTGCCGAACGTCGCCAGCATGGCGAGGGGTGCCCGTGCGACCGAAGAGCTGCCGCAGCACCTCGGCGGCGGCGACACTCTCGATGCCGACGTGGGGACTGAGCAACACACCGTCGCGCCCGGCGAGGTTGACGGTGAGGTGGAAGACGACCCCATCGACGGGCTCGCGTACGAAGGCGACGTCATCGTCGGGCACGAGACGATGCCGCCGCCATCCGCCGGGCGCCAACTGCTCGGCCAGCCGATCGGCCACCCGTACCGAGATCTGGGCGGCTGCCGGTCCCACCGTCACCGGGAAATCACGGCACCCGAGGCTCCTGTGGCGGCACAGGCGGCGCCACGCCCGAACCGGCTGCGCGCCGCGCTCTGGCTGTACAACCAGCGCCGTCCGCGCCTTGGGCCGCAGCGTCGGTCTCGGGTGAGTGACGTGGACCACGTTCGGCCCGGTTGATCAGGTTCCCGGCCCCTGATGTTTCGCGACTTCGCAGGTCGGGCAGTGATGGGGCCACGAAACGTCCGGGGTTGGTAACCGGCTGGTCACCGTCCCGCCCGTCTCGCCGTGCGCCGGGGCACGGTGACCCTCCCCGGCTGTTGGCCGATCAGAGGGGAGGGGTGATGAGCGACCCTGACGAGGCCGGACGTCGACGTCGACCACGGGTGCGCGTGGTCGCGGCCGCCGCCGCGGTGGCGCTGGCGGCGCCCGTGGCGGGCTGCGCCGCAGGTGGGGACAGCGGCACACCGACGATCAACCTGTACTACCCGCCCGAGCAGAACCTGCAGAAGGTGGTCGACAACTGCAACGCGCAGGCCGGCGGGCGATACGAGATCGTCTACCGGGTGCTGCCGCGGCAGGCCGACGACCAGCGGGTGCAGATGGTCCGCCGGCTCGCCGCCGAGGACAGCGGGATGGACGTGCTCGGGCTCGACGTGACCTGGACACAGGAGTTCGCCAGCGCGGACTGGATCCGGGAGTGGACCGGGCAGGACAAGGCCGAGGTCGAGCAGGGCACCCTCGCCGGCCCGCTGGAGACCGCCCGCTACCAGGACAAGCTCTACGGCGCGCCGAAGAACACCAACGTCCAGCTGCTCTGGTACCGCAAGGACCTGGTGCCCGAGCCGCCGAAGACGTGGGACCAGATGATCTCGATGGCGCAGGACCTGAAGCAGCAGGGCAAGCCGTACCAGGTGCTCACCATGGGCGCCCAGTACGAGGGCCTGGTCGTCCTCTACAACACCCTCGCGGAGAGCGCCGGCGGTCGGATCCTCGACGACAAGGGCACGAAGGCCGTCATGGACGAGGGAACCGTCCGGGCGCTGAAGCAGCTGCGCGACCTCGCCGCGTCGGGCGTGACGTCGCCGTCGTTCAGCAACGCCACCGAGGACCCGGTCCGGCTGGAGTTCCAGTCCGGCGCGGGCGCGTTCCAGGTGAACTGGCCGTTCGTCTACCCGGCGATGCAGGAGGCCAGCCCGGACCTCGCCAAGCAGGTCGCCTGGGCGCGGATCCCCGGCATCGACGAGAACACCCCGAGCAAGGTCACCATCGGCGGGGTCAACCTCGCGGTGAGCGCGTACTCCAGGCACCCGCAGGAGTCCTTCGAGGCCGCCACGTGCCTGCGCAGCGCCGAGAACCAGAAGTTCTCCGCGATCAACGACGGCGTCCCGCCGACGATCGAGCAGGTCTACGACGACCCGGAGATGACCGAGGCGTACCCGATGAAGGACACGATCCTCGAAGAGCTGAAGGAGTCGGCGGTGCGGCCGCTGACCCCGGCCTACCAGAGCATCTCCACGGTGATGTCGGCGCTGCTCTCCCCGCCGTCGGGCATCGACCCGCAGAAGACCGCGGACGAGCTGCGCGACGCCATCGCCGACGCGCTCGAGTCGAAGGGGGTGCTGCCGTGAGCGAGCGAACCGGTCAGCGCGGCACGCTGATGCCGCAGGGCGGCGCCGACCGAAGGGAGGCGACGTCATGAGCGTGAACGCCACGCCGGCGGGCGCCGACGCGACCGCCGAGGAGACCGCGACCGGCACCGGCCGGCACGCCGCGGTACCCGCCCAGCGCGACCGGCGGGGTCGGGCACCATTGAGTGAGAACAAGAAGGCCGAACGGCGGCTCGGGTGGCTGCTCTGCGCACCCGCCGCGCTGGTCATGCTCGCGGTCACCGCGTACCCGATCATCTACTCGGTCTGGCTGTCGTTGCAGCGTTTCGACCTGCGCTTCCCCGACCAGCGCGAGTTCATCGGGCTGGAGAACTACGTGACGGTGCTGACCAACGAGTTCTGGTGGACCGCGTTCGGGGTGACCGCGCTGATCACCGTGGTCACCGTCGCCATCGAGCTGGTGCTCGGCATGGGGCTGGCCCTGATCATGCACCGCACGCTGGTCGGGCGGGGCCTCGTCCGGACCTCGGCGCTGATCCCGTACGGCATCGTCACGGTCGTCGCCGCCTTCTCCTGGCGGTACGCGTGGACGCCCGGCACCGGCTACCTGGCCAACCTGTTCAGTGACGGCGCCCCGCTGACCGAGCGGGCCAGCTCGCTGGCGATCATCATGCTGGCCGAGATCTGGAAGACCACCCCGTTCATGGCGCTGCTGCTGATGGCCGGCCTGGCGCTGGTGCCGGAGGACCTGCTCAAGGCGGCCTCCACCGACGGGGCGACCCCCTGGCAGCGGTTCACCAAGGTGATGCTGCCGGTGATGAAGCCGGCGATCCTCGTGGCGCTGCTGTTCCGCACGCTCGACGCGTTCCGCGTGTTCGACAACATCTTCATCCTCACGTCGGGCGCGAACGAGACGTCGTCGGTGTCGATGCTCGCCTACAACAACCTGATCCGGGGCCTGAACCTCGGCATCGGCTCCACGATGTCGGTCCTGATCTTCCTCACCGTGGCGATCATCGCGTTCGTGTTCGTGAAGCTCTTCGGCACCGCTGCCCCCGGCAGCTCGGACGACGAGAGGCGTTGAGATGGCAACCGAAACCACCACCCGGGCGAAGCTGCGGTGGGGCCTGCTGGACGTCATCGTGGTCGTCTTCGCGCTGATCCCGGTGCTGTGGATCGCCTCGCTGTCGTTCAAGACCCCGGCCACGCTCACCGACGGGAAGTTCTTCCCGCGCGAGTGGACGTTGGAGAACTACCGGACGATCTTCGCCACCGACCAGTTCGTCCGTGCCCTGGTCAACTCGATCGGCATCGCGTTGATCGCCACCGCGATCGCGGTGGTGCTCGGCGCCATGGCCGCGTACGCGATCTCCCGGCTGGACTTCCCCGGCAAGCGGCTGCTGGTCGGCGTCTCCCTGCTGATCGCGATGTTCCCGCAGGTGTCGCTGGTGTCGCCGCTGTTCGAGATCGAGCGTCAGCTCGGGCTCTTCGACACGTGGCCGGGGCTGATCCTGCCGTACATCACCTTCGCGCTGCCGCTGGCGATCTACACGCTGTCGGCGTTCTTCAAGCAGATCCCGTGGGACCTGGAGAAGGCAGCGAAGATGGACGGCGCCACGCAGGGGCAGGCGTTCCGCCGGGTGATCGCGCCGCTGGCCGCGCCGGGGCTGTTCACCACGGCGATCCTGGTCTTCATCTTCTGCTGGAACGACTTCCTGTTCGCGATCTCGCTGACGTCCACCGAGCGGTCCCGCACGGTGCCGGCCGCGCTGTCGTTCTTCACCGGCGCGTCGCAGTTCGAGGATCCCACCGGGGCCATCTGCGCCGCCGCGGTGGTGATCACCGTTCCGATCATCGCATTCGTGCTCTTCTTCCAGCGCCGCATCGTCTCCGGCCTGACCTCCGGCGCAGTCAAGGGATAGGTGGTAGTCGTGGCTGACATCGTGCTCGACAAGGTGAGCAAGAGTTTCCCGGACGGAACCGTCGCGGTGCGCGACGTCGACCTGGAGATCGCCGACGGCGAGTTCGTGATCCTGGTGGGACCGTCCGGCTGCGGTAAGTCCACCACGCTCAACATGATCGCCGGGCTGGAGGACATCAGCTCCGGTGAGCTGCGCATCGGCGGCGAGCGGGTCAACGACAAGGCGCCCCGGGACCGGGACATCGCGATGGTCTTCCAGTCCTACGCGCTCTACCCGAACATGACAGTGCGGGAGAACATGGCGTTCCCGCTGCGGCTGGCGAAGCTCGACAAGGAGACCATCAACGCGAAGGTGGACGAGGCGGCGAAGGTCCTGGAGCTGAGCGCGCTGCTGGACCGCAAGCCGGCCAACCTCTCCGGCGGCCAGCGGCAGCGGGTGGCGATGGGTCGGGCGATCGTCCGCCAGCCCAAGGCCTTCCTGATGGACGAGCCGCTGTCCAACCTGGACGCGAAGCTGCGGGTGCAGATGCGGACCGTGGTGTCGCGCCTGCAGAAGCAGCTCGGCACCACGACCGTCTACGTCACGCACGACCAGACCGAGGCGATGACGCTCGGCGACCGGGTGGTCATCATGCGCGGCGGCGCGGTGCAGCAGGTCGGCCCGCCCCAGGAGCTGTACGACCACCCCCGCAACCTGTTCGTGGCCGGCTTCATCGGCTCGCCGTCGATGAACTTCCTGCACGCCGCCGTCGAGGACGGCCGGCTGCGGACCGCCCTGGGGGACGTGCCGCTCGGCGACCGGGTGCGTCGGCAGCTGGCGGGCGCCGACGCCCCCCGGGAGCTGATCCTGGGCATCCGGCCGGAGCACTTCGAGGACGCCGAGCTGGTCGACGACGACACCCGCCGCCGGGGCATGGAGTTCGAGGCGCCGGTGGAGATCGTCGAGTCGATGGGCTCCGACAAGTACGTCTACTTCACCGTCGAGGGGGAGCGGGCCAGCGCCGCCGAGCTGGAGGAGCTGGCCGCCGACGCGGGGGCGGCCGACTTCACCGGCGCCGGGTCCAACCTGGTGACCCGGCTGTCGGCGGAGTCGCCGGTGACCGAGGGCGGGAACCGGCGGGTCTGGTTCAACCTGGAGAAGATCCACCTGTTCGACCCGTCCGACGGCCGCAACCTGACCCTGCACGAGGGCCGGGCCGCGGGCGCGCTGGCCGACTGACGACCGATCGCCGCGCGGGCCGGTGGGGCGCTGACCCCGCCGGCCCGCTTCGTCGTCCGCCACCGGTGCCCGGCGGTGCGTCGGCCGCACGGGCGAGCGACGGCCGCCGGGTCGTGACGGCGACCGCGCGGTGATCTGTCAGAGGCCGTGGCGGTCGTCGGCCGGCAGGTGCGGCGGCTGCGCGGGCTCGCCGCGCTGGTCGGGCTGGCCGAGCTGCGCGACGTGGGTCGGGTCGAGGACCCGGGACAGGAACGAGCGGGTCCGTTCGTGCCGCGGCGCGCCGAGCACCTCCTGCGGTGGACCCTGCTCGACCACCACGCCGCCGTCCATGAACACGACCCGGTCGGCGACGTCGCGGGCGAACGCCATCTCGTGGGTGACCACCATCATCGTCATGCCGTCCTCGGCCAGCGTGCGCATGACGGTGAGCACGTCGCCGACGAGTTCCGGGTCGAGGGCGGAGGTCGGCTCGTCGAAGAGCATCAGCTTGGGTTCCATCGACAGCGATCGGGCGATCGCCGCCCGCTGCTGCTGGCCGCCGGAGAGCTGCGCCGGAAACGCGTCGGCCTTGTCGGAGAGGCCGACCCGCTCCAGGTTCGCCAGCGCGACCCGCTCGGCCTCGGAGCGGCCGCGCCGCAGCACCCGACGCTGCGCGATGGTGAGGTTGTTGAGCACGGTCAGGTGCGGGAAGAGGTTGAACGACTGGAAGACCATGCCGATGCCGCGGCGTACGGCGTCGATCTCGACGTCCGGGTCGGTCATCTCGGTGCCGTTCACCCAGATCTTGCCGGCGGTCGGCTCCTCCAGGAGGTTGACGCAGCGCAGCAGCGTCGACTTGCCGGAGCCGGAGGGCCCGATGACGCAGACGACCTCGCCGTGGCCGACCTCGAAGTCGATGCCCTTGAGCACCTCGAGCGGGCCGAAGGACTTGTGCAGGTCGCGGATCTCGACAGCGGGCCGGGAGGGGGTGGTCATGCGGATCACCGGGCCTTGGCGTGGCGGAGTTCCAGGCGGCGGACCACCTGGGACAGGGGCAGGGTGATGATCAGGTAGGTGAAGCCGGCGACCAGTAGCGGTGTGGCGTTCACCCGGTCGTTCAGCGTGTCCCGGCCGAACTTGGTGATCTCGATGGTCTGCGCCGTCACGCCCAGCACGTAGGCGAGCGAGGAATCCTTGGTGAGCAGGATGAGCTCGTTCGTCAGCGGGGGGATCACGATCCGGAACGCCTGCGGGATGACGATGGTGCGCATCGCGGTGAAGTGCGACATTCCGAGGGTGCGCGCCGCCTCCATCTGGCCCCGGGGCACCGCCTGGATGCCGGCGCGGAGCGTCTCCGCCATGTAGGCGGCGGCGGTCAGGCCGAGACCGATCGCGATGGAACCGAACACGCCACCCGGGATCTCCCGCTCGGGGAAGGCGATGGGGATGCCGTAGCCGACGAGGAAGAGCACCAGCAGCGCGGGCAGGCCCCGGAACAGCTCGATGTACGCCGTCGCCAGCCAGCGGTAGGGGGCCACCCGGGACAGCCGCATCAGCGCGAGAAGGGTGCCGAAGACGAGGCCGAAGGCGAACGCGCCCAGCGTGTAGAGGACCGTGTTGCGCAGCGCGACGGTGATGACCGTCGGGAACATCGACTTGATGATGTCGACGCGGAAGAAGGCCTCGCGCAGCCGGTCCCAGTCCGCGGCGTAGATCACCGCGGCGATGACGATGACGAAGGCCAGGTACTGGAGCCAGAGGGACAGCCGCTCCCGCTGACGGCGTCGCAGCTTCACGGTTCGATGCTCCTCACGCACGCGGAGGGCGCGCGACCCGCGCGCGCCCTCCTGCCACAGCTTTCGGTCACTTGGCCGGCTGCTTGCCGATCCACTTCTCGTAGATCTTGTCGTAGGTGCCGTCCTGCCTGGCCTTGGTCAGCACCTCGTTGATCTTCTTGAGCAGCTCCGGGTTGCCGTCCTTCTTCACCGAGAAGCCGTACTGCTCGCCGGTGTCGAACTCCGCCGTCACCTCGAAGCCACCCGGGTTGTTCTTGATGTACTCGGTCCAGACCGGGAGGTCGTTGATGGCGGCCTCGATCTGGCCGTTGGCGAGGGCCTGCTGCAGGGCGGCGAGGTCTTCGAACTCGACGAGCTTGAGGTCCTTCTCCTGCTCGAACCGCTTGGCGTAGTCGCGGCCGGTGGTGGACGCCTGGACGCCGATCTTCTTGCCCTTGAGGTCGTCGAGCGACTTGTACGCCTTGCCCGTCTTGACCAGCATCGCCTGGGTCGCGTCGAAGTACGGATCGGAGAAGTTCATGACCTTCTGCCGCTCTTCGGTGATCGTCATGCCGGCGGCGGCCGCGTCGCACTTGCCGGTGTTCAGGTCCTGCCCGGACTTGATCCCCTCGAACGGGGTGTCGACGATCTTCTGCTCGACGCCCAACTCCTTGGCGACCAGGTCCATCACGTCGACGTCGAACCCGACGACCTTGCCGGCGGTGTCCTTGGACTGGAACGGCGCGTACGGCAGGTGGGTGCAGACGGTCAGCGCGCCCTTCTCGACGAGCTTGACTCCGCCGGCCTGGACCTCGCCCTCGTCCTTCTTGGCGCATCCGGCGGCGCCCAGTGCGAGCGCGGCGATGGCCGCGACGAGTCCTGCCTTGCGGGCTGCGCGATGGAAAGTCACGCTGCGTCCTCCGATTCGGCCCCTGACGGGCAACCAGCATTCACCAAAGGGTGTGCTCGGCGACGCTACCTGATCAGTGGTGCCGGGCCAAGATCATGTCGGGCTGGTGGGATCGAAGCTGCGACCATCACATCCCGGCAACCGGGCGTTCGGCGCAGAACCGATGAGAAGGGAGCTGACCGTCGTCACCGGGGCCGCGCGCCGCGCGCCTCAGGACGGCCAGTCGACGCGCAGCGGTAGGTCGAGAAACCCGGCGTAACGGCCGAGGGCCCGCTCCACGCGGGGCCGGTCGAGCGGGGCCAGCGGACGCACCGTCACCGTGACCCGGCGAGCGCCGATCGTGCGCTTCCACGTGCCCACCACCCGGCCTGCCTGGACCACGGTGGCCTGGAAGACGCCGTTGCCGCCCGGAACCACCGCCTCGCGGTGCGCCGGGTCGAGCATCAGCGTGCGGTCTCGGTAGCCGAGCAGGTATTCGTCGAAGCCGGGCAGCACCAGCAGGTCGTCGACCGGGGACCGGGGCGCGTCGAGCAGTGCCGCGTCGACCAGCATCGCCACGTCGTCGACCTCGACGGTGGTGAGGACGTCGCCGGCCGCGGCCAGACCGCGGCGGGCGTCGGTGAGCGTCAGCCCCGTCCAGCCGGCGAACTCCCGGTCGGTGACCGGGCCGTGGGAGCGCACGTAGCGACGGGCGAGCAGGGCCAGCGCCTCCTCCCGGTCGGGCCGGTGCGCGGCGGGCGCCCACTCGTCGAGCAGTGCGAACGTCTGCTCGGTGCCGACGTTGGGCGCGAGGCAGGTCACGCCGCGCAGGCTCGCGTGCGACAGCAGGTGGTAGCCGCGCTGCCCGTCGACGCCGATGCCGGCCGCCGTGAGCCGGGCCAGGCACTCGGCGCGGGTGAGTCGGCCGCCGCCGGCGAGGGCGGCGCCGAGCACGTCCAGCGCGCGGTCCGCGTCGGCGTCGGTGAGGCCGAGGGCGGCGCGGCGGGTCGCCGCGGCGGCCAGCGTGCGTACGCCGGTCAGCTCCAGCATCCACCGCGCGTCGCGGGACGGCACGAGGTGGACGGTGCCCCGCATCGGCCAGGTGCGCAGCGCCTCCCGCCGCTCCAGCGCGGCCCGCACGTCGGCCTGGGTGAGGGCGGGCAGCCGGGCGCCCAGCGACCAGAGGCCGCTGGCCAGATCCTGTGCCTGCATGGCGCCGAACCACTGCACCACGTCGGCGACCGTGCCCGGCGCGACGCCGGGATGGGGGCGCAGCAGCAGGCTGGTCATCCGCAGGTCGAGCGCCTCGTTCGCGGTGAGCCGCACCGGCATGGGTCGCCTTTCGTCAGGGTCGCCGCTCACCCTAGGCGCACCCCACGACACTTCCGTCCCACCGGCCCCGCGGCCACCCCGTTGCGCCACTGCCGGTGCCGTTCGCGCCGGCGGCGACCGGGCACGCCCCAGGCATAAGGACCGGAGCAGCGGGGATGCGCCGAGCGGAAGTGCGCGCGCCGCGCGTGCGGGAGGGAGAGTCATGACTGCGTCCAGCGAGCCGATGCGGGGAGGCGCGCCCGCCCGGTCCCGGGCCGATCGCACCCCGGCCAAGACCAGCACCGCCGCGACCTTCGCCCTGGTGTTCGGCGTCTCCGCCCTGATCTGTGTGCTGACCGCGATCCTCGCGTGGGCCGGGATCATCCTCGGCATCATCGGGATCATCGTCGGCATCTTCGGGCTGCGGATGTCCGCCCGACCCAACGTGACCGGGCGGAGCGTGACCATCGGTGGTCTCGTCCTCAGCATCATCGCGCTGATCCTCGGTCTGGTCTTCATCGCCGGCGTCACCACGTTCCTCAACAACGAGGGCGCGGTGGACCGGCTGCAACAGCAGGTCGACGACCTGCGTTCACAGGTCAGCTGACGGCGGGGACGGGTGCACGCACGCCGGGCGGGACCGCCGGCTGCACCCTCTCGGCCCCTGATCGCGCTGCGTCAGCATCCCTGCCGACGCAGCGCGATCCCCCGTTCAGGCGCCCGGCGCGGGAGCGGCGGGGACTCCCGCGAGCGCCGGTGACGTCAGGATCGCCCCGCACGGGCGGACCGGGTCGGTGGGCGTCGAAAATTGCGGAAATCTTGAGGTGTGGCAAGTGAACTGGCGAAGGATTTCCGGCGCGCCCGCTCGGGGGTGCCGGTGTGGCGTTTTCCGCCTCGGGCAGCGGGTAGTCGCGGGAGCCTGATCCGAGTCGGGAAGGGACCCATCTGATGGCCCAGGTCAAGGTCGCGGTGATCTACTACAGCGCCACCGGTACCACGTACCAGATGGCGCAGGCGGCCTGCGAGGCCGCCGGGGACGCGGGCGCGGAGGTGCGCCTGCGCAAGGTGCGCGAGTTGGCGCCGGCGGAGGCGGTCCGCTCCAACTCCGGCTGGCATGCGCACCACCTGGAGACGCAGGACGTGCCCGAGGCGCAACTCGACGACCTGTCCTGGGCCGACGTGGTGATCTTCGGAACGCCCACCCGGTACGGGGTCATGGCGGCACAGCTCAAGCAGTTCATCGACACCAGCGGGCCGCTGTGGGCACAGGGCGCCCTGGTCAACAAGGTGTACGCGGGGTTCTGCACGACCGCCACCAGCCACGGTGGCCAGGAGGCGACGCTGCTGTCGATGTTCCACGTCTTCTACCACTGGGGCGGCATCGTGGTCACCCCCGGTTACACCGACACCAGTCAGTACATCGCCGGTAACCCGTACGGGGCGTCGCACACGAGCAACAACGGGGAGATCGCGCCGGACGACATCGCGCTGACCGCCACCGCGCTGACCGCCCGCCGGGCCGTGCAGATCGGTGCGGCGGTGAAGAAGGGCCTCGCAGGCTGAGCCCGGTGACCAGCCGGAGGCTCTCTGCCCGACCGGCCACCGGTGACCGCAAGCTACCCCGTGGCGGGAGGCGTCACGCGCCCTCCGCCGTGGCGGCGCCGGTCGTGCCCGAGCCGACCGGCGTGCCGGCAGGTGGCAGCAGCCATCCCAGCAGGTCGGCCAGCACGGCCAGGCCGTCCGGGCTGAGCACCGACTCCGGGTGGAACTGCACCCCGGCGAAGCCGGGTCCGCGCAGCGCGTGCACCGCCCCGTCGTCCTCGTCGCGGGCCAGCTCCACCGGGCCGTACGCGGTATCGAGCCGGTCGAGGGCGGCCCGGGCGGTGAACGTGGCGTAGAAGCCGACCCGGCGGGGCACACCGAAGATCGTGACCTGCCGTTGCAGGCCCTGGTAGGGGGCGTCTCGGCGGTGCGCCGGCAGGCCGAGCAGCCCGGCGAGCAGTTGGTGACCGAGGCAGACCGCGAGGGTCGGTTGCTCCCGCGCGAGCAGGTCGGTCAGCAGCGCGCGCAGCGCCGCCATCTTGGGGTCGGTCGCGCTGCCCGGGTCGCCCGGGCCGGGGCCGACCAGCACCAGGTCGTACGCCCGGGTGGTGCCCGGGGTGTGCCAGGGTCGCAGCGTCACGGTGAGGCCGAGTGCCCGCAGTTGGTGCGCCAGCATTCCGGTGAAGGTGTCCTCACCGTCGACGATGAGCACGCGGCGGCCGACGAGCTCCGGTCGTTCGGCCGCGCCCGGTGCCCGCTGGTCGAGCCAGAAGCGGGCCAGCGGCTCGTTGCGGGCGGCGAGAGCGGCCCGTACCCGGGGATCGTCGGCGAGCCGGGTCGCCGGCTCCCGGCCGGCGGTGGCCGCCTGGGGGCCGAGCCCGAGGGCGGCGAGCACGGCGGCGGCCTTGGCGTGGGTCTCGGCGACCTCGCCGGCGGCGGTCGAGTGCCGGACGAGGGTGGCGCCGACCGGCACCCGCAGCGCCCCGGTGGGGGAGATCTCGGCGGTGCGGATGAGGATCGGCGCGTCCAGGGTCTGCCGGCCGGCGTCGTCGTGGCCGAGCAGGGCGAGCACCCCGGCGTAGTAGCGGCGGCCGGTGCGCTCGTGGCGGGCGATCACCCGGCAGGCGTTCTCCATGGGGCTGCCGGTGACGGTGGGCGCGAACATCGTCTCGCGCAGCACCTCGCGCACGTCCCGGGTGCCCCGCCCGGCGAGCAGGTACTCGGTGTGCGCCAGGTGGGACATCTCCTTGAGGTAGGGGCCGACGACCTGGCCGCCGTGCTCGGCGACGGTGGCCATCATCTTCAGCTCCTCGTCGAGCACCATGTACAGCTCCTCGACCTCCTTGGGGTCGGCGAGGAAGCGCAGCAGGGCGTCGCGGTCGGGCGCCGTGCCGGTGTGCCGGAAGGTGCCGCTGATCGGGTTCATCATGACCAGGCCGTCGTCGACGCTGACGTGGCGTTCCGGGCTGGCCCCGACGAGCGTGCGGGTGCCGGTGTGCACGACGAAGGTCCAGTAGGCGCCGCGCTCGTGGACCAGCAGCCGGCGCAGCGCGGCGAGGGCGGCGGCCAGGGGCGGGTCCTGCACGGTCGCGGTCAGGGTGCGGTGGATGACGAAGTTCGCCCCCTCGCCGCGGCCGATCTCGTCGGCGAGCACCCGGCCCACGGTCGCCGCGTACTCGTCGTCGCCGATGTCGAAGGCCGCGTCGGCGGTGCGTACGGGCCGGTCGGGCAGGGCGGCCAGGGCCTCGGCCAGGTCGACGCGTTCGTGCCCGGTGACCAGCAGGCACTCCAGGGGGGCGTCGTCGTCGACGCAGGCGAAGCCGCGTTCGGTGATCTGCCGGTAGGGGACCAGGGCCAGCGTGCGGGGCCCGGGCGCGCCGCCCTCGGGCAGGGGAATGTCGGCCAGCCGGTCGACGGCGCGGGTGGGGCCGGTGAACAGCTCCACGTGGTCGGCGTCGGCGCGGCGGACCAGGGCGAACGGGCCGGGGTCGGCGCCGCGGTTCACCGCGGCGAGCAGGTCGTGCAGGCGGGTCATCGGTGTCTCCTGAAGGCCGGGCGCCGCCGGTGGGGCGGCCCGGGGGCCGGGAGACCCGGCGACCGCCCCGATGGGCGGCCGCGTGGGAAAAGCTACGCGTGAGAGGTGGCCGCCGGGTCGGCGGGCCACCAGCAGGTCGGGTACGCGAGCATGGCACCACCCTACGCGGCGCTGCGGCGGTGGGGAAGCCGATCCGGCGGACGGGGGGGCCGACCCGTCTCGTGCCGGAGGTGGACCGGGTAGTTTGACCGGCGATGAACATTCTCGCGCTCGACCTGGGCACCTCCTCGGTGCGCGGCCTGGTGCTGGACGCGGACACCCAGCCGATGCCGGGTGCGCTGGCGCGGCGCAAGGTGAGCCTGGCCATCGGGGACGACGGCACGGGCACCCTGGTCGGCCCGGGCTACCTGGCGTGCCTGGTGGAGTGCCTGGACGAGTTGTCCGAGGGCGGTCACCTGCACGAGGTGGGCCTGGTAGCGGTCTCCGCGCAGTGGCACTCGGTGGTCCCGCTGGACGCCGCGGGTGAACCGCTCGGGCCGGTGCTGACGTGGCTGGACACCCGGCCGGCGCCGCTGCCGTCCGCGCGTGGCCCAGCCGACGCGGAGGACTTCCACCAGCGCACCGGCACCTGGTGGCACCGCTCGTACTGGTCGGTGCGGCTGCCGTGGGTGCGGGAGCGGGTCGGTGCCCGGGTGGCGCGTTTCTCCGGTCTGCCGGAGTTCGTGCTGGGCGAGCTTCTCGACGAGGCGCCGATGTCCATCTCGCAGGCGTCGGGGACGGGCCTGCTGGACCTGAGCACCCTTACCTGGGACGAGGAGGCGCTGGCGTTGGCCGGTGCCCGGGAGGACGGGCTGCCGCCGCTGGCGCCGCTGGACTGGCAGGGCCGGCTGCGGCCCGAGTACGCGAAGCGCTGGCCGGCGCTCGCCGACGCCCGCTGGTCGGCACCGGTGGGCGACGGTGGGGCGTCGAACGTGGGCTCGGGGTGCGTGGACGAGAGCCGGGCGGCGGTGACGGTGGGCACGTCGGCGGCGGTACGGCTGATGCAGCGGGTGCCGGCCGGCACGCAGCTGCCGTACCTGCCGCAGCGGTTGTGGCGGTACCGCGTGGACCATGACCACGTGGTGACGGGGGCGGCCTACTCCTCCGGCGGCAACCTGTTCGCCTGGGCGAACCGGGAGCTGCGGCTGCCGTCGGGCGCCGAACTGGACGCGGCGTTGGCGCTGGTGCCGGCCGGCGGCGGCCTGCCCACGGATCCCCGCTTCGGTGGTGACCGCCCGCCGGGCCTGGCGCCGGCCGGCACCGGTCAGCTGCGCGGCCTGAGCTTCGGCACCACCGCGGTGGACATCCTCGCCGGTCTCATGCAGGGCCTGTGCGAGTTGGTCTCCGAGGACCTGACGGTGCTGGAGTCCACCGTCGAGCGGCAGGTGGAGGTGGTCCTCGGCGGTGGTGCGGTGGCGGCGTCGGTGTGGTGGCGGCAGGCGTTCGCCACGGCGTTGGCCCCGCGGTCGGTGTCGCACCAACGCAATCCGGAGATCGGCGCTACGGGCGCGGCTCTGGTGGCGCTCGGCCGGTTCGGAGAGGCCGTCGAGTTGGCCGACATCGGCCGGATGGATGACTCGGTTCCGCCGACCACGACAGGACAGTAGGGTCCGCAGTATCCTTCCTCGACACCTGCCACGTTCGGGCCGTTGACAGCGCTACCGGGCCTGGTTGGATGGATCCGCTCCCCGGGCGCGGTGGACGCGAGGGGACGAGGAGGCAGGTGTGGGCACAGCGGTGGACCCGGCGCGGGGTGCGGTGTCCCACCATCGTCGACGCCGCTTCGACGTGCGGGTCGTGCCCCACCGGCGTCGCTCTCCGCTGCGGCTGCGCGACTGGCGGATGCGCACGAAGCTCGCGGCGGTGCTGGTCATCCCGTCGGTGGCGTTCCTCGTGCTCGCGGGTGTGCAGACCCGTGCCCTGGTCGGGCAGACCACCGCGCTGAGCGACTTCGCCGAGCAGGTCGGCATCGGCCAGGAGATCACGGTGGTGGTGCACCGGCTGCAGCAGGAGCGGGACCGCTCGGCCGGTGAGTTGGCGGCGCTGCGCCGCGACGGCAGCGGCCCCCGGCGCGACGAGGCGACCGCGGCGTTGGGGCCGCTGCACCGGGCGACCGATCAGGCGGTCGTGGACCTGCGCCGGGCGGCCGAGCCGTTGGCGGACGCGGACGCGTCCTGGCGGGTGGCCTATTCGGAGGTGTTGGAGGCGTACGAGCAGGTCGTCTCCATCCGGGCGACGGTGCCGCCGGCGGTGCTCAACAGCGACACCATCCTGAGCAACTACCACCGGGCCGTCGACGCGCTGCTCAACCTGCTCGCCGAGCCCACGCCCGGGCCGGATCACCCGGCGCTCAGCGACGCGGTGCTGCGCTACGTGCAGCTGGCGCGGGTCAAGGAGTTGTCCTCGCGCATCCGGGCGCAGCTCTACGCCGCCGCGCGCGGCGGAGGGTACGGCCCGGAGGGGCAGGTCGTCCTGTCCGACCTGCGTGCCCAGCAGCTGACCGCGCTCGGCGCGTTCCGGGTGGCGGCGACCAGCGATCAGATTCTCCGCTATGACCAGGTGACGCTGGATCCGGCGTTCATCGACGCGGCCCGCATGGAGGAGCGGACCCTCCCGGTCGGTGACACGGCGCCGGTGGTGCTGCCGGCGGAGCAGTGGTGGTCGGCCAGCGAGGGGCGGCAGGAGCTGCTGCGGCAGGCCGAGGCGGGGGTGCTGGAGGACGCGGTGGCGCAGGCCGAGCAGGTCAGCGCGCGCCAGCTGCGGGACACGCTGCTGGTGGTCGGCGGCATCGTCGCGGTGCTGCTGGTGGCCGTGCTCATCTCCCTCCTCATCGGTCGGTCGATGGCCCGTTCGATGCGGCTGCTGCGTAGTCAGGCGCTGCGGATCGCGCAGGTGGAGCTGCCGGAGGCCCTGGACCGGCTGCGGACGGTCACCGGTGGCGTGCCGGACATCTCGGTGGCGCCGGCCGTGGTCCGCTCGCTGGACGAGATGGGTGAGCTGGCCGAGGCGTTCGTCGCCGTGCACCGCAGCGCGGTCAGCGTCGCGGTGGAGCAGGCGCTGATGCGCCGCAACGTCAACGCGATGTTCGTGAACCTGGCCCGGCGCAGTCAGGTGCTGGTGGAGCGGCAGTTGGAACTGCTCGACGAACTGGAGCGCGAGGAGAGCAGCCCGGATCAGCTGGAGAACCTGTTCAAACTGGACCATCTGGCCGCGCGTATGCGGCGTAACGACGAGAGCCTGCTGGTGCTCGCCGGCACCGAGTCCACCCGGCGCTGGCAGCGTCCCGTCGGCTTGAACACGATGCTGCTGGCCGCCGCCGCGGAGATCGAGCAGTACCCGCGGGTCCGGCACGAGTCGATCGCCGACCTGCACGTCGTGGGCCACGCGGTGGGCGAGTTGGTGCACCTGTTCGCGGAGTTGCTGGAGAACGCGACGGCCTTCTCCCGGCCGGACACGCTGGTGTCGGTGACCGCCCGCGCGGAGGAGACCGGCGCCGTCGTCGAGATCGTCGACCGGGGTCTGGGCATGAGCCCGAGCGCGCTGACCGAGGCCAACGAGGTGCTCGCCACCCCGCCGGCGGCCGACGTCGCGGCGGTGGAGCGGATGGGCCTGTTCGTGGTCAGCCATCTGGCGTCCCGGCTGAACGTGCGGGTGCGCCTGCACGGCGGGGAGGACGGCCTGGTGGCGGTGATCCGGCTGCCGGCGGAGCTGCTGGCGCCCGCGCCGCCGGTGACCGAGGTGCAGCCGCCGGCGCGGATGGTGACGGCGGGGCCGGTGGCCGCCGCCGTGGAGCAGCCGGTGGCGGGTCGCCCACCGGTGACGGTGCCGCGTCAGGCCCGTCCGGTGCCGGTACGCGCCGAGGACGTGCTGGCCCCGGCGGCGTCCGTACCGTCCGGGGACGGTGGCTGGTGGTCCCGGCGCGGACCGTCCACACCGGCCCAGGCGGGACCGCCCGCGCCGCCGGCGACCCCGGTGATCGGCGGCACCAGCGCGCGGGGACTGCCGGTGCGGGTGCCGATGGCGCAGCTCGCCGCGGTGACCCGTTCGGCGCGGCCGGAGCCGGTGCCGGCGGCCCGGCACGATCCGGATCCGGCAGCGGTCGGCGGCATGCTCTCTCGCCTCTACGGTGGGATGCGGCGTGCCGAGGCCGAGGACACGACTGAGATACCGGTGCCGCCGCTTCGCGGTGGGCACAGCGAGGAGGGACGACAGTGACGACGTTGAGCCAGGAGGCGCGGGACCTGAGCTGGCTGGTCAGCGGCTTCGCCGAGCGGGTGCCGGGGGTCGCGCACGCGGTGGTGGTCTCCTCGGACGGGCTGCTGGTGGCGATCTCCGACCACCTGCCGCGCGACCACGCGGACAAGCTCGCCGCGGTGACCTCCGGGCTGATGAGCATCACCTCGGGTGCCGCGCAGATGTTCGACGGGGACGTGGTCAAGCAGACCGTGGTGGAGATGGGCCGCGGCTACTTCCTGGTGATGCAGGTGCGGGACGGTTCGATCCTGGCCACCCTCGCCGGGGCGGACGCCGATATCGGCGTGGTCGGCTACGAGATGGCCCGGCTGGCCAAGCAGGCGGGGGAGATGCTCACCCCGGCGCTGCGGGCGGAGTTGCAGCAGGCGCTGCCCCGCTGACCGGGGCCGGTCCCGGGTCGGTCCGGCCCGGGACCGGGCAGCGGTTGTCGTGACAGGCCGGTGCCGGCCGGGTCAGTGGTGCGTGCCCGAGGACGTCCAGCCTCGCTGGTGCAGCCGTTCGATGCCGTCGAGCAGCAGGTCCAGCGCGAACTCGAACTCGAACTGGTCGTCGCAGCCCTGGCCCACGACCGAGTCGTCGTCGTGCGCGGCCGCTCCGGCGATCTCCGCGAGGTGCGGGAACCGGGCAGCGACCTCCGGCGGTAGGGCTGCCGGGGGTGCGGGGTCGGTGGGGCCGGAGCGGCCGGCGCGCCGGGAGTCGTCGAACAGCTCCTGGCTGAAGCCGAGGATCCGGCTGCCCAGCGCGTGCATCACGTGATGGGCGAGGTCGGTGGAGAGCCCGCCGGCCCGCAACGTCGCGACCATCGCGTCGAGGTACGCGAGCACCGCCGGGGTCGCCATGGTGCGCGACTCGATCGCGAGCGGCGCCCAGGGGTGGCGGCGCAGCACCTGCCGTGCGGAGAGGATCCGCCGGCGGATCGTGTGCTTCCAGTCGGTACCGGGCTGCGGCGGGTCGATCTCGCCGACGATCACGTCGATCATGCCGTCGAGCAGTTCGTCCTTGCCGGCCACGTGCTTGTAGAGGGCCATCGGCACGACGCCCAGGTCCTGGGCGAGGTTGCGCATGCTCAGCGATTCGATTCCGGTCTCGTCGGCGAGCGCGACGGCGGCGCGCAGGATCCGGTGCCTGCTCAGCGGCGTCCGGCGCAGCGTCTCTGCCTGCTCAGCCATCTGGTCCTCGTCTTCCGGCGGTCGTTGGAACCATAACGCCCTTGACCGGTGTACGGCGTACACCTACCCTCATGCGTAGAGGTGTACGCCGTACACCGAGGGAGGGGAAGATGAAAGCCATCGTCCAGGACCGATACGGCCCGCCCGAGACGCTCACGCTCGCGGAGGTGCCCGTGCCGGTGCCCGGCCCCGACGAGGTGCTCGTCCGGGTCGAAGCCGCCGCGCTCAACGCGTACGACTGGCACGCCATGCGCGGCGACCCCCTGCTGGCGCGGCTGGCGATGGGCCCGTCCCGGCCCCGCGCGCGCATCCGCGGCCGGGACTTCGCCGGCCGGGTCGAAGCCGTCGGCGCCCACGTACGACAGCTGCGCCCCGGCGATGCCGTCTTCGGCGACCTCGGCGAGGCCAACGGCGCGTTCGCCGAGTACGTCCGCGTGCCCGAGACCGTGGTCGCCCCGATCCCGGCGAGCCTGACACCGCAACAGGCGGCCGCCCTGCCGCTCGCCGGCACCACCGCCCTCATGGGACTACGCGACGCCGCGCGGGTCGAGCCCGGCCAGCGCGTCCTCGTCAACGGCGCCTCCGGCGGCGTCGGCACTGTGGCGGTCCAGCTGGCCAAGGCGCTCGGCGCGACCGTGACCGGGGTGTGCCGCACCCGCAACGTCGACCTGGTCCGCTCCCTGGGCGCCGACCACGTCGTCGACTACACCCGCGAGGACTTCGCCGACGGCACGCGCCGCCACGACGTCGTCCTCGACCTCGTCGGCAACCGCACCCTCGGCGCGCTGCGGCGGGCGCTGACCCCGACCGGGACGTTGGTGCTCTCCGGCGGCGGCGTCTACCGGGGCGGCAGCGTCCTCGGTCCGGTCGGGCTGCTCACCCGCGGCCGGCTGCTGGCGCCCCTCGTGCGGCACCGCATCGTCACGTTCTCGGCGGTACCCAGCCGGGAACACCTCGACACGCTCGCCGCCTACGCCGACGCCGGGCGCCTCACGGCGGTCATCGACCGCACCTATGCCCTGCACGAGGTGCCTGAGGCGATGCGCTACCTCGAAGGTGAGCACGCCCGGGCGAAGATCGTCATCACCGTCTGACGAAAGTGGACGTGGTCTACTTCCGGGGGCGGCGGCTGTCGGCCCTCCTTCTCGGCGCGTTCCGCCAGGAATATCTCGTTGGTCGGTCAGCACGTCCTGCGGGTAGCGGCCGGGGAAGATCGGGTCGAGGTGTCGGCGCGGGCTCACCGGGCGGCGTCGTAGGCCTGCCGTGCCTGGTCCACGTCGGTGAGGTGGCTGTCGGCCCAGGTGGCCAGGTGGGCGAAGAGGGGACCGAGGCTGCCGCCCAACTCGGTGATCTCGTATTCGACCCGGGGCGGCACCTCGGCGTGGTAGGTGCGAGCGACCAACCCGTCGCGTTCGAGCTGCCGCAGCCGCTGCGTGAGCACCTTCGGCGTGATGCTGGTCAGCCGGCGCTCCAACTCCACGAACCGCTGCCGGCCGTGCTGGTGAAGGGTCCACAGGATGGGCGTGGTCCATCGGCTGAAGACGATATCGACGACCGGCGCGATCGGGCACGCCAGCTCAGGGTCCGCCGACCGTTCCATGTGCCCTCCGTCACAAAGCCATTACTTTCCTCTAGGTACCTACTATATCGACGCCACTAGCGTCTCCTGCGACCACGCGAACGACGTGGTCGAACGGGAGGCACATCATGTTTGTCGTGACAGGCGCGACCGGGAACGTGGGTCGGCGGCTCGTGTCGCTCCTCGCCGCGTCGGGGGCCGCGGTGGCGGCGGTGTCGCGTGGACGACGCCCGGTCGCGGTGCCGGACGGAGTTCGCCACCACCGGGCGGATCTCCACGAGCCGGAGAGCCTGCGCCCGGCGCTCGCCGGCGCCGAAGCGATGTTCCTGCTCGTCGAGGGCGCCGGCGCGAGCCTCGATGTGTCCGAGATCCTGCGGGTCGCCACCACCGCCGGGGTGAAGCGGGTCGTGCTGCAATCCTCGCAGGCGGTCGGTACCCGGCCGGGGGTGGCGTCGCACGCGCCGCTGCACGCCATCGAGGAGGTCGTACGCCGATCCGGCCTCGGCTGGACGATCCTGCGTCCCGGCGGCTTCGCCTCCAACGCCCTCGCGTGGGCCGAACCGATCCGGGCCGGGCGGATGGTGGCCGCGCCCTTCGGCGACGTCGGTCTTCCCGTGGTCGACCCGGACGACATCGCCGAGGTGGCTGCCGTCGTCCTCGACGGCGCCCACGAGGGTCGCACCTACGAACTGACCGGGCCGGCGCTGAGCACGCCCCGGCAACGAGTCGCGGATCTCGCCGCCGCGCTCGGTGCGCCGATCGACTTCGTCGAGCAGACGCCCGACGAGGCCCGCGAACAGATGCTGCGGTTCATGCCGCCACCGGTGGTCGAGGGGACGCTGGCGATCCTCGGCGCGCCGACCGAGCAGGAGCAGCGGATCAGCCCCGACGTGGCGACGGTCCTCGGACGATCGCCACGGCCCTTCGCCGAGTGGGCGGCGCGCACCATCGACGCCTTCCGCTGAGTCGTCCTCCGGCGAGCCGAGGCGGTCGTCGACCTCGTGCGCGCCGCGGGTGTCGGCGGGTGGATCGAGGCTGTCGATCCACCCGCCCGGTCACCGACGAGACCGGCGCCGTGCCGAGGTGCGCCCCTCAGAGGCCGCTGTCGGCGATCACCGTGCGGTACCAGTGGGCGCTGCGCTTGAGGACGCGGCGCTGGGTGGGGTAGTCGACGTAGACGATGCCCCAGCGCTGCTCGTACCCCTGGTCCCACTCGAAGTTGTCCAGCAGCGACCAGACGTGGAAGCTCTCCAGCGGCACCCCGTCGTTGATCGCGCGGTGGACGGCGGCGAGGTGGTCGCGCAGGAAGGTGATCCGGGCGCTGTCGTCGACGGTGTCGTCGGCGGCGAGCGTGTCGGGGGTGGGCAGCCCGTTCTCGGTGATGGTCAGCGGCACCGGCCCGTAGTCGCGGGTGACTCGGGTGAGGACGTCGTACATGCCGTCGGGGTGGATCTGCTGCCACTCGGCCTCGCTGGTCGGCCAGCGGTTCACCGTGCCGCCGGCGGCGGTGACGTAGAGCGGCGTGTAGTACTGCACGGCGAGCAGGTCCACGGGCGAGGCGATGATGTCGAGGTCGCCGTCGGCGATGCCGCGCACCATGCGGCTGTCCGGCCCGAGGTCGGCCAGCACGTCCTGCGGGTAGCGGCCGGTGAAGATCGGGTCGAGGTAGAGCCGGTTCTCGTAGCCGTCGTAGAGGCGGGTGGCCGCGGCCGCCTCGGCGGTGTCGTCGGCGGGGTAGCAGGGGTGCAGGTTCAGCGCCGGGCCGATGCGGCCGCCTCCGGCGGCGCGCAGCGCCCGTACGGCCAGCCCGTGGGCGAGCTGGAGGTGGTGGGCGACCAGGTAGGCGGCGTCGGGGTCCTGCCGGCCGGGGGCGTGGTGCCCGGTGAGGTAACCGTTCTGCACCACCGTCTTCGGCTCGTTGATGGTGAGCCAGGTGGGGACGCGGTCGCCGAGGGCGCGGAAGACGGCGTCGGCGTAGTCGGCGAAGCGGTAGGCGGTGTCGCGCGTCTCCCAGCCGCCGTGCTCCTGCAGCGCCTGGGGCAGGTCCCAGTGGAAGAGGGTGGCCATCGGGGCGATGCCCCGCTCGTGCAGGCCGTCGACGAGGCGGCGGTAGAAGTCGAGTCCCCGCTGGTTGGGGGTGCCGGTGCCGTCGGGCTGGATGCGCGGCCAGGAGATGGAGAAGCGGTAGCTGCGCAGGCCGAGGTCGCGCATCAGGTCGAGGTCGTCACGGTAGCGGTGGTAGTGGTCGGCCGCGACCTCGCCGGTGTCACCGTTGCGGGTGCGTCCGGGCGTGCGGCTGAAGACGTCCCACACGGATTCGCCCCGGCCGTCCTCCTTGGCCGCGCCCTCGATCTGGTAGGCCGAGGTGGCCGCGCCCCAGCCGAAGTCCGGGGGGAAGGTGAGCATCGACATCTGTTCTCCTCGTGGATTGGCGCGGCCACCGGGCGAGCCGGGAGCGCTCCCAGCATAGGGCAGGCTCCGCCGGCCGGGTGTGCTGCGCCTGTCCCGTCGGCCCCTTCTCCCGTCGGGTGCCGGGCATTAGTGTGGGGACGGGGGAGGGCAACCCCCGTCCCCACCGTTGCTGCACACGTCCGGGCGGAATTGGCGTCCTGCCGGTCGTGCTGCGCGGGAGCCGGGCCACGCGAGTGGCTTTCGGTTCCACCTCCCTCCGTGGGCGGGACGGCTGGCGGCGGCGTCCGGGCTGGCCCGCCGTCAGCCCTCGGGGCTGGCGTCTCCGGTCCCTGTTCGGGACAGGTTTCCGGTGATCTTCAGTGTGCACCTTCGTCGATGGAAGCGCTCCCATCGACAGTTGCGACTGTAATGCCCGTCACGCCTTTGTGAAACCCCCAAAACGAGATCGAAACATGGATCTGCGCGCCGAGCTGCCATCTTGTTGTGGGAGCGCTTCCATGGCAGACTGTCGATTCATCGCGACTGGGAGCCAGCTCGCGTGAGCGTGGGTCGCCGAGGGCAGCCGGCACGTCCGGCACGGCCACCCGACGCGGGCGGTGGGCCCGAGACCCCTCCCGCGCACCCCGGCCACGCCGGGGCGACCACCTTCCCGGGCGCCGTGACCACCCCGCACGCCACCACCCGCGCGGCACGGCACCCGCCCCCGCCGGGGCCGCACCCCGGCCTGGTCCGAGGAGACACCGCGCTCATGAGACATCAGGCACTACGCCGCCGGCTGGCGATGACCGCCGCCGTCGCGCTGGCCGTCGTCGGGGTGACCGTGCCCGCCGGCGCCGCCCAGGCCGCGCCCGCCTGCGACGTGGTCTACGCGACCAACGACTGGAACAACGGCTTCACCGCCAACGTGACCATCCGCAACCTCGGCGACCCGATCAACGGCTGGACCCTGCGCTTCGCGTTCCCCGGCGACCAACGCGTCACCCAGGGCTGGTCGGCGCGCTGGAGCCAGAGCGGCAACCAGGTCACCGCCACCAACGAGGCGTGGAACGGCACCCTCGCCACCGGAGCCAGCACCAGCATCGGCTTCAACGGCTCGTTCACTGGCAGCAACCCGAAGCCCACCTCGTTCTCGGTCAACGGGGTCACCTGCGGCGGCACCGCCCAGCAGCCGCCGACCGTGACGCTCGCCGTGCCGGCCGGCCCGTTCGAGGCCCCCGCCGACGTCCCGTTGACCGCCACCGCCAGCGACCCCGACGGCAGCGTCAGCAAGGTCGAGTTCTACCGCAACGGCCTGCTGGTCAACACCGACACCACCGCCCCGTACGCCTACACCCTCGAAGACCTGCCCGCCGGCTCGTACACGGTGCAGGCCAAGGCGTACGACAACGCGAACCTGAGCGCCACCGCCGAGCGGTCGTTCACCGTGGCGCCTGCCTCCGGGCCCGTCCTGGTCGCCACCCCGTCCGCGGTCAGCGTCGCCGAGGGCGGCACCGCCGCGGTCAACCTCAAGCTCAGCGCCGCGCCCGGCGCCACCGTGCCGGTCACCCTGACCCGCACCGGTGACACCGACGTGAGCGTCACGCCGAGCACCATCTCGCTCACCCCGACGAACTGGAACACCGGGGTCAGTGTCACCGTCGCCGCCGCCGAGGACGCCGACACCGTCGGCGGCACCGCCACGGTCACCGCCTCGGCCACCGGCTACGCCCCGCTGGCCATCACCGTCACCGAGATCGACAACGACACCCAGGGCGGCGACAACACCTACGTGGCGCGGTTCCTCGACCAGTACGGCAAGATCAAGAACTCGGGGTACTTCAGTCCGGAGGGCGTGCCCTACCACTCGGTCGAGACCCTCATCGTCGAGGCACCCGACCACGGGCACGAGACCACCTCCGAGGCGTTCAGCTTCTGGCTGTGGCTGGAGGCCCAGTACGGCCGGGTGACCCAGAACTGGGCACCGTTCAACAACGCCTGGACGGTGATGGAGAAGTACATCATCCCCAGCCACGCCGACCAGGCGACCGCCGGCGCCGCCGGCACCCCGCAGTACGCCGCCGAGCACGACCTGCCCAGCCAGTACCCGTCCGCCCTGGAAGCGTCCGTGCCCGTCGGCCAGGACCCGCTGCGCTCCGAGCTGCAGTCCACCTACGGCACCGGCGACATCTACGGCATGCACTGGCTGCTCGACGTGGACAACACCTACGGCTTCGGCCGCTGCGGCGACAAGACCACCCGCCCCGCGTACATCAACACCTTCCAGCGCGGCACCCAGGAATCCGTCTGGGAGACCGTCCCGCAGCCGTCCTGCGACACCTTCACCGCCGGCGGCCCCAACGGTTACCTCGACCTGTTCGTCAGGGAATCCAGCGCGCCGGCCAAGCAGTGGAAGTACACCAACGCGCCCGACGCCGACGCCCGCGCCGTGCAGGCCGCGTACTGGGCGTTGACCTGGGCCAAGGCGCAGGGCCGGCAGGCCGACGTCGCGGCCACCGTCGCCAAGGCCGCCAAGATGGGCGACTACCTGCGATACGCGATGTTCGACAAGTACTTCAAGAAGATCGGCAACTGCGTCGGCCCCACCACCTGCCCTGCCGCCAGCGGCCGGGACTCCGCGCACTACCTGCTGTCCTGGTACTACGCCTGGGGCGGCGCGTACGAGACCAGCCAGAACTGGTCCTGGCGGATCGGCTCCAGCCACAACCACTTCGGCTACCAGAACCCGTTCGCGGCCTGGGCGCTGACCAACACCCCGGAGCTGAAGCCGCAGTCGCCGACCGCCGTCGCCGACTGGACCAAGAGCTTCGAACGGCAGTTGGAGTTCTACACCTGGCTCCAGTCCGCCGAGGGCGGTATCGCCGGTGGCGCCACCAACAGCTGGGGCGGGCACTACGGTCAGCCGCCGGCCGGCACGTCCACCTTCTACGGCATGTTCTACGACGTCGACCCGGTCTACAACGACCCGCCGTCCAACCAGTGGTTCGGCATGCAGGCCTGGTCCATGCAGCGCATCGCCGAGCTGTACCTGCAGACCGGCAACACGAAGGCCAAGGCGCTGCTGGACAAGTGGGTGCCGTGGGCCATCGCCAACACCACGCTGGGCAGCGCCTGGTCGATCCCGTCGGACATGAGCTGGAGCGGCCAGCCGACCACCTGGAACCCCGGCAACCCGCAGCCGAACACCAACCTGCACGTCCAGGTGATCAGCAAGGGCCAGGACGTCGGCGTCGCCGCCGCCTACGCCCGCACCCTCATCGCGTACGCGGCGCGCTCCGGTGACGCCGCGGCCAAGAGCACCGCCAAGGGGCTGCTGGACGCGCTGCACGCGGCCAGCGACGCCAAGGGCGTCTCGACGGTGGAGAAGCGCGGCGACTACCGGCGCTTCGACGACGTCTACGACGCGAGCACCGGGCAGGGCCTCTACGTGCCGCCGGGGTGGACCGGGCGGATGCCCAACGGTGACGCCATCGCCGCCGGCAAGAGCTTCATCGACATCCGCTCCTTCTACAAGAACGACCCGGACTGGCCCAAGGTCCAGGCGTACCTCAACGGCGGGCCGGAGCCGGAGTTCTCCTACCACCGCTTCTGGGCGCAGGCCGACGTCGCCATGGCGTACGCCGACTACGGAAACCTGTTCCCCAACGGCTGACCGGCACGGGATGGACGGCCGACGCCGGTCGTCCATCCCGATTCCGGCCGGGTCCACCCGGCCGGACAGAGCGGCCTGACACCCACGGTCAGGCCGGGGTGGGCCGGCGACCTGGCCGACGCAGCGGGTCGGCCGGCCCACCCCACCGTCCGGACACGAGACTGCTGCGAAAAAGCCCGGAAAAAGAGGCCGTCACGGGATCACGCGCGAGACCACGACGGAGTAACGTACGTCACCGGAGAGGCCGCTCCCCCCGTGGCGGCCTCTCCTTTACTGTCTGCGCCGTTCCCCGTCTCGGCGGTCATGGCCGCTCGGCTGTCTCGATCTCCAGGAGCGCGACGGCGCACAGACGCGGTCACCGCGCGTGGGACGCCGGTCGCCTTTCGCCAGTGCCCCTGCGATCGCCCTGCCGAGCTCTACGATCGCAGGTGTGACCACCATTCGTGTTGTTATCGTTACGCTGAGTGCTGTTCTGCTGGCGCCGGGGGTAGCGGTCGTGCCGCCTGCACGGGCCCTCGCGGCGCCCGACGTGGCGTGCCCGAGGGCGGAGCCCCCCGAACCACCACCGCCCACCCCGTCGCCGCCACCGGTCGCGTCCGCTGACAGAAAAGTCGGAGGGGACGCGCTGGCAACCGCGGGACTGGCCATTCCGGCGGGCGCACCGATGGCACCCGCGGTGACGGCGACCTCCTGGCTGGTGGCCGATCTCAACAGCGGGAAGGTTCTGGGTGGCTGCGGTCCCCACGAGCGTCGCACACCGGCCAGTGTGCAGAAGTTGTTGCTGGCCGCGGCCCTGATGCCTCGCCTCGACCCGGCCCACGTCGTCGAGGTGAAGCGGCAGGACCTGGCCGATCTCGATCCGGCCAGTTCGCTGATGGGCCTCGTTGCCGGTGGCCGGTATTCGATCGAGACCCTGTGGCTGGGGCTTCTTCTCAGATCGGGCAACGACGCGGCGAACGTGCTGGCCCGGGTCGGCGGCGGCAACGCAGGTCGGCAGGGCGGCGTCGACGAGATGAACGACGAAGCGCGCCGGCTGCAGGCGAACCAGACCCACGCCGTAACACCCTCAGGACTGGACGGCCCCGGCCAGTTCACCAGCGCCTACGATCTCGCGCTGATCGCGCGGGCGACCTTCGCGAGAGAGGACTTTCGGCGGTACATGCAAACGCGGGTGGCGACGGTACCGGCACAGCCGGGGAAGCCAGCCTTCGAGATCACCAATGACAACACACTGCTGGACCGCTACCCCGGGATGCTGGGCGGGAAGACCGGCTTCACGTCGCTGGCTCGGCAGACATACGTCGGCGTGGCCGAACGCAACGGTCGACGGCTCGCCGTGACCCTTCTCGGCGCGGAATCGGCGCCGTTGGGAAGCTTGGGCGAGGCGATAGCCCTGCTCGACTGGGGCTTCGCTCTACCGCCCGACGCATCCGTTGGCCGGCTGGTCACCAGAGGGGAGAAGAAGTCCTCGTCAGTGATGATGATGACCGGACTCGGAGTCGGGACGGCTCTCGTGCTGACGCTGCTGACCTTCGCGACTCCGTGGCGGCAACGGGTAAGCCGGCGCCGGATGGCCGGCCGAGATTGATCGGCTGCCGTTCGAGGGCTTCCGACGATCATCTCCACCTGATCATCAGGAGTCCGACGCCATCGGGTGCCGCAGACCCGGATGCCCGGGCGGCAACGACCGGCGCACCACCACCCAGCTGATCGCGAGCGCGGCGGCCACCAGCGGCCAGGTCAGCGCCACCCGGGCCACCACCAGCGCGACCACCTGACCGCTGAGGTAGAGCGGCACGAACACCGCCACCCGCAGCACGTACGTCGCGGTCCACACCCAACTGCCCCGCGCGTACGCGCGCAGCAGCGCCGGGTCCCGCCGCCACCGCCCGCGCTGCCCGAGCGCGGTGCCGACGACCACCCCGAGCAGCGGCCAGCGCAGCACGATGCTCACCGTCCAGGCCAGCGCGCTGGCGGCGTTGGACAGCAGTTGGAGCAGGAAGAAGTCCTCGGCCCGGCCGGTGCGCAGCGCGACGAGCGCGGCCACGCAGACCGCCAGCAGCCCCACCAGCACCGAGCGGGGGCGGTCGCCGCGGCGCAGCCGCCAGCCGGCGACCGCGGTGCCGGTGACCACGGCGGCGACGACCCCGGCCCAGAGCGACTCACCGCCGAGCAGCCAGCCGGCGGCGAACGCGACCGGCGGCAGGGTGGCGTCCACCGCGCCCCGCCGGCCGCCGAGCAGATCCGCCAGCGACTCCGGTCGGTCGGACGCGGAACCGGGCTGGTCGGCGGGCGGCGGGGTAGGTGATTCCTGCTCGGGTCGGCCGCTCACCGTCACCTCCTCACATCGATCTCCAACCTAGTCCGCGGACACCGGCGGGCCACTCGCCGACCCGTCCGTCCGGCTCGCTACCGTGTCCGCGTGCGCGAGACGGCGAGGGGTTGGACGGCGGTCTGGTTGGTCGTGCTGGTCCTCGCCCAGGCGGCCGCCTTCCTGCTGATCTGGCGGGTCGCCGTGCACACCGGGCTCGGCCAGTGGGTCGACACCGTCGCGTTGACCGGCAACCGGATCGGTCAGGATCGCATCGACGAGCCCGTCGACCGGGTCCTCAATGCCATGTCGGTGGTCTCCCTGCTGGTGGCGACCGCGGTGATCGGGTTCATCGCGCTGATGCGTGGGCGCATCGCGTTGGCGATCACCGCGACCCTGCTGATCGCCGGCGCCAACGTCACCACCCAACTGCTCAAGCACGGCCTGACCCGCCCGGACCTCGGCATCGACCTGGAACGGGTCTACGCCGGCAACAGCCTGCCCAGCGGGCACACCACGGTGGCGGGCTCGGTGGCCGTCGCGCTGGTGCTCGTCCTGCCGGCCAAGGTCCGCGTGGTCGGGGCGTTCGTCGGCGCCGGTTAGGCGGCGGTCGCCGGGGTGGCGACGCTGTCGGCCGGGTGGCACCGACCCAGCGACGCGGTGGCCGCCTTCCTGGTGGTGGGCATCTGGGCGGCGCTGGCCGGGCTGGTGCTGCTGGTCACTCAGCGGGAACGGGCCAAGATCTCCAGCGCCGACGCGCACCGGGTGGCCGCGGCCGTGCTCGGCGTCGCCGGGGTGCTCGCGCTGGGCGTCTGCGCGCTGGCCCTGAACTGGCTGGTGGACCTGCGCGGCACCGACCCGCAGGAGCTGGGCCGGCGGGCCCTGTTCGCCGGCTACGCGGGCAGCGCCGCCGGCATCGCCGGCACCATGGCCGTCGTGATGGCGCTGGTCCTGGCCGTCGTGCACCGGCTGGTGCCGCGACACCAGGGCTGACCCCACCCGGCGATAGTCTGGCGATCATGGGGGACTGGGAGCTGCGGCCGGCGTCGGCGGCGGACGTCGAGGCGGTGGCCGAGCTGCGGGCCGTGGTGCTGCGGGCGGATCTGGAGCGGCTCGGGCGCTACCGGAATGCGGGCCAGTGCTCCGGCCTTCAGGCCGGGGGTGAAGGCCCGCGCTGAGAGGGCCGCCAAGGCCCGAGCAGTGCCTTAAGTCGGGCGGTTCTGCTGCTCGATGTACTGCTTCAAGACGCTCAGCGGCGCCCCGCCGACGGAGCCCGCGAAGTACGAGCCCGACCACAGCTTGTTGGCCCGGTAGTAGTGCCGCGCGAGGTCGGGGAACTCCTGCCGCAGGCGTCGCGAGGACACGCCCTTGAGGGAGTTGACCAGCCGGGCCACGGCCACCTTGGGCGGGTAGGTCACGAGCAGGTGGACGTGGTTGTTCTCACCGTTGAACTCGACCAGTTCCGCCTCGAAGTCGGCGCACACGTCTCGCATGACCTGTTCCATGCGGGTCAGGTGCCGGTCGGCGAACACCTTGTGCCGGAACTTCGTCACGAAAACCAAGTGAACGTGCATCGCGAAAACACAGTGCCTACCAGTGCGGATGCCCTCAAGTTCTGCCATAGACCAACATGGTACAGTGCTTCTCGTGCAGCTCCGGTACCAGTTCCGCGTGTACCCCACGCCCGGCCAGCAGATCGAGCTGGCCAGGGCGTTCGGGTGTGCGCGGGTGGTGTTCAACGACGGGCTGCGCCTGCGGCAGCAGGCCCGCGAGCAGGGCTTGCCGTACGTGTCGGACGCCGAGCTGTCGAAGCGGATCATCACGCAGGCCAAGGGCACGCCGGAACGGGCGTGGCTGGGCGAGGTGTCCAGCGTGGTGTTGCAGCAGGCCCTCGCGGACCTGAACGCCGCCTACCGCAACTTCTTCGCCTCGATCACGGGCAAGCGCAAGGGACGCACGGTCGCCCCGCCCCGGTTCCGGTCGCGCAAGGACAACCGGCAGGCCATCCGCTTCACGAAGAACTCCCGGTTCCGCGTGCTGGACAACGGCCGTCTGCGGCTGCCGAAGATCGGCGACCTCGCGGTCCGCTGGTCGCGGACCCTGCCGTCCGACCCGTCCAGCGTGGCGATCATCCGGGACGCGGCAGGCCGGTACTTCGCCTCGTTCGTCGTCCAGACCGCCGACGAGGCATTGCCGCCGGTCGAGTCCGAGATCGGTATCGACCTGGGCCTGACCCACTTCGCCGTCATGTCCGACGGCACGAAGGTGGCCGCGCCGAAGTTCCTGCGCCGCGCGGCCCGCAAGCTCAAGCGGCTGCAACAGGACCTCTCGCGCAAGCAGAAGGGCTCGGCCAACCGCAAGAAGGCCGTCGTGAAGGTCGCACGGGCGCATGCCCGGGTGGCCGACACCCGGCGGGACTGGCAGCACAAACTGTCCACGAAGGTAGTTCGCGAGAACCAAGCGGTCTATGTCGAGGACCTGTGCGTGACCGGTCTCGGCCGGACCCGGCTCGCGAAGTCCGTGCACGATGCGGGCTGGGCCAGCTTCACCACCATGCTGGAGTACAAAGCCGTCCGGTACGGGCGCACCTTCGGCCGGGTGGACCGGTTCTTCCCGTCCACCCGCACGTGCTCGCAGTGTGGCCGGATCAACGACAAGATGGCGCTGAACGTCCGGACGTGGGACTGTCCCTGCGGGGCAGCCCACGATCGGGACGTGAACGCGGCCATCAACGTCAGGGCCGCTGGGCAGGCGGACCTCAACGCCCGTGGAGCGCACGTAAGACCGGGACTTGTCCCGGCGGCGCGCAACGAAGCGGGAACCCACCCGGACGCCGCGTGTTCCACGCGCAGCGTGGAGGGAATCTCCGCCCTTTAGGGCGGAGAGGATGTCAAGACGCGCATCGGGTGCGGCAGCGGCTGCGCGACGGGTTCACGCCTGAGCACACCTGGCTGATCGAGGTGGGTGGCGTGTTCGCCGGCTGCGTGGCGCTGCGCCCGGGCGGGGACGCCCACTGGCTGGAGCACTTCTACCTGGCCCCGCACGCGCAGGGCAACGGCATCGGCACGGCCGTGCTGCGCCGGCTGTTGGAGCGGTGTGACCGCGAGGGCTTTCGGGTCCGCCTGAACGTGCTGCGGGGCAGCGCGGCCCGACGGCTGTACGAGCGGTACGGGTTCACCGTCGAGAGCGAGGATCCGGTGGACGTGTTCATGGTGCGCGAGCCGGTCCCGATCGCGCACCACGACTGATCAGCTGGTGCCGCCGCCCCCGACGTCGGTGGCCGCCGTCGACAGCGGCAGCTCGCGGCCCGGCCAGCGGGAGCGCAGCCAACGGTCGTGGCTGGCGATCACGATCGCGCCGGGCCCGGCGCCCAGTGCCTCTTCCAGTTCGTCGCAGAGTCGCGGCGAGAGGTGGTTGGTCGGCTCGTCGAGCAGCAGCAGGTCGGGTGGGTCGGCCACCAGCAGCGCCAGGGCGAGCCGGCGCCGCTGGCCGACCGAGAGGTGGCCGACCGGCCGGTCCAGGTCCGCGGGGCCGAGCAGCCCGAGGGAGACCAGCGGTACGGACGCGGCGCGCACGGCGCCGAGGGTCGCCTCGTAGGTCTCCCGGGCGGTGCGCTCCGACCGGTCGAAGACGGTGTCCTGGGCGAGCAGGCCGACCCGCAGCCCGCGTCGCCGCCGCAGCTCACCGGTCGCGTCCAGCCGGCCGGCGAGCACCGCGAGCAGCGTCGACTTCCCCGCCCCGTTCGGGCCGGTGATCAGCAGCCGGTCGGTGGCCGAGACGTCCAGCCGGTCGAGCGCGAGCCGGCCGGGCACGCGGACGTCCCGCAGGGACACCAGGATCCCGTCGGTGGCGGTGTGGGCGAGCGTGGCGGCCCGCAACCGCAGCGGCTCCGGTGGCTGGTCGACCTGCTGGCGTTCCAGCTCGTCGAGGCGGCGGGCGGCGTGGCGTACCCGCCGGGAGATCTGGTTCTGCACCCGTCCGGCGGTGTGCCCGTACCCCATCTTCTCGTTGTCGCGGCGGGCGCGCCCCGGCGCGACCTCGTGCGCGGTCACCTCGACGGCGCGGCGCAGCTCGGCGATCTCCTCCTGCTCCTCGACGAAGCGGCGCTGCCAGCGTTCCCGCTCCGCCCGCTTGGCGGCCTGGTAGTCGCGGTAGGTGCCGCCGTAGCGGGTCGGGCCGCCCACCGCCGGGTCGAGGTCGATCAGGTCGGTGCAGACCGCGTCGAGGAACGCCCGGTCGTGGCTGGCCACCACCACCGTCCCGGGCAGGGCACGCAGCTGCTCTTCGAGGAAGGCCGCGGCGTCGTCGTCGAGGTGGTTGGTGGGCTCGTCGAGCAGCAGCGCCGCGGGCCGCCGCACCAGGAGGGCGGCCAACGCGACCCGCCCGCGTTGCCCGCCGGAGAGGGAGGCGAGCGTGCGGTCGTGGGCGAGGGCGGCGAGGCCGAGACCGGCGAGGGTCAGCTCGGCGCGCCGGTCGGCGTCCCAGGCGTCGCTGGCCTGCGCGCGGTCGAGCCGATCGCCGTACGCGGCGAGCAGGTCGGCGTACTGCGGCGCGTCCTGCGGGGTGTCGGCGAGCGCGGCGCTGAGCCGGTCCAGCTCGGCGAGGTCGGCGCGGGCCTCGCGCAGCGCGTCGTCGAGCACTGTGGTGATCGTGGTGGCCGGCTCGAACGGCATCTCCTGGTGCAGGAAACCCAGGTCCGGTGGGCGCACGACGGTGCCGGCGTCGGGTTCGTCCGCCCCGGCGAGCAACCGCAGCAGAGTGGACTTGCCGGTACCGTTCTCGCCGATCAGACCGATGCGCTGGCCGGGCGCGGCGGTGAGGCAGACGCCGTCGAGCACCCTGCGGCTGCCGTGGGTACGGACGAGGTCGTGGGCGAGCAGGGCGAAGGTGGACATGCGACACACACCATCGGAATCGTCGTCGTCCCCGCGGGCGCACAGCGGCCTACGGGGTGTGGGGGAGCGGGCGGCGCTCACGGGCGCGGGTGGGACTCCACGTCGGACGGCGGCTCACCCGCCGGACCGACAGCCGCCCCCGGGCATCCGGGGGCGGCCGGGGTGGGTCAGTCGACGTCCGGTGGGCCGGTCTCCCGCAGGCGCCCGTCGGTGAGCCGCAGCCACCGGTTGACCTTGATCTCGGTGAGGAACCGCTCGTCGTGGCTGACCACCAGCAGCGCTCCCTCGTACGCGTTGAGCGCGCTCTCGAGTTGGCCGACGCTGACCAGGTCGAGGTTGTTGGTCGGCTCGTCCAGCAGAAGGAGCTGCGGCGCGGGCTCGGCGCCCAGGACGCAGGCCAGGGTGGCGCGCAGTCGTTCGCCACCGGAGAGCACCCCGACCGGCAAGTGGGCTCGGGAGCCGCGGAACAGGAAGCGGGCGAGCAGGTTCATCCGCTGCGCGTCCGGGGCCTGCGGTGCGAACGCGGCCAGGTTCTCCGCCACGGTGCGGTCCAGGTCCAACAGGTCCAGCCGCTGCGACAGGTACGCGATGCGCCCGTCGGCCCGCTTGATCTGGCCACCCTCGGGTTCCAGGTCCCCGTTGATCAGACGCAGCAGGGTGGACTTGCCGGCGCCGTTGGGGCCGAGCAGGGCGATCCGCTCCGGTCCCCGGACCGTCAGGTCGACCCCGTCGGCGGCGAACAGGGACCGCTCGCCGTACCGGACCTGCATCCGTTCGGCGGCGAGGAGGGTGCGTCCGGCGGGCACGTTCGTGGCGGGCAGCTCCAGGGAGATCTTCTGCTCGTTGCGCAGGGCCCGCCCCGCCTCGTCGAGCCGGGCCTTGGCGTCGTTGACCCGCGAGGCGTGCATCTCGTTGGCCCGGCCCGCGGACTCCTGGGCGTCGCGCTTCATCGTGCCGGCGAAGATCTTCGGCAGGCCGGCGTTCTTCAGGTTGCGGGAGGCGTTGCTGGCCCGCCGCGCCGCCCGCTCGCGGGCCTCCTGCAGCTCCCGCTTTTCCCGCTTCAGCTCCTGCTCGGCGTTGCGGACGTTCTTCTCCGCCACCTCCTGTGCGGCCTGCACCGCCGCCTCGTAGTCGGTGTAGTTCCCGCCGTAGAAGCGCACGTCGCCGCGGTCGAGTTCGGCGATGCGGTCCATCCGGTCCAGCAGCGCCCGGTCGTGGCTGACCAGCAGCAGGCAGCCGTTCCACTGCTCCAGCACGTCATAGAGCTGGTGCCGGGCCTCGAGGTCGAGGTTGTTGGTCGGCTCGTCGAGCAGCAGCACGTCGGGCTGCTTCAGCAGCTGCGCCGCCAGGCCGAGGGAGATGACCTGCCCGCCGCTGAGGGTGTCCAGGCGCCGGTCGAAGGCGAGGTCGCCGAGGCCGAGCCGGTCCAGCTGGGCGCGGGTGCGCTCCTCGATGTCCCAGTCGTTGCCGATCGTGGTGAAGTGTTCCTCGCTGGCGTCTCCGGCCTCGATGGCGTGCAGTGCCGCGATCAGCGGGGCGACCTCCAGCACCTCGGCCACGGTCGGGTCGCCGACCAGCGGCAGGCTCTGCGGGAGGTAGCCGAGTGTCCCTTCGACGGTGACGGACCCGGCGGTGGGCCGGAACTCGCCGGCGATCAGCTTGAGCAGGGTGCTCTTACCGGCGCCGTTCGGCGCGACCAGCCCGGTGCGGCCCCCGCCGATGGTGAAGGACAGGTTCTGGAAGACCGGGGTGTCATCCGGCCAGGAGAAGCTCAGGTTCGAGCAGACGATGAAAGAATCGGACATGGGAAACGACCTCGGGATATGAGGGCAGGCGGAGCCCATCCGCCCGCAGGGGACATGGTCTCGGGAAACGACGAAAAGACCACGGCAACGCGCTCACGGGCGCGGCCGGTGGCCGATCACATGTCCGGTCTCACCCGGAGATGTCGTCGTCACCCACCATGTCTCGTCTCCCTGCTCGTTTCGTCATCCATGTCGGACGACTCGCGAACTACCGTAGCACCGGCGGTTGGTGGTCCGCCTGCGACGCCACCGGCGTCGCAGGCGCCTCTCACCGGGCGTACCGGGCGACCATGTTGCCGCTGGCGAACTCGTGCCCCTTGACCGCGCGGCGTACGTCGGCCGCCTGCGGCGCGTCCGGCAGTTCCAATGGCCGGTCAAGGGCGTAGAGGCGGAAGAAGTACCGGTGCGGGTCGTCCCCGCGCGGCGGCTGCGGGCCGCCCCAGCCCCGCTCACCGAAGCTGTTGGGCCACTCCCGGGCGCCGTCGGGCGCCGCCCCCTCACCGATGCCGCCCGCCTCCGGCTGGATGCCGCTGACCAGCCAGTGCAGGAACGCCTCCCGTCCGGCGTCCGGATCCTCGACCATCAGCAGCAGCTCACTGGCCTCGTCCGGCACCTCCCCCCACTCCAGCGGCGGCGAGATGTTGCCCCCGTCGCGGGAGAAGCGGTCCGGCAGCATGTCGTGGTCGTTGAACGCGACGCTGCGCAGCATGATCCCGGCCATCTGCGACACCCCCCTCAGTCGAGCCGGGTCGCGCGTACCCGGCGGGCGTGCGCCGAAACGGGTCGGCCCGACCTCACCGGTGGGCCGCCGCGTCCCCGGCCAGCGCCCGTGAGGCCAGTTCGGCCAGCACGAGGGCGCCGTCGGCGAGCACCGCGTCGTCGAAGACGGCCCGCGGGCTGTGGTTGATCGGCGCGGTCGTCGGGTCGTCGGCGGCCGACGCCCCGAGGATCAGGTAGCAGCCGGGCACCTCGTCGAGCACCCGGGAGAAGTCCTCGGAGGCTGTCAAGGGAAACGGCATGGGCGTGAACCGGTCGGCGCCGAGGACGTCGGACACGACGCGGCCGGCGAACTCGTACTGCTGCGCGTCGTTGACCGTCACCGGGTACTTCTGCACGTACTCGACCTCGGCCGTCAGCCCGTACGCCTGCGCGATATGCGCGCACAACCGCCCGGCCTCGGTGCGGATGGCCGCCTGGTTCGCCGCCGAGAAGGTGCGGACCGTCGCGGCGAAGTGGGCCGTGTCCGGGATGGTGTTGACGCTGTCTCCGGCATGGAACGAGCCGACCGTGACGACCACCGGGTCGAACACGTTGAAGCGGCGGGTGACCAGGGTCTGCAGGGCGGTCACCAGCTCCGCCGCCGCGGTGACCGGGTCCCGTCCCTGGTGGGGCATGGAGGCGTGCGCGCCGACCCCGTGCACGGTCACGCGCAACTCGTCGACGGCCGCCATCACGGTGCCGGGTCGGCTGGTGACCTGTCCTCGCGGGCTGCCGTAGGAGCTGACGTGCAGCGCGTACGCCGAGCAGACCCGCTGTCCGGCGGCGTCCAGGACGCCTTCCTCGATCATCCGTCCGGCGCCGTTCCAGCCCTCCTCGCCCGGCTCGAACATGAAGACCACGTCGCCGCGCAGCGCGTCGCGGTGGCTGCCGAGCAGCCGTGCCGCGCCGACCAGGATGGCCGTGTGCAGGTCGTGGCCGCAGGCGTGCATGACACCGTCGACCTGGCTGGCGTAGTCCAGGCCGGTCGCCTCGGTGATGGGCAGCGCGTCCATGTCCGCCCGCAGCAGCACCGCCGGTCCTGGCTGCCCGCCTTGCAGCACCGCGGTCACCGAGCTGAGGCCTCTGCCTCGGGTGATCTCCAGGTCGAGTCCGTCGAGCGCGTCCAGCACGAGCTGCTGGGTGCGGGGCAGCTCAAGGCCGATCTCGGGGTGTCGGTGCAGGTCGCGGCGCAGTCGCACCAGGTCGCCCTGCAGCGCCGGGGCCGCGTCGCGCAGCCGATCCGTCAGTGACATGCGAAAACTCCAGGGTTGATGGGCGGGCGTCCCCGTCGGGGTCTCGCGAGGAAGGCGTAACTCCGGCCCGTACATCCTGTACGTTGCGCCGGTCACAGTCGCGCTCGTCGCGACGCGGGGTGGATCTCGGCAGGGCGTCTCGGTGATCCGCCTAGGCTCAGCACGTGATCGGACGCCGTCGTGAAGTCGCCGCCATCGAACGGCTGCTGGACCGGGCGTCCGCCGGGGTGGGTGGCTCTCTGGTCATCGTGGGGCCTCCCGGTTCCGGGAGGAGCGCCCTCGCCGACGCGGCGGCGGGCAGCGCCCGCCGGCGCGGCCTGCCGGTGACCCGCACGACCACCGGCGCCGGTACGGGTGCCCGCCTGGTCGTGCTCGACGACCTGGAGCCGACCGCGACGGCGGCGGACCTTGATCGGTTGGTCTCCAGCGGCGCCGCGGTGGTGGCGACCACCACCGAGCCCAGCGGCCCGGGCCCGCACCTGCATCTCGCGCCGCTGACCGAGGTCGACCTCGGCGCCCTGCTGCCCGGGCTGACGGCGGGTGCCGTACACGGCGTGTGGCTGCTCACCGCCGGCTGGCCCGGCCCGGCCCTGGACCTCGCGGCGACCCTGCCGAATGGTGCCGGCGAGGACGCCGTGCTGGAGATCGCCCTCAGCACGCATTCGCGCGGGGAGTTCCTCGTCCTCGACATGGCGGTGATCCGGCTGCTGGAGGAGGCCGCGTCCCGTGACCTGCCGCCACGGGTGCGGGCCCGCGCGCTGGTGCGGCTGGCCCGGGAACTGCTGGGTGACCCGTCGGCGGCGAGCCGGCGGCGGGACCTGGTCGACGAGGCGGTCCGGATCGCCCGGGACACCGGGGATCCGACGACGACGGCTGAGGTCCTGGACGGGCGGTTGCACGCGCTGTGGGATCCGGCCGCGGCCGACGAACGGCTCTCCACCGCGTCGCAGATCGTCGACCTGGCCCGCAGGGCGGGCAACGCGGTGCTCGAGCGGCGGGGCCTGTTCTGGCGTTTCATCGCGCTCGCCGAACGCGGGGACCTCGACGCCGCTGAGGCCGCCCTGGCGGCGTACGCCCGGGCGGGGGAGCGCGACGGCGACCCGGAGGCCGCGGTCGTCGCGCTGTCGCGGCACGCGGTGCTGGCGCTGGCGCGCGGGCGTTTCGCGACGGCGGACGCGCTGATCGCCGAGGTGTCGCAGGTGGGACGGCGGGTCGGCCTCGCCGACGCCGACCGGCTGACCGCGACGCTGGCCGGCCGGCTCGCCACGCTGCGCGGTGACGCCGCGAGTCAGGTCGAACCGTTGCGGGAGCTGTCCCGCAAGCTGCCCGGGCACTTCTTCGAGGTGACCGCGGCCCGGGCCCTGGCCGAGTCGGGACGCGTCGCCGAGGCGCTGCTGGACGTGGAGCGGCTGCTGCCCTCGCTGCTGGCCGGGACCGGGCCCCGGTGGGTCGGCGCGGTCGCCGATCTGGCCCTGGTCGCCTCGTACGGGGCGTCCCCGGCGGCGTCCCGCGCCCTCTACGACGCGCTGCTGCCCTATGCGGGGCGGCTGGTCGTCTGGGGCGGGGCGAACACCATCACCGGGCCGGTGGACGACTACCTGGGCCGGCTCGCCGCGCACCTCGGCCGGCGTGACGAGGCGGCCGCCCACTTCGACCGGGCGGTCGCCCAGGAGGAGCGTCTCGGGGCGCTGCCCTGGCTGGCGTCCACCCTCGCCGCTCGCGGTCGCTCCGGCGATGTGGCGCGGGCGCACGCGATCGCCGACGGGCTGGGCCTGCCGGCGCCCGACGGCGTTGCGGTAACGCCCGAGGCCCCCGGCCCGCCGACCGTGGAGCACACCGGTGGTGACGTCTGGCGGTTGTGGCGCGACGGCGACGACTGGGTGCTCGAAGCGGGCTCCGAGCGGGCCCGGCTGCGGGACATGAGGGGCCTGCATCACCTGCGGATCCTGCTGGCGAACCCGGGTCGGGAGATCACCGCACTGGATCTCGTGGCCGGCGGCGCGGGCCTCGTGACGTCTCCGCCGGAGCCCGTTCTCGACGCCACGGCCCGCCTCGCCTACCGCAGGCGTCTCGATGAGCTGGCGCAGCAGTTGGACGCCGCCGACCGGGCCGGCGACGTGCGGTACGCCGCCAGGCTCACGGCCGAGCGCAATGCCCTCCTCGCCGAGCTGCGGCGCGCCGCTGGTCTCGGTGGCCGCCCTCGTCGGCAGGGCGCGGAGGCGGAACGGGCGCGGGTCAACGCGACGCGGGCCCTCCGGACGCTGCTCGCGCGGGTGGAGCCGTACGCTCCCATCGCCGCCGCGCACCTGCGGGCGTCCCTGCGCACCGGGACCCACTTCCGCTACCAGCCGGCGGCCGGAGGACCGGCGTCCTGGCAGGTGTGACGGCGACCACGAACCGGCTGTTCCGTCCCGGGTTACGCCTACCGGGGTATGACGTCTCCACTGCTGCTCCTGCACGGGCTCACCTACAACCGGCGGCACTGGGCGCCGCTGCGCCGCGAACTCGCGGCGATCGACCCCCATCGCGAGACGCTCGCGCTGGACCTGCCCGGCCACGGCTATGCCCCGTCCCGGGCGTCGTACCGCATGGCCGAGGTCGCCGAGGTCATCCACGGCCAGCTCACCGCCGCCGGCCTGAACGAGCCGCCCACCGTGGTGGGTCACTCCGTGGGCGGGGTGATCGCGACGGTCTACGCCGCCCGCTACCCGACCCGCGCGGTGGTCAATCTGGACCAGCCCCTCCTGCCCGGCCCGTTCGGCGAGATCGTGCGGGCGGCCGAGCCCGAGCTTCGGGGCCCGGCGTGGCGCGGGGTGTGGGATCGGATGGTCGCCGGGATGGGGGTGGCGTCGCTGCCGCCCGAGGCGCGGCGGCTCGCCGAAACCGCCACCGATCCGCGACCCGATCTGCTGCTGGGCTACTGGGACGAGATCCTGCACCGCACGGATGAACAGATCCGCGCCCAGCGCGAGGCGGACCTGCGGGCCATCGGCGAGCGGGGGGTCGCCTACCACTGGGTGACCGCCGGCGAGCCGCCCGAGCGCTACCGGCAGTGGCTGACCGGAGCCCTGCCCACGACCGTCATCACGGTGCTGCCCGGCGGTCACTTCCCCCACCTGCAGCACCCCGCCGCCCTCGCGCGGCTGCTGTCGGCCACGGGCTGATCCCGCCCGACCCCGGCGGGCCGACGCAGGACCGGGCCGACGCAGGACCGGGCCGACGTGAGACAGTGCGGCGGCAGGCGGGATCGGGGGAGGGACCGGTGGACACGGTACGGGCGGCGTTCCGGGACGAGTGCGCGGCGCTGGGCGGCGCCCTGGGCGACGTCACCGAGGCGGATCTTGACCGGCCGACCGGCTGCCCGCCGTGGTCCGTCCGCGAACTGCTCGCGCACGTGCGCACCGGCGTCGGCCGGCTGGCCGACATGCTCGCCGCGCCCGCCCCGGCGACGGCCGACGTCGACGCGGCCGGCTACTTCGGGGCGGCGAAATTCGCGCCCGACGTCGACGCCGCCCGCATCGACAGCGGCCGGCGGGAGGCCCGGGAACTCGACGGGCCAGCGCTGGTCGCCGACGTCGGCCGGGCCTGGCGCGCCGCCGACGACGCGATCGCCGCCGCGCCACCCGGCCGGCTGGTGCGCACCCGCCACGGCGACGCGATGCGGCTGGGCGAGTTCCTGCGTACGCGGGTGGTCGAGGTCGGTGTGCACGGCCTGGACCTCGCCGCGGCGCTGGACCGGCGGCCGTGGCTGACGCCGACCGCGGCCGGGGTGATCGCCGACCTGCTGACCGGCGGGCGGCCGGTGCCCGCGCAGTTGGGCTGGGATCCGGCGACGCTGATCGCCAAGACCACCGGGCGGGCGGCTCTGACGGGGTCCGAGCGGGCGGTGGTCGACGCGGCCGGCTTCCGCTGGCTGTCGTTCGGCGGTTGATGCCCCACCTCAAGCGTGGGACACGCCCAGGCGTCGACGCCCCTGATGGTACAAATCACCATAAGAAGGGCGGGTCGAGTTGGTGGCGATCTCTCCAGCGGCGATCCTCCTGCCGCCGATCGGGGTCGCCATGCTGCCCGTGATTGTCCTGACCGGGATCATCCTGAACGACAGCGTGCGCGTCCGCAGGCACCCGTCCCTGATGCCGTCGCCGCCTCCCTGACTCACTCCGACCGACCACGCTCGTCGGCAGCGACTCGGTCCATCGGGTGTCGCCGGGCTCCGGGACCTGCTCAGCTGTCGGCGCCGGCCGCCGGAACGTCCACCGGGTCGCTGCCCGCGCGGGGCGCCGGCACGCGCGGGGCGCAGCGGCGCAGGTGTTCCAGCACCACCGGGTCGATCCGGCCCGGCACCAGCCGCTCCTCCAGGTTCTCCACGCCCGCCCAGGAGGCCAGCGCCTCGTCCGGGCCGGCCGCGTTCACCGGGTGACCGACGGCGGCCAGCAGGGCACCCACCTCGGCGGCGACCGCACCGGTGAGGTCGAGCAGGGTGGCCGGGTCGGGGCGGCCGAACAGCATCGTGTGCACGGCGAGCAGCCGGTCCAGCTCGGCGACCGGGTCGGCGTGGTCGTCGACGCGCAGGTCGACCACGACGTCGCTGCCGCCGCCGTAGCCGCCGCCGCGCTCCACCACCAGCAGCGCGGCGCTCTGCCGACCGCGCCGGTCCCCACCGGCCTCGTCGCCGGCGCGCAGCGCGGCGAGCAGCCGCTGCGCGAACGGCAGCGTCGCGTTGCCCAGCCACGCGTCGCGCAGCGCGTCGATCACCTGCGGGCCGGCGAGGATGTTGCCCTGCGCCGCCCAGCCGTCCCCGGCCTGGCCGCCGGCCCAGTCGTGGCAGCGCTCACCGGTGAACGTCGCGCCGGGGCCGGTCGCGGCGACCACCCCGAGCTGCCGGTGGGCCCGCTCGCCGTCGGCGGCGACCAGCCCGGCCACGACGTCGGAGGCGGCGACCCCGGTGCGCAGCAGGGTCAGACCCTGCGGACGGTAGGCGAGGTTCGCGCTGGCCTGCGTGGCCAGCGCCCCGACCTGCGCCTCGGCGGCGGGGACGAGCGCGCCGACGGCGAGGAACTTGCTGGCCACGGCGACGCCGTGCAGCCGGCCGTCGTCCGAGCGCGCCACGATCGAGAAGGTCACCGGCAGAGAGTAGCGGCGGACGGCCCGGTCGGCCCACCCCCGGGCAGGTCGGACGGCGCGCGGGCGGTGACCGGCAACCGCGCCGGCGGTGTTACCTGCCCGCAATCACCGCTGCGTAGAGTTCGACCATGGCGGATCTGTTCGAGGAGTACCGCCTCGGTCCCGGCTGGGACGAGATGTTCAGCGACCCCGGGGTGCCCCGGGACGTCTACGCCGCGCTCTACGCCACCCTGCAACCGCTCTCCAGCGGCGACCTGGGGATCCGGGCGGACGTGCTGGCCCGCGCCTTTCTCGACCAGGGGATCACGTTCGCGCTCAAGGGCGTGGAGCGTCCGTTTCCGCTCGACATCGTGCCGCGCATCATCGCCGCCGCCGAGTGGGAGGCCGTCGAGCGGGGCGTCGCGCAACGCGTACGGGCGTTGGAGGCGTTCCTGGCCGACGTGTACGGCGCCGGGCACGTGCTGGCCGACGGGGTGGTGCCGCGCCGGCTGATCGCCACCAGCGCCCACTTCCTGCGCGCGGCGGCCGGCGTAACACCACCCAACGGGGTACGCATCCACGTCGCCGGTGTCGATCTGATCCGGGATGAGCAGGGCACGTTCCGGGTGCTCGAGGACAACGTGCGGATCCCGTCCGGCGTCAGCTACGTGATGGAGAACCGGCGGGCGATGGCGCAGGTGCTGCCCGAGGTGTTCGCGGCGGTCCGGGTGCTGCCCGTCGAGTCGTACCCGGCGATGCTGCTGCGCGCCCTGCGTGCCGCCGCGCCCGTCGGCGTGGGTGACCCGACGGTGGTGGTGCTCAGCCCCGGGGTCTACAACTCGGCGTACTTCGAGCACGCGCTGATCGCCCGGGAGATGGGCGTGGAGCTGGTCGAGGGCGGGGACCTGGTGTGCGTGGGCAACGAGGTGTCGATGCGGACCACCGCCGGTGAGCAGCGCGTCGATGTGATCTACCGGCGTATCGACGACGACTTCCTCGACCCGGTGCATTTCCGCGCCGACTCGATGATCGGGGTGGCGGGGCTGCTCAACGCGGCCCGCGCCGGTGGGGTGACCATCGCCAACGCGGTCGGCAACGGCATCGCCGATGACAAGCTCGTCTACACGTACGTGCCCGACCTGATCCGCTACTACCTGGGTGAGGAGCCGCTGCTGCCGAACGTCGAGACGTACCGGCTCGACGATCCGGACGTGCGGCGGGAGGTGCTGGGGCGCCTGGACGAGCTGGTGCTCAAGCCGGTCGACGGCTCCGGTGGGGCGGGCATCGTCATCGGCTCCCAGGCCGGCGAGGAGGAGCTGGCCGCCGTCGGGGAGCGGATCGTGGCGAACCCGCGCGGCTGGATCGCGCAGCGTGAGGTGAAGTTGTCGATGATGCCGGCGCTGATCGGTGACCGGCTGCGTAGCCGGCACATCGACCTGCGCCCGTTCGCGGTCAACGACGGGGAGTCGATCCGGGTGCTGCCGGGCGGGTTGACCCGGGTGGCGCTGCCGGAGGGCGCGCTCGTCGTCAACTCCAGCCAGGGTGGCGGCTCGAAGGACACCTGGGTGCTGGCCGGTGACGCGCACCCGGTGCCGCTGCACCTGCCGCGCTCCGGCGGCTGGTCGGCGCCGGTGCCCACCGCCGTGCACCCCGATCCCGGTCCCGGCGGCGCCTCGGCCGCCGAACAGCAGCAACAGCAGCAGCAGGGGAGGGCGGCGTGCTGAGCCGGATCGCGGAGTCGCTCTACTGGATCGGCCGCTACGTCGAGCGGGCCGAGGACACCGCGCGGATCCTCGACGTGCACGTGCAGCGGGTGCTGGCCGACCCGTGGACGGAGGAGGACGCGGCCTGTCGGGCGCTGCTCGCGGTCATGGGCATCACCCCGGTGGAGGGGCCGTTCACGTCGACGCGGGTCATCACCCTGCTGGGCTTGGACGACGGCAACCCGACGTCGGTGGCGGGTGCGTTGGCCGCCGCACGGGGCAACGCCCGCGGCGCGCGGGAGACGGTGCCGTCGGAGATGTGGGAGTGCCTCAACACCACCTGGCACGGCCTGGCCGCCTCCCGCCGCCGCGTGGAGCAGGAGGGGGTGCACGCGTTCTTCCGGTGGATCCGGGAGCGCTGCACGCTGCTGGCGGGGCTGGCCGACGCGACGATGAGCCACGACGAGGGCTGGCTGTTCCTGGTGCTGGGCCGCAGCCTGGAGCGGGTGGACATGACGGCGCGGCTGCTGCGCGCGCACGAGCTGGCCGGGGACAGCGTCCCGTCGTGGCTGACCCTGCTGCGCTCCTGCGGCGCGTACGAGACGTTCCTGCGCGCCTACCGCGGGTCGTTGGACGACCGGCACGCCGCCGAGTTCCTGCTGTTGGATCGGCTGTTCCCGCGGTCGGTGTTCGCGGCGCTGTCGACGGCCGAGCGGTGCCTCGGTGAGTTGGAGCCCGGTCCGGGTCGGGCCGGGGTCACCACGGAGGCGCAGCGCATCGTCGGGCGGGCCCGCACCGGGTTGGAGTTCCGTGGCGCGGAGGACCTCATCGGTGACCTGCCGGCGGTGCTGGTGGGCTTGGGCCGCACCTGCTCGCAGGTCAACGACGCGGTGTCGCGGCGCTACTTCCGCCATCCGGCGGCGGTGTCGTGGGTGCTTCCCGGGGCGATGGCATGAGTGTGGACAGTTGGCGGCTGATGGTGCGCCACCAGACCGGCTACTCCTACGACGGGCCGGTGGCCTCGTCGTACAACGAGGCACGGATGTGGCCGCGCGACGAGGCCCGGCAGGCGGTGCTGGACGCGCGGATCGAGGTGTCGCCGTCGGCGCGCACCTACCGCTACCGGGACTACTGGGACACCCTGGTCACCGCGTTCGACGTGCACACCCCGCACGAGGCCCTCACCGTCACGGTCACCTCCCTGGTCGAGACCCTGCCGCCCGGTGACCTGATCGGCCCCGGCGAGGGCGTCGGCTGGGACGAGCTGGCCGCGCCGGAAACCGTCGACCGCTGGTACGAGCTGCTGCAACCCACCGGGCGCACCACCCTGGACACTGAACTCGCCGGCATCGCCGCCGACCTGCGGGCCGCCCACCCCGAGCCGCACGCGGCCGCGTTGGCGGTCTGCGACCTGGTCCGCGCCGAGGTGCGTTACGAGCCCGGCGCCACCGGGGTGCAGAGCGACGCCCTGCACGCGTGGGCGCAGCGCAAGGGTGTGTGTCAGGACCTCAGCCACCTCACCGTGGGGCTGCTGCGTCAGATGGGCCTGCCCGCCCGGTACGTCTCCGGCTACCTGCACCCCCGGCCGGACGCGCAGGTCGGGGAGGCCGTGGCCGGGCAGAGCCACGCGTGGGTGGAGTGGTGGGCCGGGCGGTGGACAGCGTACGACCCGACCAACGGTGTGACCGTCGGCCGCCAGCACGTGGTCGTCGGGCGGGGCCGCGAGTACGCCGACGTGCCGCCGCTCAAGGGCCTTTACGCCGGCCCGCCCAGCACCGGGCAGAGCGTCGAGGTGACCATCACCCGGCTGCGCTGAACGTCGGCGACGGATCTTGCCCCCGGGCGACGTTACCGGGCAGTATCGACGGGTGACGACGCGATGGGGCATGACGGTGCCGCTGGGCGGCATCCCACTGCACGACCACGCCGCGGTCTACGCGACCCTGTCCGGCTGCGGGTTCACCGACGTCTGGTCCTCCGAGGTCGCCGGCACCGACGCGTTCACCCCGCTGGCCCTGGCCGCCGCCTGGCAGCCCGGGTTGCGCCTGGGCACCGCCGTGGCGCCGGTGTTCACCCGGGGGCCCGGCCTGCTGGCGATGAGCGCCGCCGCGCTGGCCGAGACCGCGCCGGGCCGCTTCGCGCTCGGCATCGGCGCGTCCTCGCCGGTCGTCGTCGGGGACTGGAACGCGGTGCCGTTCACCGACCCGTTCGGCCGGACCCGCGATGTGCTGCGGTTCCTGCGCGCCGCGCTCGCGGGTGAGACCGTCGACGCCGCGTACGACACGTTCACCGTGCGGCGGTTCACCCTGGAGCGTCCGCCCGCCGTGCCGCCGCCGATCATGCTGGCCGCGCTGCGCCCCGGCATGCTGCGCCTGGCCGGCGCGGAGGCCGACGGGGTGCTGCTCAACTGGCTGGCCGCGACCGACGTGCCCCGCGCGCTGGGCGAGCTGGGGCAGCGGCGGCCCGGCTTCGAGGTGACCGCCCGCATCTTCGTCTGCCCCACCGAGGACGCCGGCTACGCGCGGACGCTGGGCCGCCGCATGATCACCAGCTATCTGACCGTCCCGGCGTACGCGGCGTTCCACCGCTGGCTCGGCCGCGACGAGACGCTCGGGCCGATGTGGACGGCGTGGGCGGCCGGCGACCGACGCGGCGCCCTCGCCGCGGTGCCCGACGACGTCGTCGACGCGCTGATCCTGCACGGCTCACCGGAGCGCTGCCGCCAGCAGGTGCGCCGCTACGTCGACGCCGGCGTCGACGTGCCGGTGCTGGCGCTGCTGCCCACCCCGGAGGTCAGCGCCGGCGGGACGGCCGCCGTCATCGACCTCATCGCCCGGCTGGGCCCGGCGGGGGAGCGGAGCTGACGTGAACCTCACCGACCGGATCGCGGTGATCACCGGCGGCGCCGGTGGCATCGGCGCCGCGCTGGCCCGCCGGTTCGCCGCCGAGGGCGCCGCCGCGGTCGTCCTCGCCGACCTCGACGGCGACGCCGTGCGCGCGGTCGCCGAGGGCATCGGCCCGCTCGCCCACCCCACCACCCTGGACGTCACCGACGAGGAGCAGGTCAAGGCCCTGGTCGACGAGACCGAGCGGCGCTACGGGCGCATCGACCTGTTCTGCGCCAACGCCGGGGTGACCAGCGGCGGCGGGATCGAGGCCGACGACCGGGCGTGGGACCGCGCGTGGCGGGTCAACGTCCTGGCCCACGTCTACTCCGCGCGGGCGGTGCTGCCGGGGATGCTCACCCGCGGCGGCGGGCACCTGCTGCACACCTGCTCGGCGGCGGGGGTGCTCACCGCCGTCGGCGACGCCCCCTACACGACGACGAAGCACGCCGCCGTCGCGTTCGCCGAGTGGCTGTCGATCACCTACCGGGACCGGGGCATCCGGGTCAGCGCGCTCTGCCCGCAGGGCGTGGACACCCCGATGCTCGCCGACGGGCTGGCCGCCGGGCACCTCGGCGCGCGGGTCACCGCCGCCTCCGGCGCGGTGCTCACCCCAGAGCAGGTCGCCGACGCCGCCGTGGCGGGCCTGGCCGAGGAGCGGTTCCTGATCCTGCCGCACCCGGAGGTCGCCGGGTACGCGCGCCGCCGCGCCGAGGACCCGGACGGGTGGCAGGCCGGCCTGCGCAAGCTGGTGCGCCGGCTGAGCGCCTGACGGGTCAGGTGCGGGTGTTCAGCAGCCGGTCCAGGTTCACGGCGGTGCTGATCAGCGACAGGTGGCTGAACGCCTGCGGGAAGTTGCCGATCTGCTCACCGGTGGGCGCGATCTCCTCGGAGTAGAGGCCCAGTTCGCTGCTGTAGGTGAGCATCTTCTCGAACGTCAGGCGGGCGTCGTCGATTCGGCCGGCCTCCGCGAGGGCCTCGACGTACCAGAAGGTGCACATGCTGAACGTGCCCTCCTCTCCCGGCAGCCCGTCGGGCGAGGCGGTCGGGTCGTACCGGTAGACGAGGCTGTCGGAGACGAGGTCGGCGTCGATGGCGCGCAGCGTGGACTGCCACATCGGGTCGGTCGGCGCGATGAACCCGACCGACGGCATGGCCAGCAGCGCCGCGTCGAGGTAGTCGCACGCGTAGTGCTGGACGAAGGCATCGCGCCCGGGATGGAAGCCGCGCGTCATGATCTGTTGGTAGATGAGGTCGCGGTTGGTCCGCCACCGTTCGATGTTGGCGGGGCGCCCTCGACGTTCCGCGATCCGGATGGCCCGGTCGAGCGCCACCCAGCTCATCAGCCGTCCGTAGGTGAAGTCCTGCCGTCCCGCCCGGGTCTCCCAGATGCCTTCCTCCGGCTGGTCCCAGTGCTCACAGACCCAGTTCACCGCGTGGGTCAGGCGCGACCATTCCTGGTAGGAGCTCTGCAGGCCGGACCGGTCGGCGAGGTCGACGGAGTTCAGCGCCTCACCGAAGATGTCGACTTGCAGTTGCCGGGCGGCGTCGTTGCCGATGCGCACCGGCCCGGATCCGCGGTAGCCCTCCCAGTGGTCGAGCACCTCCTCGGCCAGTTCGGGCGAGCCGTCGACGCGGTACATGACCTGCAGCGGCGCGGCGCCCTCGCGGGCGTCCTCGATGCGGTCGTTGAGCCATTGGAGGTACTGCCGCGCCTCGTCGACGAAGCCGAGGCCGAGCAGCGCGTGCACCGAGAACGACGCGTCGCGGATCCAGGTGTAGCGGTAGTCCCAGTTGCGTTGCCCGCCGATGCGTTCCGGCAGCGAGGCGGTGGGGGCGGCGATCAGCGCGCCGGTCGGCGCGTACGTCATCAGCTTGAGGGTCATCGCGGAGCGTTCGACCATCTCCCGCCACCGGCCGGTGTAGTGGGACCGGTCGAGCCAGCGCCGCCAGAAGTCGCGGGTCTGAGCGACCATCTCCTGCGCCTCGTCGACGCTGACGAGGCGGGGCGGGTCGGTGGCGGCGGTCTCCAGCAGGACGCCGCCCACGTCGCCCTCCTGGAGGGTGCCGGCCTGGCTGAGGTGCTCTGCGTTGCGTTGGTAGTACTTGTCCGACCCGTGCTTGACGACGCCGACCGAGTGGAGGGTGATGCTGGCGTCTCGGGTGCGAAAGACGCTGCCGTTCGGATGTGCCTCGAGTGTCTGGTCGTCACGGCCGTAGTTGAACCGGGGCCGGCAGTCGATGCGGAAGCGCATGGTGCCGCGCACGATGCGGATCAGCCGCAGGACACGGTGGCGCTCGGTGGCCTGGTCGCCGGCGATGGGCATGAGGTCGAGGACCTCCCCGACGCCGTCCTCGCTGAGGAACCGGGTGATCAGGATGGGGGTGCCGGGCACGTACAGCTGGGTGCTCGTGTAGTCGGTGCCCTCGGGGCAGATCTGGAAGTGCCCGCCGTTGCGGCGGTCGAGGAGCCCGCCGAAGATGCTCGGCGAGTCGAAGCGGGGTGCGCAGAACCAGTCCAGCGTGCCGTCCTTGCTGATCAGCGCCGCGGTCTGCAGGTCGCCGATGAGGCCGTGATCGGCGATGGACGGGTACCTGTGCACGGGCCCTCCCCTCGCCGTCGCCGGGCCGCCGGTGGGCGGCCACCTGTCGAAGCTCGCGCTACCCCTCGCACCCACTACCCGTTGCCACGCCGGTAACACCTCGCCCGCGGCCTTCCCAGCGGCGGGCCGGCCGGACCCGCTGACGGACACGCCGGGTGCCGGCCGTCGCTGGCATGTCCGGCCGTCACCGTCTCGTCACCACGGCCCGGGATCTTCGTCGTCGTCCTGCGTGTCCTCCAGGTAATCGCCGATCCCGACGAACAGGAGGGCTCCCATGAGGCCGGCCCAGCCGCAGTCCGAACAGTAGTGGCTCGCGCGGGGGGACAGCGGTGCCGTCGGGCTCAGCTTCAGCCGTACGTCCAGCAGCGCGTCGCGCGTCGGTGCGCCGCTGGCCAGGTGCCGGTCGATCTCGTCGAGCGCTTCGCGGATCCGCGACTTCGATGCCAGAGCCGATTCGTCCGGGGTCTGGACGTGCCTCTGGTCGTTGTGGGTGTCGTTCGCGTGCCGGATTCGTCGCTGCGTGTTGAAGACGTTGAACATGATCCTCCTACCGGTGGTGACGCCGCGCGTTCGGTCGGCGATGCGCCGGCTGCCTCGACCTGAAGGACCAACCGGTCATTCATTCAGACGAGAGCCGCCGGATCCTGTTCAACGGCTTTCTCACCTGGTGTCGGCCGGTGCCGACGCACCGGAGCCGGCACCGCTCGCCCCTGGCGATCACGCCGGTGGGATGGCGGACCGGTCCGGGAAGACCGAGTATTGATCGGCTGTCGCGTACAGGTCCGCGGTGGCGTTCAGCAGCTCGATGAAGCCACTCGTCGTCGTGATCGCGTTCGCGGCGTGCTGCAGCGCCCCGCGCTGACTCGTGCGAAGCCCTTCGAGGAACTTCCTGGTGCTCTGCGCGGAGGAGGTGTAGACGTAGTGCGGCCCCATGTATCCGGCGGTCCGCTCGCGCTGCACCGCGCTGGATCCCGGGATGTAGCGTTGGGTCTGGTTGGTGCCCTCCTCGGTGCCCCAGAACTCGGCGCCGAGCACCGCCTCGGAGTCGACGACCAGCCTGTTGAAGAGCTCCGCGAGTTTCCTCGCCTCGTCGAGCACCAGCTGCTCGTGGGCCAGCAGGTCCTCCGGGCGCACCTGGACCGCGTCCCACTTCGGCTCGTGCCCGTCGAGGGACGGCTCGTCCTCTCCCTCGGTGCCGCCGCCGTTCTCGGCCTCCCCGCCGGCGTTGGTCTCCCCACCCGGGGGCTTCTCACCCGCCGTGACCGTGTGTAGGGGTTGCGGAGTCAGCCAGTTCACCCGCAGGCTCTTCGACGGAGAAAGCTCCGAACCAGCGGGCGGCTCTTCGAAGCTGTCACCCGGATCGGGCAGCGGGTTGGTGTCGTAGCGGGACCGGTAGCGCGGCACGGTGAGGACCTCCAGAGCTCGACCTCAGTCAGTATTCGCCCGAGCGTGGCGCTCACGCCGAGTCCCTCATCGGCGACTTCCACAGTCCCAGAACGGCGACTGTTCTCCCCGGTCGCGGTGTTTCTACCGTCGGACCGGACCGCCTTGCCAGCACATCTGCCTCAGGACCCAGGGAAGCCCGCTGTGCCGCCACGAGAAATGTCGCTGACCGAGTTTCGAGTGGTGATGGGCGTCTTCGGCGAGGCCATCCGCACCGTGGAGACCCAGAAGGGGCGGGCGGAGGCCGCGCTGGTCGACATCCGCGCCGCCTTCATCGCGTCGGAGAGCCACTGGCAGTCACCCGCGGCGGACACCTACAGCAGCCTGATGCAGGAGTACGACAGGGATGCCACCGCTCTCAACGAGCTGCTGGCCGACATCCTGCGGCGCCTGCGCCGGACCTACCAGAACTATCGCGACGTCGAAGCGAGGGCGGTGGCGAACCTTGGCGGCAACGCGAACCACGGTCCTCAGCAGCGCTGAGAGGCACCTTCGGTGACCAGTCCCCTGCCGGGAGCTCCCGTGCCCGTCGGCACCACCTACAGCTCGGCCAGCCCGGAGGCCGAGCTGAAGATGGACATAACCGATTTCTGGGCGGCGGGCAGGGTCACGATCCCCGGCCACGCCGAGGAGCTGATCGACGCGCTCGACAGGATCTCGGACGCGCTGGGATCGATCGAGGTGAACTGGGTCGGTGAGAGTCAGCGCGCGGCGCAGGACCTCAACGACCGGTGGAGGGCCTGCACCACGGCGCTCTTCGGCACCAGAGAGAACCCCGGTGCGGGCATCCTCAACCGCATCGCGGGCGGCATGCAGGGTGCGGCGCTGAACTTGGACACCGTCGAGACGAAGATCATCGAACTGTGGCAGCAGTACATCGACCTGATGAGTCAGATGCTCGCCATGAAGGACGAGGGCTCCGAAGGTGAGCCCTCGACCGAGACCGAACCCATCAGCCAGGTCTGATCCGACAGCCTCGAAGGACATCGCCACCCCATGACGCGGATCCCGTTTCACCGGCCGGCCCGGCTCGCGTTCCCCGACGCTCCCCGGGATCGGATCATGGTGCCCACGCCTCCGCCGATCACCCAGCCGCAGGCGTCGAACGCCTGGTTGACCATGATGCTGCCGCTGCTGTCCACGGTGGCGATGGCGGGTTACCTCATCTCGTACCAACGTCCCCTGCTGATCATGCTGGGCATCGGGTTCGTGGTGCTGTCCGTGGTCGCCACCGTCGGCATGCGCTGGCAGATGAGGCACGCGGCCGAGGCGAACCAGCGTCGGCAGCACGAGCGCTACCTGGAACTCCTGGACGAGGTACGAGAGTCGGCGCGGGGCGTCGCCGCCGCGACCCGTCGTGCCGGGGTCGTCCGGCAGCCCAGCCCTGCGCGGCTCCTCGCCCTGGTCGCCGCCGGGCGGCGCACGTGGGAGCGGCGGCCCGGCGACCCGGACTTCCTGCGTGTCCGGGTCGGGGCCGGTGCCGGACCCGTGGGCGGGGGTGTCGAGCTGGGCAGCCGGATGGACCCGATGGCCGAGTACGACCACGCCCTGCTCGCCGAGGCCCAGGCGGTGGTGGCTGTCCACCGTACGGTCGGCGGGCAGCCCGCCTGGATCGACCTTGAGCGGTGTGGCGTGGTCAGCCTCGTCGGCGCCGAGCCTGCCACCCGGGCGCTGGCGCGGTCGGTGGTGGCCCAGGTCGCCGCACTGCACGCGCCGGAGGACGTCACCATCGTGGTGCACACCGGCGGTGCGGACGGCTGGGACTGGGCCAAGTGGCTGCCGCACACCCACGAGCCCGGCGTCGCCTCGGCCGCCGGGGTGGCGTCCCTGGTCGCCGAGGACTTCGACCTCCTCGTCGACTACCTGGAGCGCGAGCGTGACCGGGCACGGGAAGAGGCCCGCAGCCGGCGCACGTACGCTCCCACTCCACTCGGGCGGCGGCTGGTGCTGGTGCTGGACGGCTACCGCCCGGATGCGCCGTGGGCCCGTACGCCGATCCTGGAGTCGCTGTGGGCCGACGCCGGCCCGGACCTCGGCATCACCGTGGTCTGCCTGGCCGGCTCCCAGGCCGCCGAACCCACCCGGGTCGACGGCCGCGCGGTCGTCGAGCCCGACGGCACGCTGCGGTTGAGCGGGCCGGATCCGGACCGGTACGCGGTGATCGAATCAGCTCGCGCGGATCTGAGCCCGGCCGAGCTGTGCGAGGCGATCGCCCGCCGGCTGGCCCCGCTGCGCCTGACCGAGGACCGGGAGCCGGTCCTGTCCCGGATCACCACGCTGCCCGAGATGCTCGGCGTACCGGACGTGGGACAGCTCGATCCCCGTCGACGCCAGATGCTGCCGACGGACCCGGACATGCTGCGGGTGCCGCTCGGCGTCGACGGTGAAGGCGAGCCGGTGCTCCTGGACCTCAAGGAATCCGCCCAGCGCGGCATGGGGCCGCACGGGTTGGTCGTCGGGGCCACCGGCTCCGGCAAGAGCGAACTGCTGCGCACCCTGGTCACCGGCCTGGCCGCGAAGCACAGCCCGGAGCTGGTCAGCTTCGTGCTGGTCGACTTCAAGGGCGGGGCGACCTTCGCCGGCGTGACCGGCCTCCCGCACGTCTCCGGGCTGATCACCAACCTGGCCGACGACCTGGCGATGGTCGATCGGGTCCGCGCCGCGCTGCACGGAGAGCAGCAGCGTCGACAGCGGATGCTGCGCGACGCCGGCAACATCGACTCCGTCCGCGAATATCAGGCTCGGCAGGTCGCCGGCGGCACGGACCTCGAAGGCCGGCCGCTCGAACCCCTGCCGTACCTGTTGATCATCGTCGACGAGTTCGGCGAGCTGCTCTCCAGCCGCCCCGACTTCATCGAGCTGTTCGTGCAGATCGGCCGGGTCGGCCGGTCGCTCGGCATGCACCTGCTGCTCGCCACCCAGCGTCTGGAGGAGAGCCGCCTACGCGGCCTGCAGTCGCACTTGTCGTACCGGCTCTGCCTGCGCACCTTCTCCGCGACGGAGAGTCGGGCGGTGATCGGCACCCCCGACGCCTACCACCTGCCGCCGGTGCCCGGATCCGCGTACCTGAAGGTGGACGAAACCGTCTACACACGGTTCCGCGTCGCGCACATCTCCGGTCCCTACCTGGGCACTCGTGAGCCGGACGCGGACACCAGCCGCCAGCGGGAGCTGGTTCCGTTCACCCTGCGCTCGGCGAACGCCACGGTCACCGTCGCGGAGGACGTACCGCCGCCGGCCGTGGACCTGAACACCCGCACCGAGCTACAGGTGGCCGTCGACCAGCTCTCGCGTTACGACCAGCCGGTGCACCAGGTGTGGTTGCCGCCGCTGCCCGCGCTGGTCGGCCTCGGCGATCTGCTCGGGCCGGTGGGCGCGGACCCCGACCGCGGTCTGACCGCGCAGCTGTGGCCGTGGCCCGGTGGGCTGAAGATTCCCGTCGCGGTGCTCGACCTGCCCCTCGACCAGCAGCAGGAACCCATGGTGCTCGACCTGTCCGGCACGGCCGGCCACGTCGCCGTGGTCGGCGCGCCGCAGTCGGGCAAGAGCATGCTGCTGCGCAGCCTGCTCCTGTCGGCGATCCTCACCGGCACGCCGGAGGAGATCCAGGTCTCCGTCATCGACTACGGCGGCGGTGGCCTTCTGCCGCTGGCCGACGCACCGCACGTGACCGGCGTCGCGTCCCGGCTCGAACCGGCCCGGGTACGGCGGCTGCTGGCCGAGGCGATGCGCCTGGTGACCGAGCGTGAGGAGCTGTTCCGGGCGGAGGGCATCGGATCCGCGGCCGACTTCCGCCGTCGTCGGGACGCGCTGAGCCTGCCGCCGGGAACCCGCGCGGCCGACCTGCTGGTGGTCATCGACAACTGGCCGGCGATGCGGGGCGAGATCGAGGAGGCCGATGCCCTCGTGGTGGAGCTCGCCGCGCGCGGACTCGGCGTCGGAGTGCACGTGGTCCTCTCCGCCAGCCGCTGGGCCGAGATCCGCGCCAACCTGCGCGACAGCATCGGTGGCCGGATCGAGCTGCGGCTCAACGACCCGTACGAGTCCGAGGTCGGCCGGGCCTTCTCCCGCCAACTCACCGGCGCGGTGCCGGGTCGTGGTGTCATCGCCCCCGGCGTCTTCTTCCAGGTCGCGCTGCCGACGCTGGACGATCGCGGCGGCGTCGACGTGGCCGAGGAGCTCTCCGAGTCGCAGGCGAAGCTGGTGGCGCGGATCGCCGACAGCTGGCCGGGTCCGGCCGCGCCGGCCATCCGCATGCTCCCGGACCGGGTCACGGTCGCCGAGCTGACCGTCGCCGGTTCGGCGGGCGCGGTCGGCCTGGACGAGGCGGACCTCGCGCCGGTCACCGTGGACCTGAGGCGCGACCAGCCACATTTCCTGGTCTTCGGCGACAGCGGTTCGGGCAAGTCGCAGTTCCTGCGCACCTGGATGCGGGCAGTGACCGAGCAGGTCTCCGAGGACGAGGCCCGGTTCCTGGTGGTGGACTACCGGCGCAGCCTGCTGGGCGCTGTGCCGGACGGGTACGTCGGCGCGTACGCACCGGACGCCCACGCGGCGGAGGCGTACGCGGCGCAGCTCGCCGAGCGGCTGGCCGAACGCCGCCCGCCCGCCGACCTCTCCGCGCGGGAGCTGCGCGACCGGTCCTGGTGGGCGGGGCCGGAGCTGTACCTCGTCGTCGACGACATGGACATGCTGGTCACCGGGCCGGCTTCGCCGCTGGCGCCGCTGACCCCGTTCCTGGTGCAGGCCCGCGAGGTGGGCTTCCACGTCGTGGCGGCGCATCGCTCGGCCGGTGCCGCTCGTGCGTTGATGTCGGCCTCACTGATGTCCAAGGTCGTCGAACTCGGCACTGACGGGCTGCTGCTCTCCGGCGAGGGTCGAGAAGGACCACTGCTCGCCGGTGTGCGCCCGACCCCCCAGCCACCGGGGAGGGGACTGCTGGTCCGGCGCAACCGACCGCCGGTGCTCATCCAGGTGGCGACCAGCCCAGAGGACGAACTGGCCTACTCCTGACCGGACCACGGGGGTCGGCGGCGTACCAGGTAACGAATCAGGAGCAGCACATGGCCGAGAGTTCGGGAGTCAATCCGCAGAACGGCTTGATGCCGCCGCGGAGTTCACCGGGTGCCGGCCCGGATTTCGAGGAAATGTACAAGTACGCCAAGCGGTGGCTCGACCTCGGCGACGCGATCTACGAGTACTTCCTCAAGTTGGCCTTCCCCGCGTACGACATCTCGTGGAGCGGCGCCGCCAGGGAGAAGGCCCTGGAGGCGCTCGAACCGTTGGGAAAGTTGCTGGTCAACCAGGCGCAGGATCCGAGCGGGCAGACCTTCCTGAGCGCGGCGCGCATGGTCTGGAACATCGGCGAGTCGATCAACTGGTACGCCGACAAGCTCCAGGAGCAGCGGAAGAAGGAAGAAGCGGAGGCCGCCAAGCAGGCCGTCCTGGCGTTCTTCATGTTCGCCCTGCTCTTCATCCCGATGGTGTCGTATTTTCGCTTCCTCCAATGGGTGCTGTCACCCGTCACGAGGATCTTGACGAGAGTCGCCGCCCTCTTCTCGACGGCGCAGTGGCCGCAACGCGCCGCACTGGTCGCCGGAATGGCGATCGACGGCGCGTGGCAAGGGGTGGCGATAGAGCTGATCGCCACCGGGATCGGCGCGGGCGCGGCCGGCATCAAGCCGGAGATCCACGAAAAACATGTGGGCATCGCCGCCGGCATCGGCGCCGGCCTCGGCGCGGGCCTCGGACTGATCTTCATGGGCGGCCGGAACGTGCCGCGCGCCCTGCCGGGACAGGCGAATCGGGGCGGTCTCGGCGGAAGGCCCGGCGGCGACCCCATGCCCCCCAAGCCGGGCGTTACCAGCCCGGCGGGTGTTCACACGCCCATCACCCAGGTCAGGCCCACCGGGGGCGGGCTGGTCCTGCCTCCGAGGTCGGTCGAGCATCCCCCCATCACCATCAGGGACCCCGACGGACTCCTACCGAACCCGGCCAACACCAGCCCGGCGCCGCCGCACGCCCCGGCCAGCGGGCGGAGGGCCGGCGCCGAAGCGTCCCCCCGCGTCGACCAGCCGAACAGCGCTGCCCCGGCCCACGTCGATCCGGTGGCCACGCCGCCCACGGCCGCTTCCCACCGCCCGGTCAGCCCCGATCCGAGATTCCCTGGCCACGGCCAGACGTTGGGCGCCGCGCCGGCGGTCCGGGCGGATCCGCCCCTGGCCGCAGGTCACCTTCCCCGGTCGGACGCGCCGATGCCGCCGAGGGGCCGTGAGACGACGTCCTCGGACGGGGCGGTTCCGGTTAATTCGTCCGCGCCGCCACGGGACGGCGCGACGTCTGTCGTGCGCGGCTCCGGAGGGGGGCGGACATCGGGCTTGGCTGGTGAGAACGGCAACGCGGTGCCGATCCTGCGGGAGGGAGCGGCGCCACGCGCGACGCAGAGCGATGGCGGTGCGACGCCTACCCGCACCGTTGCCAGTACCGATCCGAGGTTTCCCGGGACGGGACGCACGCTCGACGGCAAGCCCGGATTCCACGAGCGGCATCCGGAGCCGAACGTTGCCGCTTCAGCGGTCAAGCCGAACGAACCCCCGCCCGCCCCACCGAAGAGGCAACGGATGCCTCCGGACACGGGCCACGTGATCGGAACCACGTCGGGGGTCGGTGCGCCGCCCAGGGTGCGCACCGGCTCGGCCCCGGACGGCGCAGCTTTCGGTGGGGCTCCGATCGATGCCCCATCACCCGCGCCGCAGCGGTCAACGTCGGCCGCGCGCAACTCCGGGGAGGGACGTTCCCCCGCTCCGGCCGGTGAGGATGGCAACGGGGTGTCGGCCGGCTCCACGGACTCGTTCGTCGGCGTTGCCAACGCGGATCCGAAGTTCCCCGGGGTGGGCCGCACGCTCAGCGGCAGGGCCCCCGACGCTGAGGTCGTGGTGGTGAGCGCGCCGCCCGAGCGCCAGGTGTTCCGCATCAACGACGTCACCGGGCAGCGTGAGTTGGTCACGCTGTCGCGGCCGAAGGAGATGCCGGGCCACGGGTACACGCTCGACGAGCCGCGTGGGGCACCTCTGGAGAACCCGGAGAACGTAACCCGATTCACCCGGCCCGCGCCGCCCGTCCCGGAAGGTCCGGCGCCGCGCCCCAACCACGGGTCGGAGTCGGCGGGCCCACACCGATACTTCGAGATCGACCCGCACACCGGCGCGGCGGCGCCCACGCGGGTCGGACCGGGCGAGAGGATCCTGCGGGTCGAGCCGGCCGGTGGGTTCGAGCGCCGCAACGTCGTCGTCAAGGGCGACGAGAAGGTGCCGGTCGGCGTGCCGGAGGAGCGGATCCTCCGGTACGACTGGGGCAAACATCGGTGGGACGTGGACACGATCCCGCAGCGTCCGGCACCGGCTGCCGAGAAGCCGTATCTCGTCAGCGGTCCGAACGGCCGCGACACCGCCGGGCCGGTCGCGGAGCCGGAGCCCGACTTCCAGGTGCTGCGCCGGGACGGCGACGGCAACATCGACCTTCTGACGTACCCGCGCGACCCGGTGCGGGTAGCCGCCGGCAAGACCGACGGGTACACCTTCCAGGAGTTCGGCGCTGGTGCGCCCGGCTGGCGCGAAGGTGAGTTCTTGGGGACCCCGAGGATCGAACGGGTCCTCACGACCGCCCACCGCCTGGACGGTGTCCCCGTGAAGCAGGACGTCGTCCTGGTGCGGGACCCGCAGACCGGCGCCTGGACACCGGTCCAGGGCCGCGCGGGGAGCGAGCCAACGGTCGCGGCGCCCAGAACGGCGCATCCTTCCTACTACCGGGTCGACCCTCAGGGAGAGGGTCTGCAGCCGGTCACGGTCAAGGGAAACGCCTTGCCGGTGGTCAAGATCAAGGGTGACGGCACTGTCGAGGAGACGAACTTCTCCCCGTCCGGCTCCGCATCCGACGGTGACGGCCTGCCCAACCTGCGGGTGGATGAGAACGGCCACCTGATGAGGGAGGCCCCGCAGACCATCCACCCGGAACAGCTCAGCTTCGATCCGAATTCCGGCAATCTGACGTTCCGCGAGACGAAGCCGTACGAGCCGTCGGGTGGGTCCGGCGGTGCGGGTGGGTCCGGCGGCGGCCCGGCGCGCGGTGGCGGGGGCGGCGGTCTCGGCAAGCGGGACAACGGCACCGGCTCGCAGACGCAGACCGAAACGCGCACCATCACCTTCACCGAGGACAGATCTCCGCAGGTTGGCGGCAGGACCAGGGACGAAACCCCTGACACCCCCGTCTCCGAGCCCCGGCCGGAGCCCTCGGACCGAGTCCGCGCGAGCACGACCGACGGGGTCAGTGCTCGCAGCCGCCCGGAGAATGCCAGTGTCCGAGCCGAGGCCGCGTCCGGCTCGCGGTTGGAGTCTTCAGGCAGGCCGGCGAGGACGGAACGACCGTCGAGCGCCACCGACGCAGACGGCCGGGTGGACGCTCCGCGCTCCGCCCGGTCCGCGCCGACGGCTCAGTCGGCCGAGGGTGCGGTGCGGCACCGGGCGGCGAGTCCGCACGGCGGTTCGGCGGAGACACCCCCGAACCCACAGACGCCGCATTCGCAAGGACGGCCGCAGCCGGTGGCGTCGCATGCCGACAACGGTGAGATCGGCGGTGCCCGGGGGTCGCTCGACCAGAAGCCGGTCGCCACCAGGAGTGGATCGACAGGTTCGGCGGCGGCGTCGTCGAGCGGGTGGCAGGGGCCGTTGGGGTCGGGGGAGCTGCCGCCGAGTGATCGGGCTTCGGACGGTGCGCCGTTGTACCGGGCGGACGGCTCGGCTGATGGGTCGGCGGTCGTGCGGGGTGAGCGTCCGGTGCTGCGTCTGCGGCCCGACGGTCAGTCATCGGTCCGGTCGAACGACGGGCCGGTGGTGGCCGCGGATGGTGTGACGGTCGAGCCGTCCCCCGCACCCCGACCGGTCCGGAAGGATGGCGTCCTCGATCGTGTGGCGGGTCCGGATCCGCTGACCAGCAACCAGCGTTCGGTCGACCCGGCACCTCGTGCCGCCGGTTCACAGTCGGACGGCACGGCGTCGCCCCTCGGCGGCGGCGGGAGCGCACCGGATACCGGTGCCACGGCCGCCAGCGGCGTCTTGGGCACCGGCGTGGGTATTGACGGTGCCGCTCCCGGGTTGGCTTCCGGCGGCCCCCGGCAGCCGGCCCCGGTGCCGCGCACCGGGGTGCCGGCCGGATTGAGCGAGTCCGGTGGCCAGTCCACCGCCCTGCCGGACGGGCTGGTGTACGTTGCTCCGGTCCCGCCGGCGGGCCATCCGGCACAACGCCTCGGCGAGAATCCCGTCCGGTTGGACGAGTTCACGCCCGATCCGCGCCGGGGGGCGCCCAGACCCGACGGCCGTGACCGGGCCTCGCAGGTGTCGGACCCGGCTCACTCGTTCGGGGTGCAACCGCCGGTGGTGCTCGACCGCGTCGCCGTCGAACGGCTCGTCGACGAGGTCGCCGATCGGACGCCGCCGCGGCGAGTCGGGGCGGAGCAGCCCGATCCCGGCCGCTGTGTCGAGCTGCTCAGCGCGATCCAGCAGGCCATCTACCCGCGCCGGGTCCCGGTCGCCCGCTCCCTCGGCGCCACCGATGACCGCACGGTCGGCACCGGTCACGTCGCCGACCGGCTCGGCGGCGGCGCGACCTGGCACGCCGTCTCGTCCTGGGCGGAGGTCGAGCGGGCGGTCACGCGGGCGGGTGTGGGCAGTACCGCTCTTGTCCTGTGGCAACAGCCTCGCGGCATCGGGCACGCGTTCGCCCTGCACCACATCACGGATCCGCATCGGCCGCTGCAGTGGCTGGAGCCTCAGAACCCGCGGGGGGAACGCCTCGTCACCAGCGATGCGCTGGGGTCACCGGCCGCCGCGCGGGTGCTCATCCTGGACGCCAGCGGCGCCGAGTCCGCGTTGCTCGCACCGGCCGGACCCGAATCCGGATCCACCGCCCGGGCGATCATCGACGCCCCCACCGACCACCGTTACGGGGCTTCCCGGCACGCGGGCGACGGTCGTATCGCCGAGACCGATCGGGGCCACCTCGGTGGACCACCGGCCCGGAGACCGTCGAATGCCGGGGCCGCCGGTGCTCCGCCGTCGGCGTCGTCCGCTGCCCTGTCCGGGCCCGCCGCACGGTCGTCACGGGGCCCGGCGCCGGAGGCTGTTCCCTCCTCTCCTCCGGTGAGTTCTCCGGTCACGGCTGCCGGGCAGACGTTCGAGCGGGTGCCCGTGCGAGGGGACGGCTGGTGCATGCTCACCTCGGCCGTCCTGTCGGTTCCCGCCCGGCTTGCGGGCCTCCTGAGCCGGGTGGACCCGAGCGCGCCCGAGCCGGGACAGAGCCGGACGGCCGCCCAGGTGTTCGACAGCGAGCGCCGCGCGGCCGAGTGGTTGATGACTGTCGAGCGGCGATTGGGTGAGCCGGGCGGTGCCCGGCGGGTTCTCGACGACGGACAGCTCAGTGCGACCCTGCAGGCCATCGCCGGGCGGCTCGCCCGGATGGTGCGGCGCCCGGAGGATTTCGGGTTGGATCCGCAGCGCTTCGGGGCCGTCTCGATCCGCGCCGGCCTGCCGTCCGCACAGCGCAATGTCGACACGCCGATCACCGACGGCGACCGCGCGAGGCTCGCGCGGGACGTCGCCGACTGGGGTCGCACCTGGGAGAGCGGGCGCGGCGACGGCTACCCGGTCCTGCTCGCTGACGCGCTGGGCGTACGTCTGGTCGTCGCCTCTCCCGGATCGCCTCGGGGGTACGTCAACCCCGACACCGTCGCGAGCGACGCGTCCTCGCCCGTGCTGTACCTGATGCGGGTGAGTGACGACCACTACGACGGGTGGATACCGTCGCGCCCGCCGGTTGCTCCACCGTGGCCGGCGCTGAGCGGCCCGCGGCGGGGTCAGCGTCTGACCATCGATCTGCCGCTGATCGACCCGGACGAGCACGTGCCTGTCCGCCCCGAGGTCAGGAAGGAACTGGTCGAGCGGGCACGACGCGCCGTCGACAGACCATCGAACGATCCGGTCGAGCACATCCGGTCGGCCACCACGATGGGCCCGACCGGTCCCGCCCGGACATCCGGCGCTCCGCTCGAGCTCAGCGAACCGGTCGAACTGAGCAGACCGACTGAGCTGAACAAGCCGGTTCCGCCGTCGTCCGGCCCGTCCGTCTCTACCGACAGGGAGCCGTCGGGCTCGCCGGCGCCCTGGTACGTCAGGCAGGGCGCCTTGGGCGCGATGCGCGTCGTGTCGGCCGGTTACCCCGATCCGGGTGTGCGGGCCGCAGAGATCATGCGTGTGTTGCCGGATCGCGTCGGCGGCCTGGTTGTCTCTCCGGCACTGCGCGACGGTGTGGTCCGGCAACTGGAGAGCCTGCTCGGCATCGCTGGTCACAGGCCGGGTGGGCCACTGCCGACGAGCGCCGAGCAGCTCGCGGATCTCGCGTCCGGCGTGGAGAACGTCAAGCGTTGGGACGCGTTGTTGCGGGAGGGTTGGACCGGCGTGATCGATGGGCGGCTGGTCTGGATCAAGCCTCGGCTCGGGGATGTCCAGTCGCAGGTGGTGAAGAAGGGCGGCGGGCAGGAGACGAAGTTCGTGGTGGTGTTCGGCTCCACCGCGGCGGAGGCCACGCAGGAACGCTCCAGCGGTCACGCGGGAACCGTCGGCCCGGACGCGTTGTTCAGCGTGGGGAAGGCGCTCATCCCGCTTCAGGTGCCGTTCGAGTTCGACTACCAGCGGTCGACGTCGAGCACCTCGACGTATCGGGTGCTCTCGGGGCGCAAGCTCTTCTTCAACGGTGGTGCGGCGTTCACCAGCGGTCTGGCGGTCGATCTTTATGTGGATGGGGTGCGGTGGGGCACGGGCACGGTTCCGCGTGCCGCCGACGGTTTGCTGATCGTGCAGTTCCCCTCGCCCTACCTCACCCAGGCCAGCCCGACACCCCGGCCGTCGGTCGGGCACGCGGCCGGCACGGCGGAAGTGGGAGCGAAGGCGATGGGGCAGCCGGCCGGCGCCCACGAGGTGCTGACCGCTATTCACCTCGATCCCGCCGTCGCGTCCCTGCACCGCGCGTTGCGCGCGAGTAATCTGCCGCCGGCCGCCGCCGCGGTGGTGGCGGAGCGGTTCACCCGGATGCTGCTCAACGAGCGGACCGCGTTGGCCCGTAGTCGGTGGCTGCTTCATCACGGCGACTCGAGCGAGGAGCTGATTGTTCCGATCGATGCGGGTCGGGATTTCCGGGGCCACCTGACGGTCGAGTTCGCCGTCAAGCGGCTCCAGTATCTGGACACGGCGTCGGAGGTCAGCATCCGGGACGACCTCGGGGTGGTGCGGGGGACGTCCACGAGCAGCACGACGGCCCGCTCCGCGTCGGTTCCGCTGCCCCGCGTCAGCGGGAGCAGGAAGCGTCACGGCGGGGGTGGGCCTGCCGTCGAGATGAACTTCGGCCGTGCCGTCGACGGCCAGGTCGGCAGTCAGGGGATGAACCATCCCATCCTGGTGCGGACGTCGGACCACGAACGGCATGCGGCCGAGATACAGGTGAACCTCAAGTTCACCTCAGAAACCCACCGGGTCGGTTGGCAGAGCGAGCTGGTCTGGGCCGAGTTCGGGGTGCCCAAGGACGAACGGACCGCGTTCGAGGTCCGGCACCTCGGTCAACCCATTACCGCGCCGGGCACGTGGCACGACGCGGTCGTCCCGTCGATGGCGGTCACACCGGCCGCCCTGAGGGACCGGGCGGTCACCGACGACGCGTCACAGTTGGGCAGGGAACGACAGAACGCGCCGCAGGTGCGCGAGCCGTACCGACCGTCCGCACCGTCGAAGGCGGGAGGGCCGAACCGGGAGCCGCTGGCGTTGGCCGCACGGCGCGGTGACGGGGTGGGCACCACGATCGGCCTGCCGGGCGGCCATCTGGTCGCGCCGTACGTGATGGCGGCGCTGCGGGAGGCCGCCGGTTGGCAGGTCACGGTCCGTGAGCACGTGGGGGTGGATGACTTTTCGCCGGGCACGCCGAGTTGGGCGCAGGTGCAGTTCCGGGTGGGGCTGCGGTACGGCCTGATGGCGCTCGAGGCTGATGCGGGGCGGCTGAAGACGGGTATTCACTCGACGTTCGACATCCACGGCCGGTCGTTCCATGTGTTGGTGACGGCCCGCACGCTCGACCTCGTCGGTGAGCGGCGGTACCGGTTGCGGGTCAACGACCGGGCCTTGTCGACCGTCGACACGGGTACCGGTGTGACGACGAGCGTCGGCGGTTATCTGGGGCTGGCCGGCAGCGTCATTCTGGGTCAGGACTGGCCGGTTCAGCTGCAGATCCCCGTGCAGGTCGGTGTCGGATACGAGCAGGGCGCCGAACGCTCCCGCTCGCGGAGTGTGAAGAGTTATCGCCGTTTCGAGACCGACGGCGAGGTCGTGCAGTTCGACTACACGCTCGCCTACGAGATCACGGTGTGGACCGACCCGGCCACGCCGCACCGGTGGCAGTTGGTCGGGGAGGAGTTCCAGCAGCAGGTTGTCGTCTCCGACGAACTCCTGCCGAAGGCTTCGCCGTCCGCGGCGGCGGGTGAGATTCGTGTCGAGGTGTTCCCGTCGGGTCGGCGTCCGCCCGCCGTGCCGAACAGCCAGGAGCCGGTGCCGTTCCACTCGCAGGGTGTTTCCGGGGTTTACCCGCGGTTCGTGGAGTTGCCCGAACTACCGGCGCTGGTGGCGCGTCTCTACGGAGAGGTGACCGGACGGGACGGGGGTTGGCACCGTAACCCGCGGAACTGGCCCGCCGAGTTGTGGGACGCGGGCCTCGCCGTGCCCACGGAGCTCGGTGCGTTCTTCGCCGATCTGACGGCCGGGGACCATCGCTGGCGCATCACCCTCGACGGGCGGGCCGACCGGACCACCGTGGTGGAGATCTCGGCGCGGGTCTACGACGTCACGCACCTGGGCGACAGCACCGGCGTCGAGGTCGAGCAGTACGCGCAGGCGAGCTCACAGTTCGACAGTGGAACCGAGTCCGAGTGGTCGGGGCGGGCCGCCGTCGGCCTCGGCCCCATGGCTCGCCTCGGCCGCGCCGGGCAGGGCGGCGACGACGAGTCGTCGGGCCACACCGCCGGCGGGTACGGCGCCCCCCGCTACTCGCGGTCGTGGAGCAGTTCGACCGCCACGGGTTCCGGCAGCATCGACATCACCCGCGCCACCTACAAGGGCCAGGTGCACACCTACCGCGCCGGCCGGGTCCGGTTCGAAGTGACCGTCACGACGTGGGCGGGCGGGAAGGCACCGACGCGACGTAGTGGGACGCTGGACCTCCACAACGGCCTCGAGTTCCACGTGCCCAACCGCATCGCCTGGGGACTCGGCCTGCCACACGCGACAGACACAGGCACGTCGCCCTCGGCCCCGGCTGCCGGCCCGCTGCGGCGTGAGCTGGATCCGCACCTCGGCCGCGCCTCCAGCCACGTCGAGCAACTACGAAGCGACACCAGCCCGCTCACACTCATCCTCGACACGCTCGCCGATCGAGGCGTCCTCGCGCGGGAAGGTCAGGGACCTCCTGACCCGCTGCGTGAATCGCTGAGCCGCACCTTCTCGATGGCCGCCCTCGAGCTTCAGGCGTTCGCGCTGTTCGGCAGCGGCGTCGGGGAATGGTTCACGGTTCCCGGCCCGTTCGGCACCGGATACCTCTTCGTGCGGGTCAGCGCGGCCCTCGGCACCGTGCGCTCCGACCGGGAGCGCCCCGAGACGAACCTGACCCTGCGCGGCGAGTCGATCGAGTCCGACGACAGGGACACCTCGACCGGCACCTCCACCGCCCTCGCCGCCGCGGTCCGTGGCCGTGGCTCCTTCGCCACCGGCGTCGCCGGTGCCGCGGGGCGCTACGAACACACCTGGGACACGTCCCGCAGCCAAGGACAGGAACACTCCGTCACAACGATCTTCCGCCACGGCACGAAGAAGTCCCACGAATTCGTCAACGACGTGCATTTCACGATCGACCTCCGCTACACGCTGCGGACCGGGACCTGGGAGGATCGGCGGTCCACGTCGGGTAGCGTGCGCCGGCTGGTGCCACACACCCTGACCGCCCCGGCCGGCCCTCCGGCCGGTAGCCGTGGACCGCAGTGGGAGCCCGTGGCGCGCGTCGGCCAGCCCACCGACGTATCTCGGCGGCACGACTCACCGCAACTGGAGGCCGGCCTCAACCGACTCGTCGCCGACGATCCCACCTTCATCCCCCTCGCCCTCCCACTCAGCGAAACCCTCCGCCGAGACCTCGCACAGGCCCTCACCACAACAGGAACGCCCGCTCGGACCGGCACCGGGCTCGCCGACTATCTGCGCGGCCTCACCGCCGCGCAGGGCTTGTCCGTGACAAGGTTGCCGGGTCGGGCCTGGACTGGGCTCACCGACTATCTGCGCGGGCTCACCGCGTTCAGCGTCGGTGCCCCGCTCGTCGATGCCGACCAGTTCGTCGCCGAGTCGAACCTTCGCCCCCGGGTGCGGCAGCTCCTCGCCCACCAGTACCAGGTGCCAGGCACCCCCGTCCGCCTCGGCATCGTCCTCACCGAGGCCGCGCAGCTGCTCGACGACAACGGCCTCCCGCTCACCCCCACCTACAAGAGCCGCCAGTACACGCAGGACGAAACCACACCGGTAACGGGACGCGGCACCGCCAGCGGAGCACACGGGGGTGTCATCCCCGAGATCGCCGGACGCGACATCGGGCCGGCGACCCTCATCGGCGGTCGCGGCGGATGGAAGGGAACCCGCGACGGTGGCCGGGACGCCACCGCGGAACTCGCCGAAACCAGCGAATACAACACGGAATCCAGCGCGAACCACACGTATTACCGGTACCGCCTGACGGTGGTCGCGCACCTGCCGGGTGGGCGGACGGTGTCGTTCCCGTCTGCGGACGGCCTCTACGGGCTGAGCCGACGTTCCCCCGAAGACCTGATGGCGGCCAACCCCACGCTGAGTGACCGCCTGGTCAACGGTCGGGTGCTCACCCGCGAGCGCCTGGCGCGAACCGTCGACCGGGCCGTCGGAGCGGCCGGCCTGATCACCGACGGGCCGAGAGTGCTCGCCGCGCTCACCGCGCACCTGTATCCGGCCGGCGTCGGCGGCCACCCGGTCAACGGCGACGCAGCCACTTACCTGCCAGCCCCCGATCGCTGGCAGACCCCTCCCTCGCGGGAGGCGGCCGTGGCGTTGGTCCGGTCGTCACCCCCGGGCAGCAGCGCCCTCATCCTCCACACGGACGGGTCCGCCGGCTACATCGCCTACCACACCGCCGAGGGTGAGATCCACTGGATCGACCCGCAGGCCGCGCCGGACGCCCGGCTGACGCGGGTCACGGACGCCTCGACGGGAGGCGCCCCACTCCGGGTGCCCGGCGCGGGACAACCGAGCGACCTGCGCGTCGTCATCATCGGCCCGGACGGCTCGCTGCGACCCGCACCACCGCGCCGGCCGTCACTCGACACCTCAGTGCCACCGTCGTCGCCTCTCTCACCGTCCGCCGCCGCTGCCGCTGCCGCTGCCGCTGCCGCGTCCGCGCCGACCGAACCCGACCTCCGCGATCAGCACCCGCAGCGGACCCCGGCCCCCGCCACACCGACGCCCGCCAGTGGTACGACGGAAGCTGGGGAGGCGCGAGACCGTGCGGCCCTGACACCCCTGCCGCACCCGCTCCGACACGTCGCAGAGCCGGAGCAGGTCCGGACCGCACCGCGGCGAACAACCGATCACCAGTTGCCTGAGCAGCCCACCACCACCGGCAGCGCCTCGGGTGGAGCCGTCCCGCCGCCACCCCCCGCCCCGGCCCGGACAGCACCGCCCCTCACCACCACGACGGTAGGAGGCGGGCTGGGCGGCCGTCCGGCTGGCCCATCGGTCATCCCAGAAGAGCCCGAGAGGCTCGAGTGGTTCGCGTCCGGTCCGCGACTGGTGGGCAGTGACGTGATCAACAGCAGCCTCCGGGAGCTCCCGGCCGGGAGGTACGTGGCGTTGCTGGAGCAGGCGCGGGAGCTTCATGTCGCGCCGCCGAGCGTCCAGGTCGCGCAGCAGGTGCGAAACATCGCCTATGCCCTGCATCGGTTCGGGGCGGAGGAGGCGCGACGAGTGGCGCAGTGGTACGCGACCGGCACGGTCCCCGACGGAGCGAGCAGGCGACGGCTGCCGGAGACTCCCGACGAACGGGTCTTGAACAGGCTTCGCGACCGGATCGAGGCGGCGATCGGGTCCGGCGGCGATGACGTGGCGCCGGCTCTGTTCACGGCGAGGTTCCCCGTCGGCGCATTCCTGCCCGCCGATGCCGGTAATGGTCCGGCGATGCCGTGGCGGCCGGACATGACGGGCCCGGGTTGGCGGCAGGCCGTCTCGTGGGCCGAGGTTGCCGCTCTCGCGCGGCAGGCGGGAAGTGGCGCCTTCGCCCTGGTCCGTCTTCAGGATGCGGGTCCGGACGCCGTGGGACTGCATGTCGGATCGGACGAGGCCAGGTCGCTCTGGATCGTCCACGCCCGGCACGGGACGACGCCGCGGTACGAGCGGTTCGACGAGTCCCGCCCGGTGGAGGGACTGGGTGACCCGGTTCGGGTCGCGGTGATCGACAGATGTGCCGACGTGCACACCTGATGTCGCACCGACGTGCACGCCTGTTGGGCCGGAGGTTCTGTGATGCGGAAGGAACGCCAATGACGCGGTTGACGTTGATGGTCCGGGCCGGTTGTCGGCTGTGCGAGGTGGCCAAGGAGGCGATGGCGCGGGTGGAGCGGCGTACCGGTCATGCGTGGGTCGAGATCGACATCACCGGCGACGCCGAGTTGGAGGAGGAGTACGGCCTGCGGGTACCCGTGATCCTGCTCGACGGGAGAGAGCACGGTTACTGGCAGGTCGAGGAGGAGCGTCTGGAGCGTGACCTGGCCGGGCGAGCGAGCCTCTAGACCAGAGTCCTGGCTACCGCCCCTCGGCCGTCGTCCGGCCGAGGGGCGGTGGCGTCGTCGGCCTATCGCCCCTGGTGGACCAGCGTGGGTGGAAGCAGTCGGAACTCGCTGCACCTGTTGAGGATGATGAGCCCCTGAGGTGCTGCCGCGGAATGCGTGCTGGGGAGCGTGACGACCGGACCGTCCTCGGTCAGGTTGATCTGATAGGTCGCCATGTGCGGCGGCGTGTCCGCGTTGCCCGTCGGTGGCGTGGCCTCGGTCTGCATGAGGACGGCGTCGGGCTCGCCGTCGCGCAACAGCACCACGAGACCGTCCGTCCCGGCCAGTTCCAGTGCGACGCTCACCGCCGCCGGCGAGACGGGCCGCTGCAGTCCCTCCGTCTGTCCGCTCCGCGCCTGGTCGACCCAGTCGGCGACCGCGGCTCCCGCCTCCGCCTGCGGTTGGCCCTGGTAGCGGACCTCCAGGAACCGTTCCTCGAGGAAGCCCACCAAGGGATCGGCGTCCTGCGACGTCCTCGCGGCGTTCCTCGCCAGCTCGACCAGTCTCTGCACTGGCACCGGGAGTTCGGCCTCCACGCCACCGACGGCGTGCCTGTCCTCATGGTGATCCCTGGGTGGTTCGCGATGACCGCTGACCTGACTCGATGAACTGGCCTGCTCCGCGTTGTCGGGCGTCCATTGGATGGTTGTGCGGCCTTGGGGGCGTATCCCGCCTTGTAGGCTGCGCGCCGAATGCGGCACCCTCAATGGTTCGCCGTCGTTGTGGCCGTCTTCGTGGCTTCGAGGGCTGCCGCCGTCGCTCTGGCCTTCGTAGATGGGATCCGAGATCCAGATTTGAGGGCTGCCGCCGTCGCTCTGGCCTTCGTAGACGGCATCCGAGATCCAGATTTGAGGGCTGCCGCCGCCGCTCTCGTCGTCCTCGTACTCGTCTTCGCTCCCGTAATAGCTGTCGTCTTCAGACGGCGGGTCCAGGACGGTGATCCTGGGCGCGCGACCCTCATCCTCGGAGTCCGTCCCATCACCGCTGCCGCTGCCGCCGCTGTTGGTGTCGGTCTCGCTACCGTCGGTGTCGGTGTCGGTGTCGGTGTCGGTGTCGGTGCCGATGCCGAGGTGCTCGGCGAGATCCTGCGTATTTACGATCACGTACCGTTCGTCGTAGGGTCGGAGATACCGCAGTGGCACTTCGACTATGTTGCCCACCGTCGCGGTCCGGTCGAGGACGGCGACGCCTGCAGGTTGCAGGATCCAGTCCTTGAACTCGACCCAATTCGCTACGGGGACGACGACGTGGATCAGGGTATCGGCGCCGACTTGCGGAGGGCGCATATTAAAGATTGCCCGCACTGCCGCAGCGGTGGGGTCGCCAGCCTCGGGATACGGTGGGCCCCACTCCGCGAGTTGGCGGATCGCGGCATCCGGTTGCGGGGCCAGATCAACCAGGTGCCCTACCGCCTCGCTCAGAGTAAAGAACCTGCCCTCCCGGAGGGCTGTCCCGTCGGCGGGGTCGACGTCGATGGTGCCCCAGTGTATTTCTTCGTCATGCGGCGCGACAGCGTAGATCACGCGATCACCGGCCAGGGCTAGCTCGCGGATGAATGGTGCCCAGCCGATATCGGCACGGATGGGAGAGGTCAGCACGACCACCTGGTGGTTTTGTGCACCTTGGTCCAATGGGCGTTGCGCGCGATACTCCTCGGCTGACCTAAATTGGTCGTCCAGGGCGGAGTAGATTTTGTTGCCTTCCTCGTTCAGGCGACCGATCTCGATGACAGTGTTCTCTTGAACGGGTTCGGGGGTCAGATCGGCCAGGCGCCTCACCGCCTCGGCCCGAGTAAAGAACCTGGCCCGCCGAAGGGCTTTCTTGTCGGCTGGGTCGAGTTCGATGGTCTCCCAGTAGATCTTGGCTTCGGTGGCGTAGATCACGCGATCACCGGCCAGGGCCAGCTCGCGGATGAATGGCACCCGCGAGCCGAGGGTGGTGGTCGGAGAGGTCAGGATGACTACCTGGCGGTCTCCTGCGCCTCGGTCCGGCGGGCGTTGTGCGCGAAACTCCGCGGCCGACCTTAGTTGACTGTCCACGGCGGAGTGGATTTCGGCCCCGGATTCGTCGATGCGACCGGGCTCGACGACGAGGTTCTCTGCGGCCTCCTGTGGGACACGAAGGAGTAGGGAGTCGACGAGGTCGGGCCCGACGTGTGTTGGTACTGCCACCACGGCCATACCGTCGGCGTACTGGTTGACCCAGAGGTCGTGTTGGCCATCCGTCCAGATTGCCAAGGTGGGGCCGATACCGTGGTCGGGCGCTCGAAAAGTGGCGACCGCGGTGTGCCTGGATGCTGCCAGGTTGTTTCCGATCCGGACCGGTAGGCCGGCGGAATTTTCTGGGTCGAATGGGATGACTCCCGGGCGCAGCAGGTTTCGCACCCGTGACAGGTCGGTCTGGCGTAGGCCGGTGTCCCGGACCAGAATTCTCTGGGGGAGGCCGGGCACGAGGGGCCGGGAGACGAACCTCGATTCATACCCTGGGGGTAGGAGCGTCGGGCTTTGATAAGCTGGGGGGTCAGTTTCCCCGGAAGATGTGCCTTGGCCTCCTGAATCTTCGGCGTCGAGCTGTTCTTCCTCTCGGGCGAGCGTCGGGCTTTCATAAGCTGGGGGATCGGTTTCTCCGGAAGATGTGCCTTGGCCTCCTGAATCTTCGGCGTCGAGCCGATCGAGCTGCTCCTCTTCTAGGGCGAGCCGCGTCACGTTGTAGGCGACGTCTCGGCCAAATTCGATCTCGAATGGATCTGCCAGAGCCAGGCGGATCTGATCGGGAAGCGACAATTCCGACTCGCGTTGTTGTTCCTCCCGCAGCGCCGAAGCAAGGGTCAGGTGTAGCACCTCGTCGTCCAACGGGCGATGCCAGATGTTCTGGGCGTTGTCCGTCGAGACGGAGAAGACGACACCCGATGGCGACGGCTCTCCCAGGTACAGCCGTCCCTCGATCTCTTGGGCGACACGACGTGCGAACGGGAGGGTTCTTGCCTCGGGCGTAATACCCGGATTGGGAGCCGGGACCGGTGGTTCCAGCAGCAGGGCCAACAGTGGGCCACCTGCGGCACCACGGTCTTCTCGACCAGGATCGAGCACACCGTGTCCGATAGCTTCGGTGCTCACCAGGTCGATCAGCGTTTCGACTGTCAGCCGATCGCCGTTCTCGGTGGTGAGGATGAGGCTCTGCCCGCGGGCGTGCGACTCGTGCAGCGTGCCGGCCACCAGCACCACACCAGGGGGGATGGCGATGCCGCCGATGATCGCGCGCCAACGCTCAAGCTCCGCAGCCGTGGAGTGAACCAACCACGCGCGTTCAGCCAACCGCTGAAGCCATCGGCTGAAGTCTCCTGACGCCTCAATGTTGGCGATGGACCGGGCGAGCTGACCCCTGAGTTCAGGAATACGCAGGCGTTCGATGAGCTGCCGTGCCGCCTCGTCCACCGTCTCGGCGCGACCCCTTGTCACCGCGTCCGAATCGGCCAACAGCACGCTGAGACGACTCGCGACCCTCTCGAGCACCTGGACCGCGGAACTCGCCTCGCTCGAGTTGCGGAGGTCGGTGCGTGTCTCCGCGGCGTGCAGAGCCGTGAGCAGGACGGCAGCCTCCTGCTCTGTGAGCAACGATGCGCCCCCCACGGTCAACGGTCGGGAACCGAGTAACTCGGCGAGGAACATTTCGAGTGTCAGACCCAGCGGATTGCCGATCCACCACGAGACTGCCCCTGCCAGGAGGTCCCGGTGGGCCGGCACCCGCTGCTGAATCCGCTGCCCGAGCCGTGCGCGGAAGCGGTCGCCCAATGGTGACACCGGACTGGTCAGGTCGACGTCCCGAGGGCTGGACGGCAGGCGGAGTCCGCCGACGAGATCACCGGCGACCGGGCGGGGACCAGTGTGATGCTGACCCGACCACGGGGACCCGGGCCCATGCAGGGAGGTGCCGCGGCGGCGGTCGCCGCGGCCAGAGGCGCTCAGCCCCTCCACCAACGAGGAACGACGTGATGCGTAATTTATCTGCCCGCTGCCCGGCCAGGCTGGCGCGAGCGTCCCGGGCAACGAGAAGCGCCGGTCGTATATCGAAGATGGCGGTGGGGGCAGCGGTGACAAGTCGCCGGCGGAACTGGCCAAGGGCTGGGAAGAGTGGGATCCCAACGCAGACGGACGTCTATCCCGGAGTCGGGTGGCGACGTCGTTGGCGGCGGCAATGTCCAACGGAGGCAGACGGTCTTGCCTGAGCCTTCTCGCCAGGGCTGAGCGGAGTTGGCGCGCACGCAGACGGGCGGTATCGATGGCGTGCCTGCGCTGTTCGTCGGTCGCACCCACCGGGTCGATCCAGGTGCGGAACCCGTCGAGCTCCCTGGTGGCCTGGTCGATGCGGTCACGTTGCCTACCGGTGGGTGAACCTGTCAGCGTCGCTGCCGTGTGGGCGCCGTTCAGGATCCTCCAGTACGCCGCCCACGAGAAGAGACCAGTCCGGCGTTCGTCAGGGTCCGCTGGCTGCGGGTCGGCTGACCGGTCGCCTTCAGAGTCTTCCGGTTGCATCGGGCGATCGCTGGCGACCGTCAGACCGAATCGTGCACCGAGTTGGCTCACTGCGGTGACGAATTCGCGGAATTCGACCGACTCACCCTCACGCCACCAGGCGAGGACCTGGTCGACATGGCGCAATTCCTGGTCTCGCCGGCGAACCGGAGTGTCTTCTTCCACCCAGCTCCGCAGATCCTTAACGAACTCGTCGTCGAGGCCGGAGGCGGGCTCGCCTCTGGACGATCCGCCGGGCAGCCTACCGATCTGACCTCCGCTCTGGATGTAGTCGGCGATCTGGCCGGCGGACACGTGCTGGTTCGGTCGCGTGGCGAGGGCGGCCTGTGCCGCGAGCACGCTGGCCGCGGAGGCGGTGAGGTGGCGTGGGGTCAGGATCGCGTTGACGTCTCGAACGAGCTGGTGTGCCTGCCGACCCACGATCACCGGTGTGGGCCGGTCAACGTAGAGGTGAACCCTCTCCCTGGCCGGATCGACAACGTGCCTGACGGTTATCGCGTTGTCGCGCGCCGGGACCTGTTGTCGGATCGCGGGCACCAGCAGGTTCAGCGCGGCACGTGCCGGGCCTGGTTCCGGCGCCTCGACAACGATCTCCACGGCGCCCCGACTGGCGACCACGCGGCCGATCTCGCGCGCGTCGATCCGCAGCCCGACCGACCCCGAAGCGAGGTCACTGCCGCGGATCCGCAGTGGTCCGTCCCTGGTGGGGAGTTCGCTACCGGCCAGGCCGTCCGCGATGTTCCTGGATTGGGTGGCGGGACTGACGTTGACCGTCCACCACACGATCACCTGTCGCCTCTGCTCGGGGGTGTCGAGGGGCTGCCGAACGGGGGCGGCGGACTCGGATCCACTGGCGCGGTCGGTGGCGGGATTCAGGCGGATGTGGGGTGCGGCGCCGTACCAGTCGAACTCGCTGCGAAGGTAGTCACGGACCGCCTCGGCGCGGTGGAGCCCACGGTTGCGCTCGCCGGTGCTGAAGAACCTGCTGCCATTCCTGCCACCCTCGATGTTGACCTCAAGTTCGAACCCGAAGCGGACCAGTTCGAGCGCGTGCGAGACGAAGGACCGCAGTTCCCTGGGCGGCTGCTGCCAGTCCTGTTGACTCGCGAACGGCACGGAAAGCCAGGACCAGTCAGGGCTGCGTACGTAGGCGGAGTAGGCGCCACGACGCCAGAAGCCGGGTGCCAGGCTCTGGATGTCGGACGGTAGCCGGAAGCTGTCGAGCACCGAGCGCGGAAGGTCGATCGCGACGAGGTCGACGACCGTCCGGCCTCTGTACTCCGAGTCGCTGTCGGCGCTATCCGAGTCGCTGTGGGCGCTATCGGAGTCGCTGTCGGCGCTAGCTGAGTCGGTAGTCTCTACCAGACGCTGGTAGGTGACCGTGTTGACCCGCGCCCGCACATCGGGTATCTGTCGCAGGAAGCCCACGACCGCTTCCCACCCGGATCGAGGGTCACGCAGCCTGTCGATGAGGGGCTGCACCGCGTACAGGTTGAGGTCACCCGCACGATTGAGCAGGTCGCGGATCAGATACGTGACGGCGCGTTCGAGCAGACGTATCTCCTCGTCGGCGGACAGGTGTCGCGCCGCAGGTGCGGCCGGGGTGTGCCCGTCAAGCCACGCGTGAGCGAAGCCCATCTCGATGTTGGACTGATCGATGCCCGGCAGCGCCTCGGCCGATTCGAAGCCGGCCGCCTCGGCAAGGACATGTAGCAGGTCCGGGCCGGTGCGCTCCATCACCGACTGAGCCCGCGCCCTTCCCACAAACTCCAGGACGTAAGCACGTTCGTGATCACGCCGCTGATCGCCGACGTCATGGAACGCTGGGTCCAGTTCGGATTGGTGGAGTGAGTACTGGTCCGCGACGATACTGCGCAAGATGGCGAAAGCGGGATGGTCCCGGGTCCCCGCTAGCGCTGAATTGCCTACCCCGGTATCTTCCGCCGACACCTCCTGATGGACGGCGAAGCCGTGCGCTCGTAGTCGTTCTCTGATGCCGCGCAGGCTCTTGAAGACATTGTCGCCGTCCGTGTAGATCCCGCCGAAGGCCATGAGTTCGTACCGCAGGATGTCGCTCGCGGCGCCAAAGGCGCCCGGGAGGCCCTTGGCCCACTCCAGCATGAACTCTTCGAAGTTGTCCATGGGGTGTTCGGCGTGGAAGACGTCGAACACGTTGACCACGCTGATGTCGTGCCGGCGTGCCCAGTCCGCGAACTCGCGATGTGCCGCGAAGTCGGCCCGCGACATGTCGGTCCAGAGGACGACGGTCATCGTCCCGCGGAGGGTCTCGGCCATCCTGCCGACGTTCTCGGTCACCTGGCGCGGGGGCGAGCCGCCGAACCAGATGGTGTGTACCAGCGCCGGCATCTCCCCGTCCGGAATGATCACGTCCCCGTCGTACAGGTCGTGCCGGTCGGGCCCGACCCAGGACCTGCCCTCTGTCGTCACCTCCCAGGAGTGGGCTGGATTCTCTTCGATGCCGGTGGTGGTCACGGCCTCGCCATGTCTCAGGTCCAGCCGACGCAACGCTCCGACCAGCGCCGACGTCGGAAGCTCGGGGAAGTCGATGGCAAACGGCGGCGCTGGGGGAATGTCGCGCAGACCGAAGAGATCAGGCCCGGCGAGTGCGGCGGTCTGCGGGTGCCGAGCAGGCTGTGCGCCCCTGCGCTCCTGGACCAGCCGGGCGTTCCGGTCGAGTCTGGCGATGAGCCGGTCGGCGGGGGACCCCCAGGAGGCGGGCAGCGGGGCGCCGAATCGGCGGTCGACGCCGAGGTCGACCATGGCCCGCGCGGTGGACTGTGATTCGATCGCCGGTTCGAAGGGGTTCTCGACGACCACCCCGTCCGGTTCCCTGATCTGCACCCGGGCGGAGATCACGGACTCCAGCGGACCGAGCCGGCGTGGGCTGAACTGATCCGGGTCGGCGGGGAGTTCGACGAGCCGATCCGGCTCGGCGGCGCTCGCGTCGATCATGAGGAGCCTGCCGTCGTGCGTGGAGTACATGGCCCAGGTGTGGCCTGTCCCGAACCGCTCGATGTAGAAGCCGGCGCTTCGTCCCGGCCGCGCCCGCAGTACGTCCGCGACGGCCGCATAGCTGGGAGGCCGCACCAGTGTCCGTGGATCGACGAGGGTGGGACCGGTCAGCGCGAGACGGGTCCGGGCCCGTGGATGCAGCTCCGACCAGACTCTCCCGAGCAGGACCAGGCACAGCTCCGGATCAGTGACATCGACCCCTGCCCGGGCGCGGGTGACGAGGGCTGGCAACTCGTCGAAGGTCCACGGCCGGGGCGGCGCGTCAACCCGCAGGTCACGGCCGAAGTCCGCCGGCGGCAACGCGCGGGCACCTCGGGCGACCGCGTCGCGCGTCCGGTCGGCCGTGGTGGGCGGGGACACGGTCGGTGCGACGGCGGGTGCCGCGGCGGAGACGGCCTCGTCAGCGTGCCCGGGCAGCGCGATGCCCAACGGCCGTAGGTCGATGCCGGGGGCGGTCGGGTCGGGGTGCAGCAGCTCGGAGACGATCGCACCGGCGGTGGTGAGGGGCAGGCCGGTGCGCTGGTCCAGGAGCGGCACGGCCCACAGGTCCACGTCGGCGCTGTCCGGCAGGTTGCGTTCCGCGCGCAGATCGGCGGTGACATGGCGCAGGCGGCGAGCGAACGACTTCGCGAGGAGGCCGCGGATGACGGTGGCGTGTTGGCCGAAGAAGTCCTGCAACTCGTGGCCGGCGGCCTCCCAGTGAGCGAACAACGGCTGCCCGGCGACCATGGTCGTGACGGGTCCTGGCGAGCCGCCCGGGTTCGCCTGGGCCGCCAGTACGCCGGCGAGACGGAGATACAGCAGAGCCATCAGCTCGACGGTGGTGGCCACCGACGCGTCCTCGGCGGCGAGGGCCGGAATGCGCCCCAGTGAAGTTCTCGTGCCGGTCCTCGCCGTCACCAGGTGGGTCGCGACCACGAAGCCGAACCGCCGGGCCGCGTCGACCTGGTCGCGATCCTCCGGCTCGGCGTTCCTGACGAGGTCGTCGAGTGCCCGCAGCATGCCGCCGCCGAGCGGGGCGTCGAGCCGGTGCGCTCGCGCGGGGCTGAGCGGCGGCGGTGTGGTGTTGGCGAGCCCGGGCGATGACCAGGTCTCGGGCCCGGCCGGCTGGATCCTGCCGTCGGCTCCGATGAGAACCGCCTCAGCGGCGACGGCTACCCGCACCTCGTCGGGGATGGCGCCGGCCGGATGGACCGTGCGGCGCAACGGGTGGACCCAGTGCACGCCGGCCCGCCGGGACCCTTCGGTGGGCCGCGGCGCCGCGGTGGCGACCACCGCCATGACCTGTTCACCCTGGCCGTCTGGCAGCCGCAACCGCACCAGCGCGAGCCGGGGGCCGGTCGGGGCGGAGCCGCCGTCGGGCGTGGCGGCGGAGGGCCGAGCCACGTCACGGGCCAGCGCGGCCAGCGACCCTACCGGGGCCCAGCCGCTGTCCCCGGCGGCCACCAGCGATGTCGAGCCTGGTCCGTCGCCGTGCAGCGCCGTGACGAGGCTGCCACCGGCGGCCAGGTGGTCGGCCAGAGTTGGCGTGTCCCCGTGGTCGACCGGCGGCAGGCTCGGAATCGAGGTGACCACCGCCCGCAGGTCATCGACGGCGAGGAGGTGATCGTGGGCCGGGCTCGACGCCTCGACCGCCCCCAGGGCCAGCAGCGCCGCGTGGCCGGCGGCGATGTCGCTGCCGAACCTGCGCACCGTCTCGGTCAGCGACTGCCGGTCCATCCGGGTCAACTGGTGGGTGCGGGCCGCCTGGGCTCGTGCGCGCAGCGCTGACGGACGGTCACCGGCGTATCCGGCCGGATCCCGGGCGGTCAGCTCGTGCCGGACGGCGGCACGGAACAGCGCCAACGCCGCCTGTCTCGCGGTGTCGCCGGTGGGCGGGTCGGTCGCCGGCGCGGAGCGGCCGAAGCCGGCCACCGGCGGCACGGCATCCTCTGACACCTCGACCTCGGTGTGACCGCCGGGGCCGACATCGGTGGGGACCGGCAGGGTCGGCGTCGCGGGCGGGACGGCAGTGACGATTCGTCGGGTCAGCCGCTCGGCGTCAGACGGCGCGGCGCCGAGCCCGCGCAGGTTCTCCGAGACCAGCCCGCGCAGCGAGTCCCGCGTGACGACCGCGAGATGGTCACTTCCGCCGATCCGCACGACCGGTGGTCGCCGGCCCTCGCCTGGCCGTGACCGGTCCAGGGCGCTCTCCGCCAGCCACGACGCCACGGCGACCAGATCGACCAGGGAACGCGGATCGGCCTGCGTGTGGGTGCCGGGCACGGTCAGGCGCGCCGGCAGCCGGGTCGCGTCGCCGGAGAGCAGCGGCAACCCGGAACCGAAACGCACCGGACGTTCGCCGTGAGGGTTGTGATGACCGACCGCCGTGTACATCCGCCGCACGTGCGGCGGGACCGGAGCCGCCCGCCACGATCCGGAATCGTCGCGGTACAGGTCGACGACGCTGTCGACCCGCGCGAGCAGCGACGCCGCGCGCAGCCGTTCCACGACGACCCGAACGACGATGTCGGGGCGCTCGTGCCGGGCCGCCGCCCGGGTGAGCTCGGCGAGGTCAAGCCGGGTGGGGTCCTGGGACAGCGCCGCCTGGGCGGCGGCGTGCGCGTTGCGGACGAGCGCGAGCGTGCCCGCCCGGTCGGCGAGCGGCACGGGCAGCCCGTCGCCGGTCGCGGCGCCGGCGTAGCGCCAGTCCAGGTGATGGGCCTGGACGAGCTCCCGCGTGATGATGTCGACCTGCAGGCGGGTCAATCCGCCGAGGACGTCGAAGTGGCCGCCGCCGTCGACGGCGAAGCCACCGCGCGGGTAGGTGGCGTCAGTGCCCGGGCGGACAACCTCGCTCGTCGTGGCGGACTGGTAGACCGTCACGTCGGGGAAGTGCCGCCGCAGCGCGGTGCCGAAGTCGGCCCCGACGCCGCCGCCGATCACCACGATCGACCGTACCGGCAGCTCGGTGTCCTCGTACCGCTGGGTGAAGGCACCCTCGTCGCGCACCAGGCGGGCGAGGATCTCCCCGTCGACCGGCGGCGGAGCGACGATCGCGAAGGTGCTGGTGTCGGCGACCCACGGCACCGTGAGATCGCGGAAACGCGCCGCACCGCCGGGCGCCAACTCGTAGTGGCGTGCGTACGCGCGGTCGCAGTCGGCGATCCACTGGGCGACCAGGTCGGCCAGCCCGCCATCCAGCCCACCGAAGGAGACACCAACGGTTCGCCCATGCCGGTTCGACATTCGCCGTGGCGTGAATCCACCATCGCCGGCTGGGGAGTTCCCGGCCGGCGCGGACAGAGGCTCGCTCATCGGATCACCGCCGTGTTGGTGCGGCACGCGCAGTTCATGGTTCCCTTTCCGTGAGTTGCCGCCCTCGTCCGGCACCGGTCCGTCAGAAGCTGCGGCCGAGCCCCCAGAGCAGGCCGTAGACCCCGTAGACACCGAGCAGGAGGGCGGGCAGCACGACCTGACACGTCGTCAGCAAGGCGCCGAACCGGGGAGGCTGTCGCTCCCGGCCGAGGTCGGCGCCGCTCACGCCGGAGCGCCACAGCACCACCGGCAGCCCGGCGCAGACCGCCGCGACGCCGGCGAGCAGCATCAGTGGCAGCACCAGTGGTCGGGTCGCGCTCCAGTGACCGAGCGCGCCGATCAGTCCGAACGTTCCGGCCGTCCCGGCCACGACCGGCCCGATCGCCTCGGTCGCGAATTCGAAGGTCCCCGCGCGGACGAGCAGCGCGACCGTGGCTACCGCCGCCAGGACGAGCGAGAAGGCGGAGGTGTCCCGGGTCAGGACCAGCAGTGCCACGGCGACGATCGCCGAGGTGGTGCTCATCAGCAGCACCAGAGTGTGCCGGGCCTGGGCCACCCGTGCGCCGAGTTTGTCGGCGTCGGCCGCCGGCTCGACTGTCGGCGAGGACATTCGCAGCCATGAGGCGGCGGTGAGCAGGCCGGCGACGCGGGGAGCGACGGCGAGGAAGAGGGTCCCGGCGGCCGCGGCGGTCGCGGCGGTGGCTGCCGGGCTGGCGCCGAGCGCGAGTGCGATCGTCGTCATGGACCCGGTGACCACCACCAGCAGCGTCACCGCGGCGAGCAGCACTCCGGGTACCGCGACCAGGGCGATGAGCAGGCCGAGCGTCACGCCGACCTGCCCGTAGACGAGGTGTGGAACGTCCCAGCGCACCGGTCCGAGGCTGAGGATCGCGACCAGCGCCATGCAGGGGATCACGGCGCAGCCCAGCAGCGTCCGCAGCCCGCCCGGCAGGACCCGCGGGTACGGTCGAAGCAGTCGGGCGGCGACGGCGAACCCGACCCCGATCGTCGCCGCCGACACCCCGACGAGGACCCGGCCGCGGTCGGCGATCGTCAGGTATCCCAGGGCGAAGAGCAGCCAGGCCGCGCCGAGCAGAATCGCGCTGCGGCCTTTGGCCGGCAGGTCCCAGCGTGATCCCCGCCCGGCCTTGCCGAGCTCGGAGACCACCTCCCAGACGCTGCGAACCACCGGTTCGTCCGCCTCACCGTCGAGTACGTCGCGCAGATAGAGCACGGCTCCGTCGACGACTCCGGCGCTGGACAGCGACGAGGTCAGGGGAAGAGGGGGCGCACCGAGGGGAGCCAGGGTCCACGCCGGTGGCAGCGCCTCGTCCGACTCCTGGCCGACGAGGCGGGCCAACAGGTCCGCGTACTCGGCGATCGGCGCGTCGGCGGGAACGGCCAGGTCGACCCGCTTGCGGGCCCCGACGACGGTGACGAGGCAGCGGGGCTGCGCCTCAGTGCTTCCAGGTCTGGACATTGGTCCATTCGCAGTCGGTGTAGTTCTGCCAGGTGACGTTCATGGCGTGCGCGATCTGTCCGAGCACGCCCTGCGGGCCGAGCAGCCCTTCGGCGGCGACGTTCCACTCCAGTTGCAGGCCCTCGTAGTACCGCTTGTTCTCGCCGTCCCAGCTGTCGAGCACCGGCTGAAGCAGGTTCCGCAACTTGATCAGCTCATCCTCGATCGTCTGAGCCATGTTGTTGAGGAAGGGCCCGGCCTGATCCAGGTCCACCGGCACGGCGATCTCGCGGGAGTCGATGCCTCCGACGGCCATTGCTGTCTCTCTTTCGGGGCGAGGGAATCTTCGGGTGGCCGGCGCTCAGAAACGTGCCGGCGGCAGATTGACGCCGGCGGAACCGGTCGCGAGGTCGTTGATCGGTTGCAGGTTGCGGACGTTCCTCGCCTCCGCGTCGGTGTAGTTGGCATAGTTGCCCTGCAAGCCGAGGCTGATATCGGTCAACGCATCGTGCATCATCCGGGCGTAGGTGTCCCAGTCGATCATGAGCTGCTGGAAGGTGTCCTGGGCGATGCCGTGCCACGTCGCCTCCAACCCGACCACGTAGTTGCGCAACACCGCGAGCTGCTGCGACACCTGCTCGGCCGTCTGACTGCAGCTGATCGAGGCACTGTGGACCATCTCCGGTGTGACCCGGAAGCCTGGCATCGTCATGGCTTCTCCCGTCGGAGGCGGTAGATCGACATTCGCGCACCAGGCTTCCAGTGCGCCGGGACCACCGCGAGTTACCAAACGGACGTCCCCATCGGGTCCGCTCAGCGGGGCGTGACGTAGCCCAGCTCGATAGCCCGCCGGGTCAGCTCCGCCTTGTTGCCCGCGTTGAGCTTGCTGCGGATCCGCTTGACGTAGGTGCTGACGGTCGACTCGGTCAGCCCCATGCGGCGGCTGATCTGGCCGTGCGTCAATCCTTCGGCCAACAGGCGCAGGGTCTCGACTTCCCTGGCCGCCAACTGCGACTCCCGGCCGGTCGGCTCGGGTGCGGTCTGGTGCAGCAGGTGGTGGAGAAGGTCGGCGGAGACGTGCAGTCCGCCGTGGAGCACGGTGTCGATCGCGTGGAGCAGCTCCGCGGCATCCGAATCGCGGCTGAGGAAGGCTCGGGCGCCACCCTGGATGGCGGTGGGCAGGTTGGGTGGGTCGTCCGGCCGGCAGAGGGCGACGGTGCGGCTCGTCGTCGGGAGCAGCCTCCAGAAGCTTGCGCCGACCCGTGCCCCGCGGTGCCGCAGATCCAGCACCACCAGCGCCGGTGCGTCGTCGCCGGCGGGTAGTGCGGTGAGCGTGTCCACCACGTGTCGTACGACGAGATGCGGAGCACTGGCCAGGACCTGGGCGAGGCCGTTGCGGAGGATGGCGTTCTCGGACACCACGGCCAGTCCCGATGCCTCCCCGTCGGCCTGTCCCATCCTGCTCTGCGACGCGTCGCTGCTGCTCATCGTTCCGTTCCTGTTCCCGAGCATCGCTGTCCGGCTCGTCACGCCGGTGGAGCTCGACTCGTCCCGCCGGCTACCCGAGTGGGACCCCGAATTGATGTCCCGATTGATGTGACGGAGGCGGAGCACGTTTGTTCGGTGCCGCGTCGAACGTGCGAGATTCACCGCACCTGAGCGGGCGTGCGCCCTCGGGCCGGGCCGAGGCGGCCGGCAGGTCGGCGCCGATGACCGGCCGAGGCGATGTCCCGGAAAGGTAACTGTCGGTTCGCGTTACCGGCGGTTAGAAACGAACCATGACCATGCCTGACTTCCGGCAGATGACCGAGCAGATGAAGAAGCTCACCGTCGACCTGGAGCGCGTCCGGGAGGAGTTCGAGTCGATCGAGGTGCACGGCAGCTCACCGGGCGGCAGGGTGCGGGTGACCATGCGCGCCGGCAAGCTGGACGCGCTCTGGATCGACCCTGCCGCGATGGAGCAGGCGCCCACCCGGCTCGCGGAGGAGATCCTGGGTGCCGTGCGGGACTGTGAGGCGAACTCCACCCAGATGCTCGGTCGGAGCACGGGTCCCATGACGGAGGCGATGGAGAAGCTGATCGGTGAGCTCGGGTGACGCGTCTCGGGCGGTGCCGCGGCGGCCGCGTTCTGACGGACCGCGTGCGGCGCGAACCATGGGATCTCGTGTACGTCGTTCTCACCTGAAGGGTGCCGGGCCCTTCCGTGTAGCAGCGCCATCCACTCCTGAGAGGACACCATGTACGTACGTCGTCGCCTCGGCGCCGGTCAGCGCCTGATCACCGAGGTGCGCCAGCCGCACGAGGAGGAGTGGCGGTTCGCCGAGCCGGATGCCGCGCTCGGGTACGTCTCGCCGTTCGCCCCCGAGTGGGAGGCGGCTCGTGCCGCGGAACACGCCGCCGAGGGCGACGTGGTGCTGCCGTTCCAACCGCTGTCGTTTCGGGACTTCCTGCTCTACGAGGAGCACAACGTCGGCGTCGCCCGGGGGTGGGTGCGCCGATTCCGACCGGCGGTGGCCCGGCTGGCCACGGCGTTCGAGTTCACCACCCGCAGGACGTTCCCGCTGTTCCGGCCTCGTCGGCTGTGGTACCAGCAGCCGATCTACTACATGGGCAACGCCGCGACGGTCGTGCCCAGCGGAACCCCGGTTCGTGGCCCGAGCTACACGACGGCGCTGGACTACGAGCTCGAACTGGCCTTCGTGCTCAACGCGCCGCTGCTCGACGCGTCGCCAGCCGAGGCCGAACAGGCGATCGGCGCTTTCGCCGTGTTGTGCGACTTCAGCGCACGGGACGTGCAGGTCGCCGAGATGGGCAGCAACTTCGGCCCACAGAAGGCGAAGCACTTCCTGACATCGCTGTCGGCGACCGCCGTCACCGCGGGCGACATTCTCCCGCGATGGCGGGAACTGGCGGCCACGGTGGAGATCAACGGAGAGGTGGTCGCGAAGCCGGATCCGACCCACGCCCGGTGGACGCTCGGCGAGATGCTGGCCCACGCCTCGTCCGGCGAGCGGCTCCTTCCGGGGGAGGTCTTCGCGACCGGCACCTACGTCAACGGGTCGGGTATCGAGATCAATCGGTGGCTCAGACCCGGCGACACCCTCCGCCTCGCCGTCGACCAGGTCGGAGCGATCGAACACCGGATCATGGCGTGAGCGTCGGGTCGACCACGCTCAGGGCAGGTCCGCCGGGGTGAGGAGCGTCAGATGCTCCTCCGTCGGGTCGGGCACCTCGGCAACTCGCTGGGCGTGGCGTTCCGTCATGTCCTGGAACACCTGCCGTGCGGTGCGTCCGTTGCCGAACGGCACCTCGCGGTCGAGCGTCGAGAAGAACCGCAGGAGCGCGGCGACGGTCTCGTCGGCGAGCCGGTACTGGTGGGCGTTCGCCTGCCGCCCGACGATCTGGACCAGTTCCGCGTCGTCGTAGTCGGCGAAGGTGAGCGTGCGGGTGAACCGGGAGGCCAGGCCCGGGTTGGAACCGACGAAGCGGGCCATGTCCGACGGGTAGCCGGCGGCGATCACCACGACCTCGTCACGGTGGTCCTCCATCAGCTTCACCAGCGTCACGATCGCCTCCTGGCCGAAGTCGCCGCTCTGGTGACCGGCCGGCACCAGCGAGTACGCCTCGTCGATGAACAGCACGCCGCCGAGAGCGCGCCGGAACACGGCCTGGGTGCGCGGCGCGGTGTGGCCGACGTACTCACCCACCAGCGTGGAGCGGTCGGCCTCCACCAGGTGTCCGGAGTCCAGCAGTCCGATCGCCGCGAGGAGCCGGCCGTAGAGGCGCGCGACCGTGGTCTTGCCGGTCCCCGGGTTTCCGGCGAACACGAGGTGCCGCCCGAGGGGTGGTGGTTGCAGTCCCGCGTCCTGCCGTTGCCGGACCATCTGCATGACATTCACGAGGCGACCGACGTCCTGTTTCACGCCGGCGAGCCCCACCAGGGCGTCCAACTCGGCCAGCAGGTCCACCAGCGACTCGGCGCCCGCGGTGCGAGGTTGTCCGGCTCCACCGGGCGCGGCGCCGACCGTCAGCGGAGCGGGGCGAGACGCCGGCAGGTCATCCGCGTCGATCCCCGAGGAGCTGCACTCCTGCCACACCGGCTCGGCGCGCGGATCGAGGCTCAGCCCGCGCGCGGCGTCCACCAGCCGCAGTCGCTGAAACAGCGGACGCGCGCCCGCGCCGACGTGCAGCGCCGGATAGCGGGTGCGGGTGACGAGGCAGTCGACGAACCTGCCCTGCGCGCCGTCGTGCAGGTACATGCCGTTCATCTGCGTGTCGGAGATCGAGCTGGACCGCACGTCCGGCCGTGCCTCGCCACCCACCACCAGGCCGGTCCCGCCGGTGTGGGAGATCGTGCAGCCCTCGATGACGGCCATGGCCCGATCGGCCAGGCGGACGCCCGCGTCGCCGGTACCGCTGATGAGGCAGCCGGAGAGCAACCCGGCCGTCCCCTCGGACACCAGGATCCCGGTCCGTCCGCTGTCCCGGATCTCGCAGTCGCGCACCTGCGGTAGGTGCCTGCTCGCCAACGTCACTCCGGTCGCCGCGCCGGCGACAACGCAGCCGATCGCGGTGAGGTCACCGCGGTTCTCCACGGCCAGGCCGCCCATCGCGGCCGCCTGGATCCGCACCTGGTGCAGCTCGGCCAGAGCCAGATCCACGACGCGTACGCCGAACTCGGGGGTCTCGTGGACCTCACCACGGGTGAGGCGAACCTCTGCCCGGCCACCCACGTGCACCCCGGTGTAGCGGGTGCCGGTGAGCCGCACGTCGGTCAGCCTCGCGCCGGCATCGTCGCGGACCAGCACCCCGTTGGCACCGGCCCGATCCACGCTGATCCGGTCGCCCGCCACGTCCGAGCCGTCCCGGACCACATAGCCGGAACCGCCGGATCGGGCGACCGAGGTGTTCTCGATCCGCACCCGCGCGTCTCCGGTCACCAACACTCCGGCGCCGGCTGGCTCGGTGATCGTGCCGGCGCGCACGACCACGCTGACCGCGCCGGACACGGCGATGCCCGATCGGGCGGCCCGGGCCACCTGGACCTCCTCCAGCAGCGGCCCTCCGGTGCTCGCGCCCGCCGCGGCGGCGGCGCTCTGCGCGGCGCGGGCCGGCGCGGGCGCTCCCTCGACACGGATCCCGTCGCCCCGGGAGTCGCGGATGCGCAGCCCGCGTACGGTCGGCGCGGCCTGCTCCCGCAGCACCAGCCCGGCGCCGGCCGGGCTGCTCACCTCGCAGCCCTCGACGAGCCCGCGCGCCGCCCCGGCAAAGACCATCGCGTCACCGGCGGCGCGGCTGACGCGGACTCCGCTCAACCGGGGTGCGGCATCGCCCTGCACCAGGATGGCGTCCTTCGGCGCCGCGGTGACAGAGCAGTCGGTCAACAACGCCTCGCTCGTCTCGTCCAGGACGATGCCGCCGTCGGACACCCGGCAGTCACGGAGCACCGGAGCCGCGTTCCCGACGACGCGGACCTCGCCCCGGATCTGGCAGGCCTCCAACGCGACGGCGCCCCGCTCGGCGACCACCGCCGCGGCCCTGGCGCCTCCCGCTATGGACAGTCCCTGGACGGTGCCGGAGTCGGCCAGGAGAACCAGCGCCGGACCGTTCGTACCGACCAGCCGAACACTGCCCGAACCGCCCTCCGCGCGGATCACCACGGGCTTGTCGACAACCACCTGCTCGACGTACTCGCCCGGTTCGACGCAGATCGTGGCGCCGGGCGACGCCTTGCGTACCGCCGCGCCGATGGTGCGGTGGGCACCCCAGCCGCGGGGTGCCACCCGCTCCCAGGCTGCCTTCACGTCACGCGGCCACGCAGCGTGCTCTGACCGCACCTCCGGCAAGGTGCGGGTAGGTCATCGAGTAGCCGTTCGGGTTTCCCCGGCTGGTGAGCTTGACCGCGATCTTGCCGTTCTCGGCGGGCCAGGTGCCGAGCGTCACCCAACGCCGGTGGTTCGCGCCCTGGTTGACGAACACCTGCCCGGTCGGGTTCGAGTAGCTGACGTTGTCACTCGTGTCGTGGACGATGAAGAAGTGTGCCCTGGTGGCAGCCACGTCGCGCGGGCTGTTGCTGGTCGGGACGTAGAGCGACAGGGTGCAGGACTGTCGGCGGCTACCGACGTTGAAGCCCCAGACGATCGCCTGCCCCGGCTGGTCCCAGTTCGCGTCGCCGGACATCGGCATGTCCGTGAACTGTCCGTTGCAGCCGTCACCGGTGTAGCTGCCGTTGGCGAGGGTCCACCAGCCGGCGTCGCCCTTGGTGTACCAGCCGTACTCCGCATACGTGGTGCCGGCGCTGGCACAGCCACGTCCGGCGACGCCGGTGTACGTGACGGTGGGGGACGGCGACTGCTTCTTCTCGGCCGTGGTGGCCCGCTGGGCAGCTGAATCGGTGCCGGCGGTCGAACCCGACCGGGCTACCGTGCCGGTCGACCCCGACTGAACCGTCGGGCCGGACGGTCCGGGCGGGCCGGCGGGTCCGGGCGGTCCAGGAGGGCCGGCCGGTCCGGGGGCCCCGGGCCGGCCGGCCGGGCCCGAGCCAGGGGCGGTCGCGGACGTCCCGACGCTGGGGACGGAAGCCTCGGTCCTGCCGGCGGTGGAGGTCTGGCCGGTGCCACTGGACCTGTTCAGCAGTGCGCCGCCGGCCACGACCACCGCCGCGACCACCACGACGGTCAGGGCGCTGACGGCGACCGTGCCGACAGCCGAGTGGGGGCGGGTGCGACGGACGGTGCGTGCGAAGGCGCCGACGAAGCCGCCGCGGGCGTCGCGGGGTCGGAGATCCGGCGAGGCTGCGGCAACGCCGTCTTTCGGTGTGTCCGTCGCGGTGGCCGATGCCGTCGCACGTTCCCGCTTCCCGGCCGACGTGTCCATCGACTCCGACATTCCGCTGCCCCTGCCAATCGTGAATCTCTGCTCGCCGCGGTGGACGCGACGGACCCCGTACTGTCTACGGATCCGGCTGACGTCCCGACGAGTTCCCGTTCAGGGACCCGTGTTCGAGGTCCCGACCCGCGCCGGCCACGTCACGGCGTGCGCGAACCATCTGGGCGATCCGTCACCGCGGCATCGCCTGGTCATCGGTCTGTCCGGCGCGCTGGCGCTGTTCGGCACGTCGCGGCCGTCCCGGGGCGCCCCGCCGGTGTCCTTCCGCGCCTGGAGGTGCGCGGAAGGACACCGGCCACCGATGACTCGGTGCTGACGCGCTCTGCCTGAGGTCGCCGAGCGGTCGGCGCGTAGGCCGCCGTACGTGCCGGCGGCTTTCTTCCCCAGCGAGTCGCGCGCTGACCGCTGTCGGAGGGGAGCCCCGAAGCAGTCACCACCTCCTACAACGGCCCCCGACGGGCGGAGTTCATCCACGACGTTCCGCGGCTGGAGGTCAGTGTGGAGGACCGTTGAGGAGCCCAGTGCCGCCGGTCGAAGGTGAGCCCGAGCGGGAGCACGAGTGGAGACGTCATGCCCCGATGGCGTAACCCGGGACGGAACAGACGGTTCGTGGCCGCCGTCACACCCCGCGAGGCGGACCTGCGGGCGATCGGCGAGCGGGGGGTCGGGGCACGGATCGACCCGGGGCTCACCGGGAGGCGCCTGTGTCGGAGGGCCCACGAGCAATCTGACAGATTCGACTCTTCATGCGTCAGGACTGGTATGAGTATCTCCGGGTCCGTCCAGGATCTTGCGCCCCAACTGATCAATAACCGCTACTACTGGCTCGGCTACGGTCGGGAGGAGCGGATGGATGACGACGGGCTCACGTGGTATCGCAGCGGGGTTCGGCACGGGCTGTTGAACGGCATCCTGCGGGTCGGCGAGGACCGGTTCGACGAGGCGCTGTCGATCGCGAAGGGCTTCGGTGAGCTTCCGTGGGTGTGGTGGGTCGGCCCGGACAGCTATCGCGGTCTGGCCGACGACCTGCGCGCGGCGGGTGCGGCCGAGGCGGGCGTTCTGCCGGTGATGGCTGCCCGGATCGATCAGCTGGTCGAGCCGCCGGTGCCGGTCGGCCTGTCGATCGAGAAGGTCGTGTCGCCCGGGCGGCTGGGTGAGTGGGTCGCGGCTTACGCGGGCCCGATGGGCGTGCCCGCGGACCAGGAGGGCGCCGCGCTGCTGATCGAGACCGACTACCCGGACGCGCCGGATCATCTGATTCGTTTCGCAGGTGTGGTGGAGGGCCGCGTCGTGGCCACGTCCGCCCTGCTCGACCGGGGTGGGGTCGCCGGCATCTACCTGGTGGCCGCTCAGGAGCAGTTCCGCCGTCGCGGCATTGGCGCAGCGCTCACCTGGGCGGCGATCGCGGAGGGCCGACGCCGCGGGCTGCGCGTGGCGACGCTGCAGGCGAGTTCCATGGGCCGGCCGATCTATGAGCGGATGGGTTTCCGCACGGTGGCCGAGTACCAGCTCTTCAATCGCGTTTGAGTCGGGGTGGCACTCCCCGGTTGCCGCCGACGGCGTCCGCGAGGCCGAGCCCCGGCGTCGTGCCCGGTCAGCGGGGCCAGCGGAGCGGCCCGGGGTGGACGGACCAGAGCAGGCGGCGCCACCGGGAACGAGTGGCGCGCAGGGCCGTCACGTAGGCGGTGGCGGCCCCGACGGCCCGGTCGGCTTGCGCGACGGTGGCGGTGCCGGGCGCGAACGTGACCTGGTTCAGCAGGTCGGCCAGGTCCTGCACGGCGTCCGGCGCGCCGCCGCGACCTGCCTCGCGACCGTCGGGTTGGCCACCGGCGGGCGGGTCACCGCTCGAATCGTCGGCCCCGGGCGGCGTGACGGCGCGGCGGGCGTGCCGGGCGACCTCGGTGGCGGCCAGGTCGGTGCCGGCCGGGTGGCCGGCCAGGCGCAGCGCGTCGGTGACCTCCCGCCAGGCGCCGGCGATGCGCTCGCCGGGGTCGCCCCGCCCGAGGCGGGCGCGGGTCAGCGAGCGGCGCATCGCCAGCAGGGTCAGCAGCACCGCCCCGACCAGCAGCAGCAGGCCACCCGTGCCGCCGCCGACGAGCACCGGCGTCGACAGGCCGCCGTCGGTGTCCGGTCCGGTCGCGTCGGCCGCCGGCTCGGGGGACGCGGTCGGCTCCAGGGTGGGCGCCGGCGCTTCCGACGGGGGCGGGTCCTCCGGCTTCGGCCGGAAGTCCTCCTCCACCGGGCGGGGCTCCCGGTCGGGGCGGGGCATCGGGTCGAACGGCACCCAGCCCAGGCCGTCGAAGAGCACCTCCGGCCAGGCGTACGCGTCACCGGCGCGCACCGGGCCGTCCCCGCTGGACCGGAACCCGACCACCACCCGCGTCGGCAGCCCGGTCAGCCGGCCCAGCACCGCGAACGCGGCGGCGAACTGCTCGGACGTGCCGCGCTGCCCGCCGCCGTTACGAGGGCCGAAGAGGAAGAAGGCGAGGTTCGGGTAGGCGTGGCCGCTGGGCGCGTCGGCGACCACCCGGTAGTGCTCGGCGAGGAACTGTTCGATGGCGGCGGCGCGCGCGTACGGGGCGCCGTTGTCCTCGGCGAGTTGGGCGGCCAGCCGGGTCAGCGGCTCGGGCGCCCCGTCGGCGACGCGCAGCACCCGGGCCACCGCCTCGCCGGCGGGCACGTTTGCGGTGGCGAGGAGGTTGGCGTCCGGCTTCTCCCGCGCCGAGGTGACCGTGTACCGCAACCCGGGGGTGAGCCCTTCGGGTCGGATCAGGGTTCCGGTGGCCGGGTCATACGCGACCCGTGCGCCGCTGACCTCGCGGGGGGTGGCGACGGCGGGCAGCAGCCGCCCGGTCAGTTCGGCGACGGTGATGTCCTGCCGGACGGTCTCCACGGTGCTGTCGCGGGCCGGGTCGGTGGTGGGCAGGATCCGCCCGGCGTTGCGGTAGGTGGCGCCGACCCGCCAGGTGACGCCGTCGTAGTCGCTGAGCACCGCCAGCCGGATCCGCACGGCGTTGCCGTCGGCCGGGTCACCGTCACTGGTCTCGTCGCCGGGATCACCCGACGGTTCCGCCGACGGGTCGGCGGGCGCGGTCGGAGCGGCGCCGTCGCGCTGTGTCGTCACCTGCAGGAGCTGCTGTTCCGGGTGCAGCGCCCATCCGGAGATGCGGATCAGCGGGTTCTCGTCGAGGGTCTCCACCTGCGGGGGCTCGACGTAGCGGCGGGGGTCCACCGGCCGCCCGTCGACCCGTCCGACGATCGCCGGCCCGAGCAGCGCCACCAGCGCGACGACGACGGCGACGCCGACCGTCGCGCCGGCGGCGAGGCGGGCCCGCACCGCGACCCGGACGCGGGGGGCCAGCCCGGCGACCGGGTCGCCGCCGCCGCGGGCGGGCCGGTTGGAGGCGGCCAGGCCCAGCGCCGCGGCGGCGACGAACGCGACCGTGGGCCACAGCGCGGGTCCGGCGTTGGGGCCGACGACGTAGAGGGTGCCCGCGTAGAGCAGCGCCGGTGGCAGGTAGCCGGCGAGGACCCGGCCGGCGCGGACCGCGACCTCGGTCCCGGTCAACCCGGCCAGCCAGGCGGCCACCAGCGGCACCAGCACGGTGTCGGGGGCCGGTTCGACGGGGATCATCGCGGTGAGCAGGCGGGGGATGCCGTTGCGGGCGGCGTCCCCGGCGACCTCGGCGAGGCTGCCGGGCAGGGCGGCGTGGGTGGCGGCGATCCGCAGCGACCAGGCGGTGTAGCCGGCCATGGCCAGCACCGACAGGGGGGCGACCAGCCAGGACGGCAGGCGTCGGGCGGCGACGCTGACCAGCACCGCGCCGGCGGCCGCGCCGGCTACCAGTTGCGGCAGCAGCGGCCCGGCGTAGACGCGGCCGAGCACCACCCCGGCCAGCGCGGTCATCGTGACCAGCGCGAGGGGCACCGGCAGGGCCCGCAGCACGGCGGCGGCCCGGCCGGGACGGGCACCCGGGTCGGGGGCGGCGTCGTCCATAGGGGCGGGTCGGGCGTCGCGGACGGTCACCACCGGCGGACCCCGTCCCACTCGGCGGCGAACTCCGCGCCGTCTGCCGCGTCGATGACCACCAGGCCCGCGGTGCCCGGCGGCGTCGGTTCGGTCGCGCCGAACACCCCGACCACCACCGACGGGTACGCGCCGCGCAGCGCGCCGACGTGTCCGAGGTCGTCGCGCCCGCCGGGGCCGGTGAGCACGACGAGGGTGTCGCCGAGCCGGTCGCGGCGCAGCCGGGCCGCGGCCGCCCGCAGCGGGTCCTCGTCGTCGACCGGTGCGCCGTCGACGAGGTCCACGGCGGCGAGCCGGTCCAGCGGCCCGCCCGGACCGGTGGTGGTGTCCGGGCCGGCGGTGTCGTCGGTGTCGGCCCGCCGCCGACCGCGCAGCACCGCCCACGTGCGCGCCGCCGCGCCGCGCCCGGCCGGGCCGGCGTCGCCATCGTCGGTGCTCGCCGTCAGAGTGTCGGGGACGGTCATCAGCAGGTGCGCCGGCAGGTCCGCCCGGTGCGCGGCGGTCAGCACCGACGCGGCCGCCTCACACGCCGACTCGAACGACGCGGCCACCCCGTCGCGGCGGTCCGGGTGCGCGGAGGCCCGGTTGTCGAGCAGCACCACGATCCGGGGCAGGCTGGTGTCCACATTCTCCCGCACCATCAGCTCACCCACCCGCGCGCTGGTGCGCCAGTGCACCCGGCGCAGCTCGTCGCCGACCACGTACTCCCGCAGCGAGTCGAAGGTGATCGACCCGTGCGCCACCGCGTCGACCCGCCCGTCCAGGCTGCGCCCCGCGCCGGTCGGCACCGCGGCCATCGCATGCACGCGCGGGTACACCCACACCGGCACGGTCGCCCCGTAGGAGCGCGACAGCGACACCAGGCCCAGCGGGTCGCGGCGGGTCACCCGCAGCGGCCCGACCCGCACCACCCCGCGTCGGCGGGTCGGCACGTCGTAGCGGACGGTCGTGTCGGTGCCGGGGCGCAGCCGCAGCAGGGGCACCGGCACGGCCCGCTCGGCGCAGCGGTCCTCGGCGAGCAGGTTCGCCGCCCGCAGCCGGGCGGTGTTGCGCACGGTCAGGCTCATGCTGGCCGGCTCGCCGCGACCGACGCGGTCCGGGTCGGCGTGCCGGGTGACGGCCAGGCGGGGCCGCCACGCCGCGACCACGGCGGCGTAGCCGACGGCGGTGGCCGCCGCCGCGCCGAGCAGCGCCAACTCCGGGTACGCGTAGCGGATACCCACCCCGAGCAGCAGCACGGCGGCGGCGAGCAGCCCGACACCCCGGGCGGTGATCCCCACGGCGGTGCGGCCGGTCAGCCCTGCACCGGGGCGGGCTGCCCCGACGGCAGCGGCACCGGCACCGACGCGACCGCCTGGCGCAGCACCTCGGCGGCGGTCACCCCGCGCACCTGCGCGTCGGGGCTGAGCAGCAGCCGGTGCGCGAAGACCGGCTCGGCGAGGGCCTTCAGGTCCTCCGGCATGATCCAGCCCCGCCCGTCGATGAGCGCGTACGCGCACGCCGCGCGGGTCAACGCGATCACCCCGCGGGGGCTGACCCCGACGCGGACCTGCGGGTGGCTGCGGGTGGCGGCTGCCAGACGCACCGCGTACGCGTAGAGCGGCTCGGCGATGTGCACCCGGCGGGCCATCTTCACCATCTCCCCGACGGTGGCGGTGTCGGTGATCGCGGTCAGCGCCTCGGGGGAGCGGACGGTGGCGCCGCGCAGCACCTCCACCTCGACGGCCTCGTCGGGGTAGCCGACGGACAGCTTCACCAGGAACCGGTCGAGCTGCGCCTCCGGCAGCCGGTAGGTGCCGTCCATCTCCACCGGGTTCTGCGTGGCGACCACGAGGAACGGCTGCGGCACCGGGTGCCGGACGCCGTCCACGGTGACCGTGCGCTCCTCCATCACCTCCAGCAGCGCCGACTGGGTCTTCGGGGAGGCCCGGTTGATCTCGTCGGCGATGACGATGTTGGCGAACACCGGCCCGGGGTGGAACTCGAAGCCGCGGGTGGCCTGGTTGAAGATGGTCACCCCGGACACGTCGGAGGGCAGCAGGTCCGGGGTGAACTGGATGCGCCGCCACTTGCCCTTCACGGTCGCGGCGATGGCCCGGGCGAGGGTGGTCTTCCCCACGCCCGGCACATCCTCCAACAGCACGTGACCCTGGGCGAACAGCGCGGTGAGCGCCAACCGGACGACCTCCGGCTTGCCGAGCACGACCGAGTTGACGTTCTCGGCCAGCCGGGCGGCCAGCGCGGCGAAGCCCTGCACCTCCGGCTGGGTGAGCGGCTCGTGGGTGTTCACGTGGTGGTGCTCCTTGCCTGGGTGGTTCAGCAGGTGGGCAGGACGTTGATGTTGTCGCCGCCCTCCAGGTTCAGCCAGGCCCAGGGAATGTAGTTCTTCCCGTCGTACTCGACCTGCACCCACCAGGTGCTGCGCTTGTCGTTGTTGTAGATGTAGGCGTACACCTCGTCACCGGACTTCTTGCAGTACGCCTTGAGCCGGGTGCCGGGCTTCGCCCAGCCGACCTGCCGGTCGTTGTCCTGCCGGGTCACCGAGAAGATCTCGTTGCCGTTGCGGCCGCTCACGTCCTTGTCGCAGTAGGTGGCGGTCTCGCCCTCGGCGCCGTTGTGGCAGGTCGCGATGCCGTAGAGCGCGTCGGTGCTCTGCGCGCGGGTGACGGTGCCCTTGCCGGCGGCGTTGCTGGCGGTCACCGTGAACGTGTACGCCGTGCCCGGCGTCAACCCGCTCATCGTGATGCTGGAACACGCGCCGCTCTTCGCCGGCTCACCGGGCGTGGTCAGCGTGCAGGTGGCCTGCCCGCCGCCGGCGTCCACGGTGAACGTCACCGTCGCCGCGGTCGCCGTCGCCGACGACCCGGTCACCGTCACCCGCGGCTCCGCGACCGTCCGCGCGGTGGCGGTGGCCTCCGGGCCCGCCCCGGCCTCGTTGACCGCCTTCACCTTCACGGTCACGTTCTGGCCGTTGCCCAGGCCGGTCAGCGTCGTGCGGGTGTCGGTCACCTCGCTGGTGCGCCCACCCACCTCCACCTGGTATGTGGTGACCGGGCGCCCGTTCGGCTCGGCCGGCGCCCACTGCACCGCCACCGTGCCCGGCTGGTTGGCCACCGTGCTCGCCCGCAGCTCGGCCGGCCGACCCGGCGCCGCGAACGGCACCACCGTGTTGCTCACCGGGGAGGCCGCCGAGCCCGCGCCCTTGTCGTTGACCGACACCACCGTGAACGCGTACTGGGTGCCGTACTCCAGCTCACCGGCCGGCACCACCAGCTCCGTCTTCGGCGACTCACCCACCGGGGCGTTCGTGCCCGCCGACGTCGCCGTCACCGCGTACTTGGCGATCGTGTTGCCCTGCCCGTTCGCCGCGGGCCACCGCACCAGCACCGTCCCGTCAGGGCGCTCCTGCGCGGTGACGCTCGCCGGCGGGTCCGGCACCGCCGCCGTCGGCGTCACCGGGTTACTGGTCCGCGACGGCCCCGCGCCCTTGGCGTTGACCGCGTGCACCGAGAACCGGTACGTCTCCCCGTTGGTCAGGCCCGTGATCTCCACGGCCCGCTGGTTCGCGCCCACCTCACGCTTCTGGCCGGCGCCCTCCACCACGTACTTGGTGATCTCCGCGCCGTTCGCGGCCGCCGGCCGCCAGCTCACCCGCGCCTGCGCGTTGCCGGCCGCGGCCGTCACGCTGCGCGGCGCGCTCGGCTTACCCACGCGAGGCCTCTTCGGCGGGGGCGGCGGCGGAGCCACCGGCGGCGGGTCACCACCGAGCACGTCGTTGGCGTACTTGTTCACCTCACGCACCTGGTGCTTGTCGTCCACCACCCGGGCGGTCGACGAGTCCGGGGCGTTGATGAACAGGTGGTTCTCCCGCACCTCCAGCTCCAGCGGCCCGGTCGCCTTCCCCTTGACCGTGTCGACGAGCGTGCCGTCCGCGTCGAACGCGTAGAGGGCTCCCGTCGCCTCGTCGGCGCAGTAGAACCGGCCCGCCCACGCCACCGCCGGGCTCAACCGGTCACCGGTGCCCGGCACCGCGAACGCGCGCTCCTCACCGCCGGCCTCACCGACCACCAGCACCCGCCGCTCACCGGGCAGCGTCACCGGCACCTTCGGCCCGCTCGTACGCGCCGGAAGCGCACCCGGTGAGGCCATCGTCAGCTTCGTCGGGCGCACCGTGCCCTGCTGCACCGTCACCAGCGCACCGGCCGTGCGGTCCAGCACCGCCACCCCGTCATCCAGGGTGGACACCACCAACTCGTGGCTGGGCTGCGCCACGTCGTACGTCTCCACCTGCTTCGGGCTCAACCCGCCCGCGGTGCCCGGTGAGGCGGGCTTGGCCGGCAGCGCCGCGGCGGTGATCGCCGAGACGGTGCCCTCGCTGGGCACCGCGATCCACAGCCGGCCCGTGCCGTCGAACGACCCGCCGGTGATGCCCGGGGGATAGCGGATCGGCTCACCCACCGGCGACAGCGACCGCGGGTCGAGCTGGCGCACCACACCCTGCACCGCGTCGACCACGAACGCCGCGTCCTCATGCAACGCCACGTTCACCCCCAACCCGGGGGTGGTCCGCGTGGTCGCCGTGATCTGCAACGTCGCCAGGTCCAGGGAGCTGACCTGACCGGTGTTCAGGTCCCGCAGCACCAGCAGCCGGTCGGTCTGGGTGACCTGCATCGGGTGCCGACGCGCGCCCGGCACCTCCGTGCGGGTGTCCACCCGCGCGGTGACCCCGTTGACCCGGGCCAGCTCACCGCGCACCGCGCTCCACAGCCACGAACTCGCGTCGTAGCTGGCCACCGCGTTGTCCGCCGCGCCCAGACCCAACACGGTCAGACCCATCGCGGCGAGCAGCGCGGTCACCGTGCCGATCGTGACCAGCCCACCCCGCAGCCGCCGCGAACGGGGACGGGGATTGTCGGGCCCGGTGCTCACGGCATCATCGATGGTGGCCACAACCGGCTGCCTCCCGTGTCGTCGTGGCAGGTGGCGCGCCCTGCCGGCGACCCCTCCCCTGAGCCGGGTGCCATCATAGGGGCCCGCGCCGCGCGGGGGGAACCCGTACCGTCCGGCTGTGGACACCCAGCGTGTCCGCGATGGACGCGCAGGTCAGCCCGACGGAGTGCGCCGCTCACGATCGGTGCACACCTGCCCCGAGGTGGCGAACGTGTCCGTCGACCAGACCGCCAACACCGTGAAGCAGTAGTCCACCCGGGCGCTCAACCCGTTGACCGTGTAGCTCGTCTGCCCCGGATCCACGGTGGCCATCACACCCAGCGCCTTACCGGTCCGCCCACCGGCCACCATGAACGGCACCGTCCCACCCGACGGATCCGTCCACGACAGCGTGATCGTCGCCGAGTCGTCCCGCAGCTCCAGATCACCCGGAGGTGGGCCGCTCGCCGTCGGCCCCGCCGGCACCGGCGAGGACCCCGGACCCGCCGCCGGCGTACCGTCGCGGCTCAACACCAGCGCACCGACCCCGGCCACCGCCGCGACCGCCACCCCGATCGCCGTCACCGCCACGGCCACCGCCGCCCGGCTCCGGCCGCGCGACGCCGGCTCCTCCATCAGGGGGTACGCGGGCGACGGCGCCATCTGCCCCGGGTAGGCGGACGGAGCGGGCGGCCGGTACGGCTCCACCGGCGGGTAGGTGACCGCCTGCCCCGCGGCGGGGTGCGGCTGGCTCGGAACGGTGTCGTAGTGGGCCGGGGCCGGGTGGGACTGACCGGCGTTGGTGTGGTGTCCCGGGGCGAGCGATGGGTTCGGGTTCGCTGGAGCCGTCGGGGTGTGCGCCATCGTGCTCGACGCAGGATGGGCGACGGGTGCCGCAGTGTTCGGGTGTGCCGACGCGACCGGGGCGACTGTGCTGGGCGCGGCCTCGCCAACGGACGTCATGCCAGGAGCGACGTACCCGGGCGTTACCGGCTCGGACCTGCCGCGCGCGTCGAACGTTTGCCGCCCGGGCGTATCCGTCGCGGGCTGATCGGGCCAGGAGACCAGCCCCTGGTCCAACTCGTCCGCGTCGGGTGCAACGTCCTCAGCTGGCTTGGCCTCGGCCGTGTCCGGAGTGGGCAGCGGCTGCGGCGGGGCCGTCGCTGCCCACGCCGGGGCGGTCATGCCCCACGGAGGAGCGCTCACCGGCGGAGCGCTCACCTGCTGCGGGTAGCCCGGCGGGCCGCTCACCGGCTGCCCGGGCGGACCGCTGACCGGCGGGAAGTAACCGGGCGGCGCACTGATCGGCGGCGCCGACACCGGGTGCGGCTGAGCCGAGCCGTACCCGGGCGGCGCGGACACCGGCTGAGCCGGACCGTGCCCGGGCTGGCCGGGTGGGGCCGAGATCGGCTGTGCCGGGCCGTACCCGGGCTGGCCCGGCGGCGCCGAGACTGGCATCGGAGGTGCGGGTGGGGCACTGACCTGCTGCGTCGGGTACGGCGGCACCGACACCGGCGTCGGGTTGCTGTACGGCAGGTTGGTCGGGGCCTCGCGTGACGGTGTCGCGGCTGCCGCCGGACCGGATGGCGTGCTCACCGGGCCGAGGTGCGCAGCGGGGCCGACCTGCGGTCCCGTGCCGGTGCCCAGCGGGGATCCCGCCGCCGCCGGCTCTCCGCCGGCCGCCTCTCCGTGGCCGGGGGCGCCTGCTCTGGCCCGCGCGATCTCCTCCTCCAACAGCGGCCCGATCTGCTGGACCTGCACCGTCGGGTTGTCCCAGCCCGGTGCCTGCGGCGTCGGAGACGGTGCCGGGGGACCGGGTACGTGCGAAGCTGGCGGCGCGGGCGAGGCGGGAGGCGCTGCCGGGGCAGCGGACGGCCGAGCCAGCGGTGTGGGAGTGGCGGGCGCTGACGGCTGCGGCGGGGCGGTGGTCGCCGGGTCGGCCGTCCAGGACGCAGGAGGTTGCGGCGGGGCCCAGGGGGATGCCGGCGCCGAGGGGACCGGAGCGGCAGCGCCGGGCGACCCGGCCCAGGCCGAGACGGGCGCCCCAGGCGGGGGCGCGGCATTCCCTCGTTGCCCGGCCGATGGGTTGGCCGACGCCGTGGGTGTGGGCACGAAGTGAGCCGACGGTGGCTGGGCGGGCGGAGCCATGGGCGTTGGCCCGAGCGGCCCCGCAGGAACGGGCGCGGGGGGAGCCACAGGTGCAGGTCGGGGCGCCACCGCGGGGGCGGGCGCAGGGGAAGCGGCGGATGACGGAGCGGGCGGTGCCGCGGAGGGAAGCCCGGACGGGGCCGCGACGGGCGGCGGCGTCGGTCGGGCCGGTCGCCGGATCGGCGGCAACGTCGCGAACGCCATCGTCGGTCCGGACAGCGCCGCCATCGCCCCCTGGTCCGGAGCGACGGGACCGGCGGCAGTCGCTGCGGGCACCGGGTCGGGGTGGCCGAGGTAGCGGCGCGCGATGCGTACCGCCGGATGGTCCTCGCCGAGCACGGCGGGCCCGGCGTCGGCGACGCGGGCATAGTTGCGGCGGGCCTCGTGCCGATTGCCGAGCTCCTCAGCGACGCCGGCAAGGTCGTAGGAGATGGCCAGCATCAGCGGGTCGGACGGGTCCCAGCGGCGCTCCCCGGCCGCGTACGCCTCCTCCAGCACCCGGCGGGCGGCCATCGGGTCGTCGGCCTCGCGGTGGAACCGGGACAGCAGGTGAGCGGTGTTGAGGACGTCCGGGTGGTCCTCGCCGTACGTCGGACGGGCGGCCCCGACGGCCTCGGCCAGCAGCTCACGGGCAGCGCTCAGATCGCCCGCGTCGCGCAGGGCGAGGGCCCGGTGCGCGGCGGCGGCCAGCGGGGAGGGGTGGGACACGTGGTCATGCTGCCGGGTGGACCCCGGCGAACGCTACCCGGACCCGCCCCGATGGGCGGTACGTCCGGTCTGAGCAGCCAAACCAGCGAGGATCCTGGGGCGGGGGAGCGCGATGTGCATGATCCACCTCGGCCGTGTACAGTAACTCCCCGTGCGGCCCGCCGGGCCGGCTCACGGTGTGGAGATCACCGGAGTCGGCGAGGTAGGCTGAACACACCCAGTCCGGGTGGCGGAATGGCAGACGCGCTAGCTTGAGGTGCTAGTGCCCGTATAGGGCGTGGGGGTTCAAGTCCCCCCTCGGACACAAACGATTGCCCCACGGTGTGCGCTGAGATCCACTTCAGCGCGCACCGTTTGCATTTCGGGCTGGTAGTTCAGTCGGAGTCCGAGTTGCCGGTAGACCTCGGCCTTATCGGCTGGGTCGGCGTAACGGAGCACGGTGGTGATGTCGCCGAGCGCGGTCACCAGGGCTGTGATCTCTACCTGGCTCATCCGGCGCGGGGCGGTGCCCGCGATAGTGGGTAGTTCGGTTTCCGCGCGGGCGCGTTCGGTCTGGGTCTGCGCGATCCAGCTTGGCATCGCACGCGGTGATGATCGCTTGAGCTGCGGCTCTCCTTGCCGCGGTCCCACGTGGGTGACCTGTGCAGCTCGGGCAGTTTGGTGATCGTCTCGGCGAGGGCTCTGCTCATCGTGATGGATCAGCACCGTGAACCTCGTGGTTCTATAACGCGATCCCGCCAGCGGCGTTCACATAGGAGTGCATGAGTAGAGCTGATTCACAGTCATCGAACTATACGGACCGACGTCCGTTGTAGATAGACATGAGAGCAACAAGATGGCTTGTCGGTCCCGCACTGGCCGCTCTACTCGCCACCGCTGCCGGTGTCCCGGCCCAGGCCGCGCCGGTCCACGCGACGGCGGCGGATGGGTGGACCAGCACCTGGTCAACGGCACACCACAATGCGCGAGGCGACTATCCGGCCAGTACGACCGTCCGGCAGATTGTCCGCACCAGCATTTCCGGCACCGCGGCGCGGATCCGGTTGAGCAACGCCTTCAGCGAGCAGCCGTTGACGCTGTCCGATTTCCACCTGGCGGAGCGCGCCTCAGGCGCGTCGATCGTGACCTCGACCGATCGCAGCGTGACCTTCGGCGGGCAGACCTCGGTGACCATCCCGGCCCATGGGGAAGTGATCAGCGACCCCGTCCCGTTCCCCGTGCGGGCAGAGTCGGACGTCGTCATCAGCTTCTACCTGCCCGAGCGCGCGCAGGGCGTGTCCACCCACGACTTTTCGTTCCAGGAGAACTACCTCGCGGACGGCGACGTCGCCGGCGCAGCCGATATTGCGGTGCGGGAGACCATCTGGCGGTACATCATCATCTCCGACCTTGACGTGCTGAACATCGCGGCAACCGGAACGTTGGTGGCGTTCGGCGCTTCGATCACCGAGGGGCACAACTCCTCGGGCAACGCGAACCAGCGGTACACCAACTTGCTGGCGACCAGGTTGAACGCCTCGGGGCGTACTGTCGGGGTTGCGAATGAAGGGGTTGCCGGCAACCAACTCCTGGGCGTCGGCATCGGCCAGAGCGCCCTCGACCGCTTCGACCGCGACGTACTGAGCCGCTCGGGCGTCAGGTGGGTCATCTTCGCCGACAACCCCATCAACGACCTCGCCAGCGGCCGGGAACCGACCGGGGAGCAGCTCATCGGTGGCCTTCGCCAGCTGATCGACCGGGCGCACGCCGCCGGGGTCAGCTTCTTCTGCGCGACCCTTACGCCGTTCGAGGGCAACGAGCACTGGCGTCCCGCCAGGGAGGTCGCTCGCAGCGAGTACAACGCCTTCGTACGAAGCGCTGGTTCCGGTTGCGACGCGGTGATCGACTTTGACCGGGCCACCCACGACCCGGCGGCGCCCACCCGGTTCCTGCCCGCCTACGATGCCGGCGACCACCTGCACCCCAACAACGCCGGCATGGCGGCGATGGCTAACGCGGTCGCGCTCGGGCTGTTCGGACCCGCCATCCCGGAGGCGCCGACCACCCTCGCCGAGGCCTTCAACAACATTGGGGTTACCAGCGACACCAACACCGGCCCGGGCAACTTCGACGGAGGCGGCGCGAGCTTCTCCGGGCAGGCACTCGCGGCCGGCGGTGCCGTGCCGGGTGGCAGCGTGACGACCGGCGGTGTCTCGTTGACCTGGCCGGCGACCGCCGGAACGGGCCAGCCGGACAACGCCATCGCCACCGGCCAGCTGATCACGGTGCCGGGCTCGGGGAACACGTTGGCGTTCCTCTACTCGGCCAGCTACGGCGGAGTCTCCGGCACCGGCACGATTCACTACAGCGACGGGACGACCCAGACGTACCGGCTGGACTCGCCGGATTGGTTCGTGTCCGCCACCACCGAGGCCACCGTGGCGGTGGTCGCGAGCTACCAGAACCGGCAGGGCAACGTCCGATACGACGCACCGAGCGCGGTATTCAGCGCGCAGGTGCCACTCGCATCCGGAAAGGCCCTGACGGGCGTACGTCTGCCAGTCGCCGGCGGTGCGCCGGTGCAGGCCGGTCTGCCGACACTGCACATCTTCGCCGCGGTGGTGACGAACCGGTGACCCCAGGCGGTTCCAGGAGCCGAATGAACCCCAGGGACCCGGCCAAGTCGTGGCGCGTTTCCGGCTTGAGTTGGTTGGTGTAGATGTGCCCGTGTGGGGAGATGCAGGGCGGGCATGACCAATTTCGAAAATCATCGATGCCTTCTAGGCCTTGTTGATCGTTCGAAGTGGCATGCCCGCACTGCCATCATCACATCGTGGGTAGGCGCTTGATCCGCTCGTCCTCTGATGGAGGTGTCGGCTCCCATGACTCGCTCGGTGCCCGCCGAGGTGGCACCGAGTAGTGCGACGTCGCGTACTCCTGAGTCGATTGAACCGAACGCCGCCGGATCCGTAAGTCCTTTTGGGCGCAGGCCCCGGTATCACGGGCAGCCGAAGGTCGTTAGGGGTCCCCATGGCACAAACGAGCAGTCACGATCCGATGTCTCGAGTTCTCATCTCGCACGCGCCGGACGGCGCTGCCCACAGCAGCGCCGTCCGGGATCTGTGGATCATGCTGCGGGCGTCCGGTGTGGACGCGCACCTGCTGCCGAGCTCCGGCGCCGTCGCGGACATCGGATCGGCGGGTGCGGTGGTGCTCGTCGGATCGCCGCGGTATCGCGACGTCGCGTCCGCCGACGAGGAGCACCTGTGGCACGTTCCGCGGGCGATCAAGGATCTGGTGGAGGCCGGCGACGCGGCCGCCACCGCGGTGCTGCCCGTCGTGCTTCCCGCGCATACCCTGCACGACCTGCCCGACTTCCTCGTCGAGCACCCCGGGCCGATCTACCGGCTGAGGTCACTGGGCCCGCGCGGCGTCGCCGCTCTGGCCGCCGATCTGCGTGAGCGGTGCGGCACCGACGGCCAGGCGCCCCGGCACGAACTGCGCCTCGAGGTCGCCGTCGCCGACGGCCGCCTGCGGTGCACCGCGACGCTGGCGGGAACCGTGTTGTGCGAGCGGGACGAGCCGCTGCCGTTCGGCCGGGACGAGGTGTGGACCCTGCTCGAGCACCCGGACGCCGAGGCGCGGCTGGCACAGCTGGGGCTGCGGCTGTCGGCCGCGCTGTTCGACCCGGACACGCTCGACGACCTGACGACCCTGGTGACCAAGGCCGTCGACGGCGCGGCCCTCGACGTGGTCGTCGACGCCGACAGCGCGGCTCACGAGCTGCCGTTCGAGCTGATCCGGCTCGCCGACCAGCAGGTGCTGGCCGCGGTCGACGGGGTGACCGTGACCCGCACGGTGGTGGGGGTCGCGCCGCAGGTCCTGCCGCCCGCGCCGGGGCCGCTCAAGATCCTCGCCGCGGTCGGCGCGCCGGAGCACACCGACAACACGCCGTTGGACATCGAGGCCGAGATGCAGGCGATCGTCGAGGAGGTCGGCGCGTTCGGGCGGGCGGAGGTGACGATCCTGGAGGTCGCCGGCCTGGACGAGATCGCCGAGGCGCTGCGCCGCGACGCGTACCACGTGCTGCACCTGTCCGCGCACGGTTCGCCGCACGGCGTGGAGTTGGAGGACGCGGACGGCAACGCCGTTGACGTGCAGGCCGAGGATCTGGTGCGGGTGCTGCGCCGTGGCGGGCGGCCGGTGCCGCTGATCGTGCTGTCGAGTTGCCACGGCGCCGCCGACGCCGACACCGGCCTGGCGATGACGCTGGTGAAGCACGGTGCCGCCCGCGTCATCGCGATGCAGACCGAGATCTCCGACCGCTACGCCACCGGGTTGATCACTCGCGTCTACCGGGCCCTGGTCGAGGAGAACGTCTCGGTCGCCGCCGCGCTGGGCCGCGCGCGAGCGGCGATGTTTCGGGAGGCGCAGGACTCCGACGAGTACTGGCCGCCGGAGTACGCGGTCGCGGCGCTGGTCGCCGCCACTGACGGCCCCCTGTGGGATCCGGATGCCGCGCCCGAGCCGCTGAGCAACCCGACCGAGCTGCCCGCCGGGGCGGGCGCTCGTGATCTCCTGCTGGGCGACCTGGTTGGCCGGCGCGCGCTGCTGCGCACGGTGTCGGCCGTGCTGCGGGACCAGATCGCTCCTGACGGAACGTCGTCACTGGTCAACGGGGTCATGCTCACGGGCGTCGCCGGGATCGGCAAGACCGCCGTGGCCGGCCGGGTGCTGACCCGGCTGCGCGACGACATCCACGACCCGTGGTCGATCGTGGTGCATTCCGGTGTTTGGGACCCGCAGCGGCTGCTCGCCGACGTGGCGGCGACCCCCGCGGGTGCCGGCCTGGCGGGCCTGGCCGAACCGGACGCCGCCTGGATCGCGCTGTCTGAGGTGCTGCGGGCGCGGCGTCTGCTCATCCACTTCGACGACTTCGAGCACAACCTCACCGGCGACGGCACCGACTTCGTGGACGCCGTGTTCGGCGAGGTGTTCGTGGCGCTGTGCCGCGCGGCGTCCCGGGGCAAGATCTTCGTCAGCGGGCGGTACCCGGTCCCGCGTGAGGTGCCGCTGCTGCGGGTCGAGGTGCCGGTGCTCAGCGATGCCGAGATGATGCGGCTGGTGCTGCGGCTGCCCGCGCTGCGCGAGCTCGACGACGACGGTCTGGTGTTGCAGGCCGTCGGGGGGCACCCGCGTCTGCTGGAGTTCGCCGACGCGCTGCTGCGGGGCAAGAAGGGCAAGGCGCGGCTGCCGGAGGTCACCGAGCGGCTGCGCGGGCTGGCCAAGCGGGAAGGGCTGGCGCTGGCCCGCTCGGCCGCCGACGCCCCGGACGCCGAGGAGGCGGCCGGTCAGGCGATCGCGCTGGCCGGCCGGGACATGCGCCTGGCGGAACTGCTGGAGTCGCTCACGATCGCGGAGCGGGAGACGCTGCTGCAGGCGGCGGTCATGTGGCTTCCCGTGTCGTACGACGATCTGGCCCTCGCCATGCACGACGGACCGCCGTCGGCGGAGGACCGGAAGGCCACCGGTGCGCACCTCGACCGGCTGCGTGACCTCACCCTGCTCACCGGCACGCCGGAGAGCGTGCTGATGCAGGCCTGGCTGCGCGTGGCGCTGGACGACCTGCACGGCCCGCGCCGCACCGACCGGCACCGCCGAGCGGCGGCCATGTGCGGGCACATCGTCGACAGCGGTCGCGGCACGCTGGGTGTCCTGCTGGAGACCGTACGTCACCTGCGCGCCGCCGGCCGGTTCGACGCGCTGGCCGCGCTGACCGATGCGGTGCTGCCGACCATCGACGGGGCACAGAACGTCGCCGGGCTGCTGAGCGCCGTCATGTCGGTGCTGCCCGACGACCACCCCGCCTACGCCGGCCTGCTCAGCCGGGAGCGCGACGCCCTGGCGGCCGCGGGCCGGACGGCCGCCGCCGCGGAGAAGGGGCAGGAGCTCGTCGACCTGACCGCACGGCTGGCCGAGGCTCCGCGCCGAGACGCCGCGGCCCAGGTCGCGCTCAGCGCGGCACTGGACGGGCAGGGGCGGCTGCTGCTGCGGCTCGGGCGCACCGGCGAGGCGCGGGCGCTGTACGAGCGGGCGCTGGACATCGACCTGAGCCTGTCGCAGGCCGAGCCGGGCAACGCGACGTTCGACGCCAACCTCGCGCTCAGCTATGAGAAGCTGGCCCGCCTGGCGCTCGACGACGCGGCCGTGGACCAGGCGCGCGACCTGGTGCAACGGTCGTTGGACATTCGGTGCCGACTGGCCGACGCCGACCCGGACGACCTCGCGGCCCAGCGGGACCTCGGCGCCTGCCTGACCGCGCTGGCCGCCGTCCACCACGCCGAAGGCGACGTCGGGCAGGCGCGGCAGGTGCTCGAACAGGCGCTGGTGCTGCGCCGTCGCGCCGTCGAGCTCGACCCGGACGACGTGGCGCTGCGCGAGGACCTGTTCGATGTCGTGGGCGCCCTGGCCGACGTGCTGCGGCCCGGCGGCGACGCCGAACTGGTGCGGCGGCTGGCCGAGGAGGCCGCGGCGATCGCCGACGAGCTGACCGAGGCCGACGGCGGCAACCATCTGTGGCATCGCAAGCGGCTCACCGCCTGCCGGCGGCTCGGTGACCTGGCGCTGGTCGCCGGGGATGTCGGGGCGGCCGGCACGCACCTCACCGAGGCGCTGTCGGTGGCGCAGCAGCTCGCCGAGGCCGACCCGGCCGCCGTCGAGGCGCAGCGCGACCTGATCGCCGCGTGGCACCGGATGGCCGATCTCGCCGTCGCCGAGGGTCGGCCCGAGGAGGTACGCGGGCAGCTGGAGCAGGCCGTCGACGTGGCTCAGGACCTCGTCGCCCGGCTTACCCGCCATAGTGGCCCGCACCGTGACCTCGCCGAGTGCCGACGGCGTCTGGGGGACTGGCTGCGTGATCGCGGCGACCGGGCCGAGGCGCGCGCCATGTTCAAGAAGGCGATGGCGAGCTGGCGGCGCGTGGTGTCGCTGGATCCTCAGGACCTGCGGGCTGCCCTGGCGCAGGCGGAGATGCACGGCCGCCTGGCCGAGTTGGCCCGCGACGCGGGGCAGGCCGATCGGGCGCGCCGGCAGTGGCGGGAGGCGCTGGCGATCGCCGAGCAGGTGCACGGCGCGGCGCCCACGGAGGCGCACCTGGCCGCCGTCACGCGATACCGGGAGCTTGCCGTGCGGTGAACGGCGTTCGTGGACGGCGCCGCTCGGCGGGCGGTGCCGTCCGCGTCTGCTGCCGCGCGTTGTCCACCAGGCGGTCTATGACTGCTGCACGCACTGACGACAGCCTGACCGCCCCGTCGCCGCCTCCCCGGGGCGCGGGGAGGCGGCGACGCGTCAGCGCGGGCCGATGTCCTGCGGCAGGAGCGTGACGAGGTCCTCGCGGGACGGCGCGGTCACCTTGCTGAGCCGCCCCGACTGACGCATGATCATCTTGTCGAGCACCTGTCGGGCCAGGCGGCCGTTGCCGGCCCCGCGCTCGGGCGGCAGCGCCGTGAAGTGCTTGAGCAGCGCGGCCCGCGTCTCCAGGGTCGGTTCGTAGCCCAACGTGGCCGCGTGCTGCTCCACGATGGTGACCAGCTCAGCGGGTGTGTAGTCGGCGAAGCGCACGGTCTGCGCGAAGCGCGACGCCAGCCCGGGGTAGGCCCGCAGGAACGCCGCCATCTCCGCTTCGTACCCGGCGGCGATCACCACCACGTCGTCGCGATGGTCCTCCATCAGCTTCACCAGCATGTCGACAGCCTCCCGGCCGAAGTCGCCGCCGGGGTGCTCCACCGGCGCGAGCGTGTACGCCTCGTCGATGAACAGCACCCCGCCCCGGGCCCGCTCGAACACCTCCCTGGTGCGCTGCGCGGTCTGGCCCACGTACTCGGCGACTAGGTCGGCCCGGCTGACCTCGACGATCTGCCCCATGGCCAGCAGCCCCAGCGCCGCCAGCACCTGGCCGTAGAGCCGCGCCACGGTGGTCTTGCCGGTGCCCGGCGCACCCGAGAAGACCAGGTGACGGCCCAGTGACGGCACCGGCAACCCGGCTTGCGCCCGTTTGCGGGAGGTCGCCAGCAGGTTGATCGTGTCGTTGACCTCCCGCTTGACCTCCGCCAGCCCGACCATGGCGTCGAGCCGCGCGCGCAGCTGTGCCAGGTCGGGGCGCTCGGCGGCGCCGCCGAGGCGGATGCCGCCGGTCGGCGGGGGGCCGATGTCCTCCGGGCGCAGCCGGGTCAGGTCCGGAGCGGAGGCCACCTCGGCGCGCGACAGCCGTTGCGCCTGTCGGCCGATCGCGTCCTCGAAGACCTTGCGGGCGGTGCGGCCGTTGCCGAAGTTCGCGTCCCGGGGGATGCGCGCGAACAACTGGCGCAGCGCCTGGCTGGTGCCGTAGTCGAGGGTGTAGCGATGCCGCCGGCACAGGCTCTCCACGATGGTGACCAGCTCGTTGTCGGAGTAGCTCTCGAACTCGATGGTCCTGGTGAAGCGGGAGGCCAGGCCGGGGTTGGAGGACAGGAACGCACGCATCTGCGCCGAGTAGCCCGCGGCCACGACGACGATGTCGTCGCGGTGGTCCTCCATCAGCTTCACCAGCGTGTCGATGGCCTCCTGCCCGAACGAGGGCCCCGTGCCGGCCCCCTCGTCGGTCAGCGCGTACGCCTCGTCGATGAACAGCAGCCCGCCCATCGCCGACTCGAACTTCTCGGTCGTCTTGATCGCCGTACCGCCGATGACCTGGGCGACCAGGTCCGCGCGGGCCACCTCGACCACGTGTCCTTTGCGCAGGGTGCCCAGGGCCTGCAGGATCTGCCCGTACAGCCGGGCGATGGTGGTCTTGCCAGTGCCGGGCGGGCCGGCGAACACCAGATGGCGGCTCATCGGCGGTGGCGGTAGCCCCACCGCGGTCCGCCGCTTGGCCAACAGTTGCAGGTCGACCAGCATGTTGACCTCCTGCTTCACACCGGCCAGGCCGACCAGCCCGTCCAGTTCGGCCAGCAGCGCCTCCAGCGCGGGGGGTGGCGCCGCCCGCACCGACTCCCCGGTCGGCAACGGCCGCTCGTCGGGCTCGGCCGCCACCGGGCTCGTGGCCCGGTCGGCCGCCTCGGCACGCTGGTCGGGGGCCGCGTTGTCGTGGCTGTCCAGGTCGGCCACCGCCAGGTCGACGTCGCCGGCCGACTGGAGCAGGCCGCTGCCGCCGTTGTGGTGCAGCGAGCAGCCCTTCACCGACGAGGCGCGCACCCGTCCCAGCCGGATGCCGTCGGCGGTGTTGCCGGACACCTCGCACCGGGTGATCCAGGCCGTTCCCTCGTCCTCGACCAGGATGCCCCCGCCGCCGTTGGAGGCCACGGTGCACTCCTCCAGGGTCAGCTCGCCGTCGCCCTGCACCAGCACGCCGTGCCGGGCCGACTCGCCGACGGAGCATTCCCGCAGCACGCCCGCGCCGCGCTCGGCGGCGACCACACCGGTGTCACCGGCCTTGGTCAGCCGGGTCCGGTGCAGCAGCGGCGCGCCGCCGCCGGCGGTGTACAGATTGGCGCCGAGCGAGTCCGACACCGTGCAGTCCTCCCAGCGCCCCCGTGCCTCGCCGGAGACGGCGACGCCGTGGCCGCGGCTGCCGGTCACCGCCAGCCGCTGGAACACCGGGTCGGCGCCGCCGACGACGGCCACTCCGGCGTTGCTGTCGGCGATGCTCACATCGAGGTAGGTGCCGGTCGCCTGGCCGGTGACGACCAGGCCGTGGGTGCCGGCGGCGGTGATCTCCACGGAGACGACCCGCGGATCGGCGCCCCCGTCGACGACGATGCCCGCGGCCTGCGTGTCGGTGATCCTCCAGTCGTCCACCAACGGCCGGGCCCCACCCGTCACCAGCAGGCCGGTGTCGCGGGTGTCGGTGACGGCGCCGGACCGCAGGACCGCCTCGCAGCCGCCCTCGACGGCGATCGCCGGGCCCGCGGCCCGCGACACGGTGCACCTTTCGACGGTGAGGCGCGACTGATCCATGCCGCAGATGCCGTTGCCGCCCGCATCGGCCACGGTGCTGTCGCGCAGCGTCACCGCCGCCGATCCGCGCGCCACGGTGGCCGACGTGCGCACGTGGCTGAGGGTGCTGTCCTCGACCAGAACGGTGGAGTGGTCGACGGCGATGATGCCCGCGCCGCCGGTGTTGCGGACATGGCACGACGACACCGTCACGTCGCCGCCCGCCCGCGCGTACAGCGCCGCGCCGGCCTGCGCGCGGATCTCGCACTCCAGCAGGCGCAGGCGGCCCGCCGGGACGTCGATCGCCGCGAGGTCGGGATCGGCGCCGGCGAGGGTCAGCCCGCTCAGCGTGACCTCCCCGGCCTCCAGCACGACCACGCTGCCGGCCGGCGCGGTGACCACCACCGTGCCGGGCCCCTCCTCGCTGGTGATGGTGCAGGGCACGTGCAGGGTCAGCGCCTCGGCATAGGTGCCGGGCAGCACGCTGATGATCCAACCCGGCCGTACCGCCTGCAACGCCGCCGCGATGGAGCGGTAGGAGTCGGGAGCGGTTGCGGAGACGGTGAGCACACGATGTTCCACTCGAGGACCCTTCCGTGCGAGATGGTCGAGAGACGGGCCGGGGCCGGGCCCACGGGCCCATGCCCACGTGTCGTCCGGTTCGTACGCTGCGCCCAGCCGCCGCGTGCCCGCGGCGGCATGCGCAGCGTGGCCGGCCGGGAGGGCACATGGGACGGGTGACACGGTGGACGCTGGCCGCGCTGCTGGCGGGTGCGGTGACGCTGCCCGCCCCCGCGCCCGCGGCCGCCGCCGAGTGCGCCCCGCCGGCCGTCACCGTCGTGCGGGAGTTGCCCTGGGCCCAGGACTGGCTGCGCCCGCAGCGGATCTGGCCGCTGACCCAGGGCGCGGGCGTCACCGTCGCGGTCGTGGACTCGGGCGTCGACGCCGGGGTGCGCCAGCTCGCCGGCCGGGTGGACGCCGGCCTGGACGCACGCGACGGCCGCGGGCGCGCCGACAGCGACTGCTCCGGGCACGGCACGTTCGTCGCGGGGATCGTGGCCGCGGCCGCCCAGCCCGGCGTCGGCTTCGCTGGACTGGCCCCGCAGGCGCGGCTGCTGCCGGTGCGGGTGACCGTCGACCGCGACGATCTGCCGCCCGAAGGCGCGCTGGCCACGGCGATCCAGACGGCCGCCGAACGCGGCGCCCGCGTGATCCTGGTCGGCACCCCGATCGTGCGAGCCGGGACGCGGCTGCGTGCCGCGCTCACGGTCGCCGAGGCCCGGGACGCGCTCGTGGTCGTCGCGTCCTGGGCCGGTACGGACGGGCCGCCGCCGGTGGACCCGTGGGTGACCGAGCGGATCGTGTCGGTGGGCGGCTTCGACCCGCAGGGCGGGCCGTTGACCGGGACCGTCGCGCCCGTCGACCTGGTCGCGCCCGGCGCGGGCATCGTGAGCCTCGGCCCCCGCGGCCCGGGCCACGTCGTCGCCGATGGCAACGGCTACGCCGCCGCCCACGTCGCGGGCGCCGCCGCGCTGGTGCGGGCCCGCCACCCGGAACTGACCGCCGCGCAGGTCAAGCAGCGGCTGCTGGCCACCAGCGACCGGGTGCCGCGGCGGCTGCCCGATCCGACGCTGGGCTACGGCGCGCTCGACCTCTACGCGGCCGTCACCGCGGTGTTGCCCGGCGAGCACGGCACGGCGGTGTCCGCGCCCGCGGTCGCACCGGCCGTCGTCGCCCGTCCCCACGAGACGGACCGCCGGGGTTTCTCGATCGCGGCGGCGGTCGCCGCTGCCGCCGGTGCGCTCGCCGTGCTGGTGGTGGTCGTGGCACTGGCCGCGCCGCGGATCCGGGGCAGGCGCGTAGGGTGACCGGCTGACGTCCACCACGGTCATTCCGAACCGGGCGGTTGCAGGGCCGTGTGCACCAGCGACGGCGCCAGGCGTCGGCTGACCAGCTGAGCCCGGCCGGGCGGCAGCCGGCGCGGCTTGGCCTCGCCCAGGAACGTGCCCTCGGACTTGTCGTACGAGAACAGCAGCGCGCTGGTGCCCAGGTCCCACAGCCGCCGCAGCGCCGGGTCCGACATCATCACCCGCGACGCCCCGGACGTGGTCCGGGCCAGGACCAGGTGCAGGCCCACCTCCGCGCCCTGCGGCAGCGCCTCCAGCAGCGGCTCCAGCGGGCTGGTGTACCCGCCGGCGAGCAGGTCGTAGTCGTCGACGAGGACGAACAGGTGCGGGCCCGCCCACCAGTCCCGGCGGGCCAGCCGCTCGGGGGTGATGTCCGGGCCGGGCAGCCGCGGCGTGATCGCGTCCACCGCCTGCTTGATCAGCTCGGCCAGCGCCGAGGTGGACACCGCGTAGCCGACCTGGATGTCGGGCGGAACCGCGTCGTACAGGTGCCGGCGGGTGTCGGCCAGCAGGATGCGCGCCTGGTCGGCGGTGTTGTTGCGGACGATGCTGCGGGCGATCAGCCGCAGCAGGTTCGTCTTGCCCGACTCCGACTCGCCGAAGACCATCAGGTGCGGCTGGGCGTCGAAGTCGTGCCAGACCGGTTCGAGCTTGGCCTCGTCCAGTCCCAGCGCGACGCGGCGCGGCGAGTCCGGCGCGGGCAGCTCCGCCGCGGGAAGCACCGTGGGCAGCAGGCGCACCTTCGGCGCGCGCGGTCCGGGCCAGGACCGGGCACTCTGCTCGGCCAGCTCCCGGGCCGTCTCGTTCAGGTCGCCGGTGCGGGACACCCCGTCGATGCGCGGCAGGGCCGCCATGAAGTGCAGCGCCTCCCCGGACAGGCCCCGGCCCGGGATCGCCGGCACGTTGGCCGCCTGGCGCATGCCGACCTCGGAGTCCACCGGGTCGTTCAGGTGCAGCTCGAAGCGGGTGCCGAGCAGGTCGCGCAGCCAGGGCCGGATCTCCGACCAGCGGGACGCGGTGACCACCAGGTGGATGCCGTAGTTGAGCCCGCGCGTGGCCAGCTCGGAGAACGCCGACTCCAGCGTGTCGAAGTCCTGGTGCAGCGTCGACCAGCCGTCGACGACCAGGAACACGTCGCCGTAGCCGTCGTCTGTGCCCGCGGGCAGCGTGCCCTGCTCGCGGCGCAGCCGGTACTCGGCGATGCTGTCCAGACCCAGCGCGGAGAATCGCAGCTCGCGGTGCGCCAGCAGGTCGGTCACCTCGGCCACGGTGCGGGTCACCCGCTCCCGCTCGAGCCGGCCGACGACCCCGCCGACGTGCGGCAGCCCGGCCAGGCCCGCCAGGCTGCCGCCGCCGAAGTCCAGGCAGTAGAACTGCACCTCGGCCGGCGTGTGGGTGAGCGCCAGAGCGGTGATCAGGGTACGCACCAGGGTGCTCTTGCCGCTCTGCGGTGACCCGCCGACACCGACGTGGCCGCCCGCGCCGGTCAGGTCGGCGAGCAGCAGGTCGCGACGCTGCTCGGCCGGGCGGTCGACGATGCCGACCGGCACTCGCAGCCGTCCCGCCGACCCGTGCTGCGGGGCGTCCAGGCCCGCGGCGGGCAGCACGCCCAGCCCCCGTTCGGCGGTGATCCGCACCGGCGGCAGCAGCTGGTCCAGGGTGGGCGGTTCGTGCAGCGGCGGCAGCCACACCTGGTGCGCGTGCGGCCCGTGCCCGAGCAGCCGCCGCGCCATCACGTCGAGCAGGCGTGCCCCGCTGCCGGCGGCTTCCTCGTCGGTGACCTCGTCCGGTGCCGCCGACGCGACCTGCACCGGCAGCGGCACGTGCCCTACCACGTACGGGGCCAGGTCCAGCCGCGCCTGCTCCTGCCGCTGCAGGCGGCGGACCTGCTTCAGCGGCGCCGAGACGTACGCCGCCCGGAACCGCACCAGCGTGTTGGTGTCCACGCGCAGGTAGCCGTTGCCCGGCGCGGCCGGCAGCGTGTACGCGTCGGGCACGCCGATCACGCTGCGGCTCTCCGCTGCGGAGAACGTGCGCAGCGCGATCCGGTAGGACAGGTGCGACTCGAGCTGGTGAATCCGCGCCTCGTCGAGCCGCTGCGAGGCCAGCAGCAGGTGCACGCCGAGGCTGCGGCCCAGCCGACCGATCATCACGAAGGTGTCGAGGAACTCGCGCTTGGTGGCGAGCAGCTCGCTGAACTCGTCGACCACCACCAGCAGCGTCGGCAGTGGTGCCAGCGGGGCGCCGCCTGCGCGGGCCGCCTCGTAGTCGCGCAGCGAACTGTGCCCGGCCTGGCGCAGCAGCTCCTGCCGCCGCACCAACTCGCCCTGCAACGCCTCCTGCATCCGGTCGACCAGCGGCAGCTCGCCGGCGAGGTTGGTGATCAGCGCGGAGGCGTGCGGCAGGGTCTCCAGGCCCAGGAACGTGGCACCGCCCTTGAAGTCCACCAGGATGACGTTGAGCACCTCGGAGGAATGGGTGACCGCCAGGGCGAGCACGAGGGTGCGCAGCAACTCGCTCTTGCCCGAGCCGGTGGCCCCGATGATCATGCCGTGCGGGCCCATGCCGCCCTGCGCGGCCTCCTTGAGGTCCAGCTCGACCGGGCTGCCGTTCGACGAGATCCCGATCGGCACCCGCATGTGGTCCCAGCGGGAGCGGCCGCCCCGCGCCGTGGCCACGTCGAAGGTCTGCGCGTCGCCGATGCCGAGCAGGGCCGTCAGGTCCAGGTCCGCGGCGAGGGAGTCCGCCGTCTCCGCCGACGAGCCCAGCCGGTACGGCGACAGCCGGCGGCTCAGCGCCCGCGCGTGCGCGAGGCCCAGCCGGTCCGGGGTGCTCAGCGCGGTCGCGGTGTCGCGCCCCTGCGCGTCGGCGCCGACCAGCTCCACCACGTCGGGCCGGACCAACAGCCGCAGGGTCAGCGGGTCCACCGCCCAGCGCAGCGACTCCGCCACGTCGACCATCGTGCAGTTGCGCACGCTGCTCATGGCGAACCTCGAGGTCGGCGAGATCGGCACCCCGTCGACGACGATCACCGTGAACGGCTCGTCCCGGCTCGGCAGCGCCGGGTCGTCGAACCGCGGTCGGTCCGCGAAGTTCGGGCCCAGCATCCGCTCCAGCTCGGCGAACGACTCGGCCACCTGCCGCGCCGCCCCCGCGCCGTCGCTGCTGCTCGGATGCTGCGCGTGCGGCAGCCACTTCACCCAGTCCCAGCGGTGCTGGCGGTCCGCCGGGGCGCAGACCACCACGCGCAGGTCGTCGGGGCTGTGGAAGGTGACCAGCTGCCCCAGCATCGCCCGCACCAGATCGAGCCGGTGATCGCCTGCGCGCCGCCGTCCCGGCGGCAGCACGCCGGCCGGCTCGTCATCGGACTGCACCAGCACCCGGGCGAAGCTGCGCAGCTGCACGGCGATCGGGGTGCCGGGGACGGTCCAGTGCGCCTGCAGGAACCGGCGCAGGGCTCGCGCCGACAGCGGCTCCAGATCCTCCACCGGCTTGGTCTGCGGCGGCGTCAGCGTCACGGTGAGCCGCTGACTGCCCAGCCCGATCCGGATCTCGGCGAAGTCGCCGCCGCTGGGGCGCCGCTCCCACATCCGCCGGTTGCCCGCCAGAGACCACAGCACATCCGGGTCCGGATGGTTCCAGAACAGCGCCGCGGCCTGCTTCTGCGCCAGCTGACGCACCTGCCGGCGCATCTGCCCGAGGTAGCGCAGGTAGTCGCGCCGCTCGCCGCGCAGCCGCTGCTTGCGGTCACCGCCGCCGCGGCCCAGCTGCGCGACCAGCATCCCGACGCCGGACAGGCCCATCATGCCGCCGGCCAGGTAGGTCAGCGACGACGCGCCCGGCTGCATGAAGATCAGCGCCATCGCGCCGGTGCCCAGGGCCATCGGCAGGTAGGTCAGCATCGAGGACATGTCGACGCCGTTGAGCTCCGGCAGGGTCGGCGGCTCCTGGAGGATCATCTCGCCCCGGGGCAGCGGCGGGCCCGGCTGGCGTACCGGCCGGCGGAAGACCACCGTGGTCAAGGGGCACTCCCAGAGGAACGTGGAGGGTGTCGGATCCCGCTGATTCTGCGTGTCACGGCGACTTGGGGCGTGGGCCCGCGGGCCCATGTTCGGCCCGGTCAGCGCCGCTAGCCTGCATGCGTCGCCACGCCCGTGGCAGGTGGAGAGTGAACGTGAACGCGAGCACCCCGGCCGAGCGCTGCCGGCTAACGGTCGTCGGGCCGCACGGCGGCATCGACCTCGCCGTCCCGGCCACGATGCTGCTCGCCGACGTGATCCCGGCCATCGTGGACCTGCTCGGCGAGGAGACCGCCCGCGACGTGGCCGGGCGCGGCGTGGTGCTCCAGAAGCTCGGCGGCGGGCCCCTGAACGACGAGTTGAGCGCTGCCGCGCTCGGGCTGCGCGACGGTGACGTGGTGTACCTCAACGCCCGCGACAATCCGGTGCCGACGTTCGCCCACGACGACATCATCGAGGGGGTGGCCGCTGAGGTGCGGCTGCGCCCCCGGCGTTGGACGCCGCAGCGCGCCCGCGCCACCCTGCGCGCGGCGGCCGGCGTGGCGCTCGCCGCGGGTCTGGCCGCACCGCTGTCTGCGGCGGCCGGGCCCGCGCAGGCCGCCGTCGCCGGCGCCATGGCCGCCGTGCTGCTGCTGGCCGCCGGGCTCGCCGCCCGCGCCCTCGGCGACCGGCCCGCCGGGCTCGTGCTCGGCGCCGCCGCGGTGCTGTACGCCGCGGCGGCCGGGGTGTTGCTGCCCGCCCTGGTCACCGCCACCGCGGGCCAGCCGCCGGTGCTCGCCGCACGACTGGCCGCCGCCACGGCGCTGGCCGCGGCGATGACCGTCGCCGTCGCCGTCGCGGTCGGTGACCTGCGTCCGGTCGTCTTCGTGGTGGTGGCGACCAGCGCGGCGGTGACGATCGGTTCGCTGCTGGCCGCCGGCGGCCTGCTCGACGCGGTGTCGGCGGCCGCGGTGGTGACCGTGCTGGTGCTGCTGTTCAGCCCGCAGCTGCCGTCCCTGGCGTTCCGGCTGGCCGGGTTGCGGCTGCCCGACCTGCCTTCCACGCCCGACGACATCACCCGCGACGTGGAGCCGATTCCCGACGCGGCCCTGCACGAACGCACCGCTGTCGTCGACCGCTACCTGACCGCCGGGCATGTCGCCCTGGCGATCGTCGCCGTGGCCGGCCTGTGGTTGCTCGCCGACCGCCGGGGCTGGGCGCCGCCGACGCTGGCCGCGGTCGTGTGCGCGCTGCTGCTGCTGCGCACCCGCCGGCTGACCGACGCGTGGTCGCGTTGGGCGCTGACCGCCGCCGCCGTGATCGGCCTGCTCCTGCTGGCGCTGCGGTTGACCGGACCGGGATTCGTGCTGTTTGGCCTGCCGATGGCCGCGCTGCTGCTCGGAATCGGCCTGCTCGCCGCGGCACGCACCCCGGAGAACCGGCCGCCCCGCCCGTACTGGGGAAGGTCGGCCGAGATCCTGGAGACGACGCTGGCAGTCGCGCTGATCCCGCTGGTGCTGGCGGTGCTCGGGGTGTACGGCTTCGTCCGCGGCCTGGGTGGTTGACGTGCAGACCAAACGTGACCAGTTGCAGGCGCACAACTTCGTGGTCGGCCGGCTCCGTTCGGCGCTACTGACCGGCGAACCCGACGCCCTGGAGACGCCCACCCGTCGGATGAGTGTCGCCGCGTTCGCCGGCCTGATCATCGGCGCGCTCATCGTCGCCGGCTGCGGGGCGTACGGCTTCTTCTTCCCCGGCGGCAACACCTCCTGGCGCGAGCCGGGCTCCATCGTGGTGGAGAAGGAGACCGGCACCGCGTACGTCTACGACAGCGCCGCCGGCCTGCTGCGGCCCGTCCGCAACCACTCGTCGGCGCTGCTGCTGGCCGGCCCGGACGCCACCGTGCGCACGGTGTCCAGCGCCTCGCTCGACGGCGTGCCGCACGGCCTGCCCGTGGGCATCACCGGCGCGCCCGACGCGCTGCCGGCCATCGCGCGGCTCAGCCGCGACCCGTGGCTGGTGTGCGCGACCAGCACCACGGAGGTCACCGGCCAGTCCCGACCGGCCGCGCTGCTGGTCGCGGGCGCGCCGGCCGAGCTCGCGGGCCCGGCCGTGGACGCCGCGGCGCTGGTGGTCACCACCGCCGGGACCCGCCACCTGATCTGGGAACACCGTCGGATGCGGGTGGCCGACCCCGCCGCCGTCGCCCTGGGTCTGGACGCCATCCGGGCCGTGCCGGTCGCTGACACCTGGCTCAACGGCTTTCCTGCCGGGCCGGACCTCGCCCCGCCCGAGATCGCCGGCCGGGGCACCGCCGGGCCGCCGGTCGACGGCCGGGCCACCAGGGTGGGGCAGGTGCTGCGGGTGTCGGGTGCCGGCGACGACGGCACCGGCTTTCGGGTCGTGCTGGCTGACGGCCTCGCGCCGCTGAGTCCCACCATGGCCGAGCTGATCCTGGCCGATCCGCGCAGCCGGATCGCGTACGACGGCGCGCCGGGTCCCGTCGCGGTCAGCGCCGCCGGTGTGGTGGCTGCTCGGGCCTCGGCGCACACCGTCGGCGGCGAGGGTGTGCCGGCCCGGCCGCCCCGACTCATGGACCCGAACGTGCTCGGCGACCAGGTGCTGTGCGCCCGCGCGTCGTTCGGCCCGGACGCCCGGCTGGAGCTGGTCACCGCGCGGGTCGGGCATCTGCGGGTCAGCACCCCGCCGCCGGGTGCGGTGGATCAGCGTTCCGCCACCCAGGTGGCGGTGGCGGCCGGCGGGGGTGTGCTGGTGCGCCCGCTGACCGCCCCCGGCCGCCCGGGCAGCGCCCGCTGGCTCGTCACCGACGTCGGGTTGCGCTATCCGATGAGCGACGCCGCGGTCGCCGCGCTCGGCTACGCGGAGGTCACGCCGGTCGAGGTGCCCGCGACCCTGCTGGCGCTGGTGCCGTCCGGCCCGCTGCTCGATCCGGCCGAGGCGACGTCCGGCTGAGGGACATCTCGTCACTGGGTGACGGCGTTGCCTGGGGCGGGGCCGTTGCGCAGCCGGTGAGGATGATGGTGTCGTCGCCGCCACGCTCGGCGACCGCCGGACCAGCGTGCGGAAATGCGCGGGCTGCATCCCGGTGAACGGAAAGATTTTCTCGGGGCAGACTGTCGTGTTCGCCTGCATTCCGGCATCTCGGCATCCTGTTTCACCGTCCTCAGCGGACGGATACCCCGGTTGCGGGGTCTCGCTTCGCCACCGCCGCCCGGGCTCCGCCTCGGCGCGACTGTCCCTATGAGACAGCCCATAGGTCTGCGGACCTAATCCTGTTTGGGTCTGGGGCAATGTTAACAACGTGGTTACATTCGGCACGGTCAGTGCAGCGCCGTCACTATCGGAAGGCGAGGGGTCATGCCCAACACACTTGACATCCCTGTGGCGGAGCTACAGGCGGCTCTGCAGCAGTTCCGCGAGCTGGAGCAGGAGGCCGAGCGGGTGCGCCGGGCCGTCGACGAGGGCGTGCGCGGGATCGGCAGCCACTGGTACGGCCCGGCGCGCACCGCCTACAACGCCGAGATCGACAACTGGCTGGCCGACTACCAGACCATGGTGGCGCAGCCCATGAGCCAGCTGCTCAACTGGTTCCAGAGCATGATCGTGATCATGCAGGACGTCGAAGCCTCGAACTCCTGACGCCGGTTCATCAGAGGAGACTGCCATGCCCGAAGGTTTCGGAATCACCTACGACGTCGTGCTCGATGCGGCCAACCGCCTGCGTGCCGAGAACGCGCGCCTCAACGGCGTCGTCGACCGGATGGAGGCGACGGCCCGAGCCCGCTTCGCCGGCTGGAGCGCGATGAGCGAGGGCACTTACGTCCAGGTCGCGAACACGTGGGGCCGCCAGGCCGGGGTCATGCACGCCGACCTGGAGGCCAGCATTCAGCGATTGCTGCAGCGGGTTGCCAACTACCAGGACGCCGACCGCCGCGCGGCGCAGATCTGAGGCAGTCCGCCCCGAAGGAGCAGATCATGCCGGCCAAAGGGGTCAAGATCGACCCGGATAAGATGGACGCCGCGTCGCGGGTCCTCGACAGTCTGTTCGACGTGGTGGCGAAGCCGCGTGCTGAACTCTACCCGCTGACGTTCAGCATCGGCGCGTTCAGCGCGGGGGACAGCCTGCGGACCGTGATCGAGAGCGGTACCACTGACTGGGAACTGGCGCTGGCCAACCTGGGCGACGCCTGTGTCGCCGCCGGCGGGGCGGTGTCCAACGCCAAGATGCTGCTCCGCGACGCCGACGAGAGCAACGACCCGTTCGTGCTGGACGACATCAATGAGATCGTGAGCTAGGTGCGGCGATGCCGGAGTGGGATTCGTGGGACTGGCGCAAGGTCCAAGAGGTCCTGATCGGCGATATCAAACGCGACAACTGGACGCAGATCAACACCCTGTCGGCGACCAACCCGCGCCACCTGTTCGACCACGCGCAGCGGATGCTCAACATCGGGCTCGCCCTCCACGAGGTGTACCAGGAGGTGCTGCGGCAGCGGCGTGAACTCATCGCCGACGGTGCCTGGACCGGCGACGCGGCCAAGAAGTTCGACGGGGTGCTCGGTAGCCTCCGTCGCATGGTCACCGCGAACCAGCGGCTGATCAACGGCCGCGTCAGCTGGATCCAGGAGCTCAACAAAGCCGGTCTGGGGCTGCACAATGCCATCAACGCCATCATCCGTCTCAACCACGAGGGCGCCAGGCGCACCAAGGCACGCTACGAAAAACTCGTCGCCGACTACAACAAGCGGGTGACGTACGACAGCAATGGCAATCCGTCGGAGCTTCCACCGCACACACCGTGGTTCAAGCTCGGCGACAACCATTACGTCTACACGCCCTCCGCCTACCCCGACATCGACAACGAGTTGAGCCAGGAAGCCCGGAAGATCCTGGACACTCTGGCGCACGTGTACCACGACGCCGAGGTAGCTCTGGGCCGGCTCAAACCGGTGACGGCGCTGCCCCCGCCGATCCCGGTGACGGACGATATCCCCCTGCCGGAGTTGCCACCGCCCGGCGGTCCACCGCCGGTCGGCGAGGGAGGCCCGCCGCCGCCCGAGATCGGCGGCGGATCGGCGGACGTTCCACCGCTGTTGGCGGCGAACGCCCCGGACCTGGGAGGCGGGCCGCCGCCGGGTAGCCCGCTGACCGCGGCGCCGCCGCCGCCGCTCGACGGCGACGGTCCCGCCCTTCCGGGGCCGATCCCGGGCGGCCTCCCGTCGGCCGGTGGCGGCCCGCCGCTGGGTGGTCTCCCGCCCATCGGCGGCAGCCCGCCGATCGGCGGCCCGCCGCTGGGTGGTCTCCCGCCCATCGGCGGCAGCCCGCCGATCGGCGGCCCGGGCACGGGTGGTCCGGGCACAGTTCCGGGTGTCCCCGGCGCACCGGTCATCCCACCGTACATTCCGAACATTCCCCGGCCCGGGGTTCCGGGCGGCGGCGGGCTGGGGACGGGCGGGATCGGAACGGGCGGGTCTGCCCCCGGTCTGCCGGGCGGCCCAGGCTCGGGGGTCGGCACCGGTGGCGTCGCGCCCGCTGCGCCGCCAATGTCGTCGAAGTTCCCGTACGCCGCGTCGGCACCCGTCGGCACCGGAGCGGCCGGGCTGGGTGGCGCCGGCGGCCTGGCGCGTGGTGGCCTCGTCACCGAGGCCATGCATGCGCCGGTCGGGGTTCGCGGCGCCGGCGGCGGCGCCGGCATGCCGTTCATGCCCCCGATGGGAGGCATGGGCGCGGGCGGCGGCAAGGACGAGAACAAGGAACGAGAACGCACCACGTGGTTGCAGGAGGACCGCGACATCTGGAACGTCGCCGGCGATGTCGCGCCAGGCGTCATCCGCGGCATTGACCCGGCGCACGCCCAGGACGACACCGCCGACCCGGCGGACATCCCGGTATACACACCCACCCGGCCCCGCCCCGGCCACACCAGCGCGACTGGGGGCACCTACCAGCAGCGACGCTGAGCGATCAGGAGACCACCATGCAGCAGCCCGACCGCACCCTCGAGCAGCTCGCGGCCGACTACGCCCGGCACCGTGCTGCGGCCGTCGAGTCGGTCCGCCGGGTGGCTGAGATCTCAGCCACCGTGACGTCCCCGCAAGGGCTGGTGACGGTGACGGTCGGGGGCCAGGGCGAGCTCACCGCCCTGACGTTCAACTCGCAGGACTACCGCAAGATGGCGCCGGCCGAGCTGGCCCGGACCGTCCTGGACACGGTTGCCCGTGCCCGAGAGAGCGCTCTTCAGCAGGTCATGGGCGCGATCCCGGGCACCACCGTGGCCGGGGTGAGCCTGCAGGACATGATGCAGGGCCGCGTCGACTGGGACCGGGTGCTGCCCGAGAAGCTCGACGTCGCCGGTTTCGACCTGCCCGGCCGCACGGCCTGAGCCGAACATGAGAGGGGACGTTCGCCATGGCGGAAAAGCTCGAGGTCGACGGCCGTGTGGTCGGCAGCCTGTCGGCTCGCTTGACCGCGGCCGGGAACAAGGCCGAGGCGGCACGGCTGAAACTGCTCCACGGCGGCGACGCGCTGGGCACGCCGTGGGGGCGCGACGACGAGCTCGCCCGCAAGTTCAGCGCGGAGTACCTGCCCGGCCGCGACGAAGTCGTGAAGGGAACGGAGAGCGTGGCGGGGTTCCTGAAGGGCTTGGGGGCTCATCTGCGGGCGTCGGGGGAGTCGTTCAGTTCGGTGGAAGGCAGCTGAGGGTTGCCATGGTCCCGCCGGGGGGTGGGTGACCGGTGGGTATGGAGGTTCCGGATTGGGTGGGTCGGTTCTTCCTGGTGGTGACGGGGGAGTCGTGGCCGCAGGCTGATGAGGA
>NZ_JBITMV010000019.1:0-170487 GCF_044466625.1 Micromonospora sp. NPDC049366
GATCAACACAGGCGCGGCCAGCGGCCGGACCCCACCACGAGCCCCGTCAACCCTCGCCGACCAGCACCAACAGGATGCAACTAGCCCCCAGAAGTAGGGCCTCGACACGGCGACGAGGGCACTACTTCCCTGACATCGCGGCGACCCGGGCCGCCAGCCCCGCCCGGCCCGGCCCCCGCACGCGCGCGACGACGGGTCAGCGGGGGACGTCGCGGTGGCGGAAGGCGGCGACGCCGGTGGCGAGCAGCGCCGCTGCCACCACGCTGAGCACCACCAGCGGCGCCGCCGTCGGGTCGACCGCCGGGGCGGACGGGACGTGGGTGTAGGGCGACACGTCGAGGGCGGCCTGTGGCAGGTCCAGCACCGCGCCGAGCTGCCCGAGCAGCAGGAAGAGCAGCAGCACCGTCCACGACAGCACGACCGACCAGCGGGGCAGCAGGCCGAACAGCGTCGTGACGACGCCGGCCACCACGAGCAGGGCGGGTAGGCGCAGCAGGGCGGCGCCGCCGAGGTCGACCGCGCGGCCGAACGGGTCGCCGGCCACCAGGCCGTGGCCGAGGCCGGTGGTGACGCCGGCGAGCAGCAGCAGCGCCACGGCGCCGAGGACCGCGGCGAGGATCTGGGTGCCGAGCCAGCGGCCGCGGCTGACGGCGGTGGCGAGGACGGCCTCCAGCACCCCGTCGGCTTCGTCGGCCCGCACCCGCAGCAGGGCCTGCACGACGTACGCCCCGATGGTCAGCGCGAACAGCGCGAGCATCGCGGCGAGGTACGCGTCGACGAGGTCGGCGCCGCCTCCCATGGCGCTGATCGCCTCGGCGGCGGCGGGGTTCTCCTCGATCATCGCGTTGAACTCATCGGCGGCGACGCCCATGGAGAGGCCGAGCACGGCGATGCCGACGGCCCAGCCGAGCAGCGTGCCGCGTTGCAGCCGCCAGGCCAGGCCGGCGGGGCCGAGCAGCGCGGCGGCGGCGGTGGCGGGGCCGCGGCGGGGCGCGACCAGGCCCGCGCCGAGGTCGCGGCGCTCCGCGAGGGCGTACGCGAGGGCGACGGCGGCGAGCAGCAGCGCGACGGGCAGGACGAGGACCCACCACCGTTCGCCGGCGTACGCGTGGATCTGGGTGCCCCAGCCGAGTGGGGAGAGCCAGGACGGCCAGGCGCTGTCGACGCGGGTGCCGTCGGCGCTGCTGTCGCCGAGGACGTCACCGGCGGCGCGGAGCGCGAAGGCGAGCCCGACGGACGCGGCGGCGAGCGCGTTGGCGCCTCGGGAGGTGACCGACAGTTGGGCGGTGACGGCGGCGACGCCGGTGAAGGCGATCCCGACGCCGCCGATGGCGGCGGCCGCCGCGACGGAGCCGGCGAGCGGCAGGCCCCCGCCGGCGAAGGCGAGCGCGAGCAGGGCGGCGGCGAGCACGTTGGTGCTGACGACGACGAGCAGCGCGGCGGTCAGCGGCGCGTACCGGCCGACCATGGAGGCGCCGACGAGTTCCGCCCGGCCGGATTCCTCGTTCTGCCGGGTGTGCCGGACGACCGCGAAGGTGCTCAGCAGCGCGACGATCAGGACCAGCGTCACGTACGTCTCGGCGACCACCACGTTGCCGAGCTCGGTGCCGGCGATGGGGCCGTTGAAGGCGCGGGCGACCAGGCTGGCCGCCGAGGTGGTCGCGTAGCCGTGCCGGGCGGCCTCGTCGGGGTAGACGCGCGCGACGCTGCCGGCCAGGGCGTAGCCGAGCAGCGGCGTGCCGAGCACCCAGATGGCGAGCCGGACGCGGTCGCGGCGCAGCACGAGCCGGGCGAGGCGGCCGGTGTTGGTGAGGGCGTTCATCGGACACCGGCCCGGCGGGGCTCGGCGACGCGCGGGGCGTCGGTGGCGGTGGTCGCGTCGCCGTAGTGGCGCAGGAACAGCTCCTCCAGCGTGGGTGGCGTGCTGGTGAGGGCGCGCACGCCGAACGGGAGGAGGTGCCCGAGCAGGGCGTCGAGGTGGGCGGGCTCCACCTCCAGGTGGGTGCGCCCGTCGATGTCGCGTACGCCGTGGACGCCGGGGATCGTGTCGAGGCCGGTGAGGGGTCGGGTGGTCTCGACGGTCACCGCCGTGCGGGTGAGGTGGCGCAGCTCGGCGAGGCTGCCGGACTCGACGGTGCGGCCCTCGCGGATGATGCTGACCCGGTCGCAGAGGGCCTCGACCTCGGCGAGCACGTGGCTGGAGAGCAGCACGGTGGCGCCGTCGCGGGTGATCCGCCGGACCTCGTCCTGGAAGACGGCCTCCATGAGGGGGTCGAGGCCGGAGGTGGGTTCGTCGAGCACGTACAGCTCGACGTCGGAGGCGAACGCGGCGACGATGGCGACCTTCTGTCGGTTGCCCTTGGAATAGGTGCGGCACCTGCGGGTGGGGTCGAGGTCGAACCGGTCCAGCAGCTCGTCGCGGCGGCGTCGGTCGAGGCCGCCGCGCAGGTGGCCGAGCAGGTCGATCGCCTCGCCGCCGGAGAGGTTGGGCCAGAGGCTGACGTCGCCGGGCACGTATGCCAGGCGGCGGTGCAGGCGCACGGCGTCGCGCCACGGGTCGGCGTCGAGCACCCGCGCCTCGCCGGAGTCGCGCCGCAGCAGGCCGAGCAGGACGCGGATGGTGGTGGACTTGCCGGCGCCGTTGGGGCCGAGGAAGCCGTGCACCTCGCCTGCTTCGACCCGCAGGTCGAGCCCGTCGAGGGCACGGATGGCGCCGAACGTCTTGACCAGGTTGTCGACCGAGATGACGGGCATGGCCCCTCCTGCGATGTGACGCACCGACCATCCCACTGTACTGACCGACGGTCAGGGTGCTCAACGGTGATTCCGGCCACCGGTCAGGACGGGGGTTAGGCTGGGCCGCATGACGGTCGAGCCCGCCGACGACACCCGCACCCGCATCCTCCGCGCCGCGCTCGACCTCTTCGCCGAGCACGGCTACCAGCGCACCTCGCTGCGCCAGATCGCGGAGCGGCTGCGGCTGACGAAGGCGGCGATCCTCTACCACTTCCCGGCTAAGGAGCACCTGCTCTCGGCGCTGGTGGAGCCGCTGCTGTCCGATCTGGAGGCCCTCCTGGACGCGGCCGAGGAGAAGCCGTGGCGGCAGGCCCGGTGGACGCTGCTGGAGGGCTGGGTGGACACGATGCTGGCCCACCGCCGCCCGCTGGGCATGCTCTTCCACGACATCGCCCTGATCACCCGTGGCGACACGTACCACCGGCTGATGCGGATCGCGATGCGGGCCAACGAGATTATCGCCGGGCCGGACGCCGGGCGCCGGGAGCGGGTCCGGGCGGTGCAGGCGGTCGCCATGTGCAGCGACCCGGTGGTGTTCTTCGACGACGTGCCCGACGAGGTGCTGCGCGAGGACATGCTCGACGGGGTGCGCCGGCTGCTGACCGCGCCCGGGCCGGCGGCCGAGGACGGCCGTGCGACCGTGGCGCGCCGCCGGCCGGGGCGGCCGCGGGCGATGGGGCGCGAGCAGGTGGAGGCGGCGCGGCGGATGCACGCCGCCGGCACCCACTCGGTCGACGCCATCGCCGCGGCCCTGGGCGTCTCCCGGGCCACCGTCTACCGCCACCTGGACGCGGCACCAACCGATAATGAGACGGTTTAGCGACGGTTTCGAGACGGTTGTGATCGGCCGTCGGGCCTCAGCGGGTCGTCCCGACGCGCTCGAAGGCGCGGGCCAGTGCCACGAGGTCCATGCCCTCGAAGTGGTCGAGGAAGCGCCGCCGCACGGCGGCCAGGTGGCTCGGCCAGGACTCCTCCAGTCGGGCGAACCCGGCGTCGGTGAGCACGGCGTTCCACCCGCGCGCGTCCTCTTCGCTGCGGACCCGCTCGACCAGGCCCAGCGTCTCCAGCCGGACGACCGTGCGGGTCATGCCGCTGAGCGAGAGCTGACATGCGGCCGCCAGCTCGCTCATCCGCATCCGCCGGTCCGGCGTCTCGGAGAGGACCCGCAGGGCGGTGTACTCGGTGAGCGGCAGCTGCTGGTCCGCCACCATGTCGGCGTCGATCATCCGGGGCAGCACGGACATCACCTGCGGCAGGGCGCGCGCCAAGGCCTCTTCCTCGGCGTTCAGGGGTCGCAGCGGTTCGGTACCGGCACTGGGCATGCCGCCATTCTAGTTGCTTGACCCAGCAACCGAGCCTCCCGACTGTGGCGCCGACCATACCCGCAATAATTGCTTGAGCGAGCAAGTTAGGTCTAGCGTAGGCACGACCAGGCACGACTTCTCTGGAGGAAACGACAGATATGACCAGGATCGGGATCATCCTCGGCAGCACCCGTCCGGGGCGCAACGGTGAGGCCGTCGCCCGCTGGGTCCTCGATGTGGCCAAGCAGCGCACGGACGCCGAGTTCGAGCTCGTCGACCTGCTCGACTACCAGCTGCCGCACCTCGACGAGCCGATGCCGCCGTCGTACGGGCAGTACAGCCAGCCGCACACGAAGCGCTGGTCCGAGACGATCAGCTCGTACGACGGCTTCGTCATGGTGACCCCGGAGTACAACCACTCCACCTCGGGCGCCCTGAAGAACGCGATCGACTACCTGTACGGGGAGTGGAACAACAAGGCCGTCGGCTTCGTCAGCTACGGCGCGGTCGGTGGTACGCGGGCGGTAGAGCACCTGCGGCTGATCTCCGCCGAGCTGCAGATGGCCGACGTCCGGGCCCAGGTGGCGCTCTCGCTCTTCACCGACTTCGAGAACTTCAGCGTCTTCAAGCCGAACGACTTCCAGCTCGACGCGCTGCACACCACGCTCGACCAGGTCGTCTCCTGGAGCCGGGCGCTGGCTCACCTGCGCGGTAAGTGAGCGGGCGGCTCCCGAGCGAGCCGCGCAACGGTGGCACGGACGGTGGCCGTGGGGACTCCCCCACGGCCACCGTCGTCGCAGCACCCGGGGCGACCGGTGCCGGCCGTCACGCGGCGAGGGCGGCGTAGCGGCCGGCGCGATCGAGCAGGCCCTCGTGGGTGCCGCACTCGACGATCCGGCCATGGTCGAGCACGGCGATCTGGTCGGCGTCGCGGACCGTGGAGAGTCGATGGGCGATGGTGATCGTCGTCCGCCCCTCGGCCAGCGCGTCGAAGGCCCGCTGCACCGCCCGCTCGGTCTCGGTGTCCAGCGCACTGGTGGCCTCGTCGAGGATCAGGACGCGTGGGTCGCGCAGCAGCGTACGGGCGATCGCCAGCCGCTGCTTCTCCCCGCCGGAGAAGCGGTGCCCCCGCGAGCCCACCACCGTGTCGTATCCGTCGGGCAGGTCGGCGATCAGGTCGTGGATCCGGGCCGCCCGCGCCGCCGCCTCGATCTGCGCGTCCGTTGCGTCCGGCCGGGCGTAGCGCAGGTTCTCCCGCACCGTCGTGTGCAGCAGGTAGGTCTCCTGACCGACCACGCCCACGATCGCGGACAGGTCGGCCAGGCGCAGGTCCCGCAGGTCGACGCCGTCGATGGTGATCCGTCCGCTGGTCGGGTCGTGCAGCCGGCTGACTAGGGCGGCCAGGGTGCTCTTGCCGGAGCCGGTCTCGCCGACCAGGGCCAGGCCGGTGCCGGCCGGCACGTCCAGGCTCACCCCGGCGACCGCCGCGGTGTCGCTGCCCGGGTAGCTGAAGGTGACCTCCTCCAGGCGTACGTGGCCGCGGACGCGCCGGGGGTCCAGCCGGACCGGCTCGACCGGATCGGCCACGTCGACCGGCAGGTCCAGGTATTCGAAGATGCGGGCGAAGAGCGCCAGCGAGGCGGTCAGCGAGACGCCGACGTTGAGCAGGCCCATCAGCGGCCGGAACAGCCCGTTCTGGAGCGCGGTGAAGGCGACCAGGGTGCCGATGCTCAGTGTGCCGGCGGTGCCGGGCAGCCCGGCGCTGAGGTAGATGATCGCCGGGATGGCGGCGAAGACGATGCTCATCGAGGCCATCCGCCAGCGCCCGGCGAGCTCGCTGCGCAGCTCCAGGTCGACCAGGCGCGCGGAGGAGGCGGTGAAGCGCGCGATCAGGGCGGGCGCGGTGCCCAGCGTCTTGGCCAGCTGCACGCCGCTGACCGACAGGCCCTCCTCCACGGTGACGTTGAGGTCGGCCAGTTCGCGCTGGCGACGGGCGGTGATCTCGCGGCGCAGGTGGGCGACCCGGCGGGTCAGCCAGATCGCCGGCGGGAGGACCAGGAGCGAGACGAGCGACAGCCGCCAGGAGAGCGCCACCATGGCGGCGGCGGTGGCGACGACGGTGGTGAGGTTGGCGGCCACGCCGGTGGCGGTGGAGGTGACCACCGACTGCATCCCGCCGATGTCGTTGGTGATGCGGGACTGGACCTCGCCGGTGCGGGTCCGGGTGAAGAAGCCCAGCGACTGGCGCTGGAGGTGGCTGAAGACGTCGGTACGCAGCCGGTGCATCACCTGCTGGCCGACGCGTGTGGAGATCCAGGTCTGCACCACGCCGAGGACGGCGGTGAGCGCGGCGACCGCGACCATGCCGACGACCAGCCAGACCAGCAGGGTCAGGTTCCGGTTCGGCAGGGCCTCGTCGATCACGTGACGCAGCAGGAACGGCGACGCCATGGCGATGACCGAGGAGGCCACGATGATCGCGGTCACGGCGGCGAGCGCCGCTCGGTGCGGGGTGAACAGCCCGGCCACGCGGCGCAGCGACACCTGCCGGGCCTGCGCCTTCTCCGCGGCGCTCACGGTACGGGGGCCGCGGTCGCGGCCGGTGGGGGTGGAATCCAAGGGGGAACCCGCTTTCGTCGGAGATATTACTGAGGTTGCCTCATCATGAGGGAACAACCGTACCTGCTGCTACCGTATTCCCGTGACCGAGCCGGACGGCGACGACGAGACCCTGGCCGAGGCGTTCTGGGCCGTGGCCCGCCGGCTGCGGCACCGCACCCGCGACGCCCTGGCGCCGTGGGACGTCACCCCCAGCCAGGCGCGCGCGCTCGCCGCCCTGACCCGGCACGGCGTGCTGCGCCCCGGCGCGCTCGCCGAGCACCTGCGCATCGCGCCCCGCTCCGCCACCGAGGTGGTCGACGACCTTCAGGCCCGCGGGCTCGTCGAGCGCCGGCCCGACCCGAACGACCGGCGCGCCACCCTGGTCGCGCTCACCGCCGAGGGCACCCGCACGGGCGCGGCCATCCGCGCCGCCCGGCAGGCCGAGGCCGACCGGTTCTTCGCCGACCTCGACTCGGTCGACCGCGACCAACTCGCCCGCATCCTGCGGACCCTGCGCGGCTGAGGGCCGCGTTTGGTCGCCCCGACGGCGGGTAGTCGTGGCGCCCGTCCGATCGACGGGACCGGTGCCACCCGGCCCAGCGGCCGGGGTGACAGGAGGTTCCTGCCGTGCCTCTGCCGACCCCTGAGCCGTCCGGGCGCCGCTGATGTGCGGGATAGCCGGCGAGGCCCGGTTCGACGGGTCACGGCCGGACGCCGCCGCGGTCACCCGGATGACCGAGGCGCTGCGCTCCCGGGGCCCCGACGGCGAAGGGCTGTGGAGCGAGGACTGGATCACGCTCGGACACCGCCGGCTGACCATCATCGACCTGTCCGACGCGGGCGCCCAGCCGATGGTGCGTACCGACCTGGGGCTCGCCCTGGTCTTCAACGGCTGCGTCTACAACTATCCCGAGCTGCGCGAGGAGCTGCGGGCCGCCGGCCACACCTTCCACTCGACCAGCGACACCGAGGTCGTGCTGGTCGCGTACGCCCAGTGGGGTGAGCGGTTCGTCGACCACCTGGTCGGCATGTTCGCGATCGGGCTGGTCGACCAGGCCCGGCGACGGCTCGTGCTGGCCCGCGACCGACTCGGCATCAAGCCGCTCTACCTCGCCGAGTCACCCGGGCGCCTACGGTTCGCCTCCAGCCTCCCCGCCCTGCTGCGCGCCGGTGACCTGGACACCGGCATCGACCCCGTCGCCCTGCACCACTACCTGTCCTGGCACTCGATCGTGCCGGCGCCGCGGACCATCCTGCGCGGCGTGCGCAAGCTGCCCCCGGCCACCGTGCGGATCGTCGAGGCCGACGGGCGCAGCCGCGACCAGGTGTACTGGCGGCCGGACTACGTGCGGGACCCGGCCGACGCCGCCCGGGACGCCCGCGACTGGCAGGCCGCCGTCGGGGACGCGCTGCGCACCGCCGTACGCCGCCGGCTGGTCGCCGACGTCCCGGTCGGCGTCCTGCTCTCCGGCGGGCTGGACTCCAGCCTCATCGTGGCGCTGCTCGCCGAGGCCGGGCAGGAGCACCTGCGCACCTTCAGCATCGGCTTCGACAGTCGGGGCGAGGAGTCCGGCGACGAGTTCCACTACTCGGACCTGGTGGCCCGGCACTACGACACCGACCACCGGCGCATCCGGCTCGCCGACGACGATCTCGTGCCCGCCGTACGTCGCACCGTGCTGTCCATGACCGAGCCGATGGGCAGCCACGACGTGGTCGCCTTCCACCTGCTGTCCGAGCAGGTGGCCCAGCACGTCAAGGTGGCCCAGTCCGGGCAGGGCGCCGACGAGGTCTTCGCCGGCTACGGCTACCACCAGCCGCTGGCCCGGGTGCCCCGCGACGCCGCCGCCGCCGAGTTCCGCACGGCGTTCTTCGACCGCGACCACGCCGAGTTGAACCAGGTCGTCGACGCCGCGTACGCGCTGGAGCAGGACGCGAGCCGGGACGTGCTGGAGGCCCACCTCGCCGAGGCCGGCGCCGAGACCGCCCTCGACGCGGTGCTGCGGCTGGACACCCACCTGATGCTCCCCGACGACCCCGTCAAGCGGGTGGACAGCATGAGCATGGCCTGGGGGCTGGAGGTCCGCACCCCCTTCCTGGACCAGGACCTGGTCGCTCTCGCCGCCCGCTGCCCGCCGGAGCACAAGGTGGCCCAGGGCGGCAAGGGCGTGCTCAAGGAGGTGGCCCGCGAGGTGCTGCCGGCCGAGGTGATCGACCGACCCAAGGGCTACTTCCCGGTGCCCGCCCTGCGCAACGTCGACGGTCCGGTGCGCGACCTGGTCACCGACGCGCTGCGCGCGCCCGAAGCCCGCGAGCGCGCCCTGTTCCGCCCCGAGTACGTGGCACGGCTGCTCGCCGAGCCGGAGCAGGCCGAGGCGGCCGCCGGCAGCAACAAGCTCTGGCAGCTCGGCCTGCTGGAGCTGTGGTTGCAGTCGCACGACGTCCGGTGATCCGCAGGAGGTAACGCCATGTCCGACGCGACGACCACGTTCTTCGAAGACCTCGGCCGCACCGGACACCAGCGTCTGCTGCCGAGGACCAGCGGCACGATCCGCTTCGACCTCGCGCACGAGGGCGGGACCGACCACTGGCTGGTGACGATCGAGAACGGGGACATCCGGGTGTCCCGGGAGCGGGCCGAGGCGGACGCGATCATCGGCACCGACCGGGCGTTCTTCGAGCGCCTGGCCCGGGGCGAGGCCAAGCCCCTGTCCGCGTGGCTGCGCAACGACATCACCAGCGAGGGGCAGTTCCGCTACGTCGTCCTGCTGGAACGGCTCTTCCCCCCACCCCCGGGCGCGCGACACCCGCGGTCCCTGGCCCCGCAGCGGGGCCCGGCATGAAGGCGGACACCGTCTGGATCCTCGACGGCAACAACTTCGTCCTCAGCGACGGCAGCGGCGACATCCTGGCCGACCGGGTCGGCGGGTTCTTCCAGTTCGACACCCGCTGCCTGTCCCACTGGCAGCTCACCGTCAACGGTGAGCAGCTGCACGCGCTGGCGGTCACCGAGCCCAACTACTTCCGGCTGCGGTTCTTCCTCGTGCCCGGCTCCCCCACCCACTACGTGGACGCCAAGGTGTCGGTCATCCGGGAACGGTGCATCGCCGGCTCCGGCTTCGAGGAGCGGGTGACCGTCCTCAACCACGACCGCGAGGCGGTCGACTTCAGCGTCCGGCTCGCCGTCGACAGCGACTTCGCCCCGGTGTACGCCATCATCGCCCAGCCGATGGACCGGTCCGGGCGGGTCTACCGGCACGTCGAGCAGGGACGGCTGCGGCTCGGCTACGAACGGGAGAAGTTCCGCCGGGAGACGACGATCACCAGCAGCGAACCGGTGCGGTTCGACGAGCACGGGCTGACCTACGACGTACGGGTCGGACCGCACGGCCGCTGGTCGACGCTGCTGCGGGTGGACGGGCTGGTGCTCCGCCCGGACGGCGAGGACGCCCGGGCCCACACGGTGCCGCACCGCTTCCGCAGCGCCGAGCAGCTCCAGAGCGACCTTGACCGGTGGGTCGCGCGGGCGCCGCAGCTCAGCTCTGACTGGGAGGCGCTGAACCGGACGTACCGACGCAGCCTGCTCAACCTGGCCGGCCTGCGGTTCACGCCGCTGGCCGTGCCGGACGTGGCGATGCCGGCGGCGGGCCTGCCCTGGGCGGCGACCATCGCCGGGCGGGACAGCATCCTGTGCAGCCTGCAGTCCCTCTCCGTCGCCCCGGAACTCGCGGTCGCCACGCTGCGCATGCTCGCGATCAACCAGGGCTCCGTGCTCGACGACTTCCGGGACGAGGAGCCGGGCAAGATCGTGCGCCAGTTCCGCTACGGCGAGCTGTCCGCGTTCGAGGAGCGGCCCGAGTCGCCCTACTACGGCAGCGCGGACGCCACCCCGCTCTACGTGATCCTGCTCGACGAGTACGAGCGCTGGAGCGGGGACGTCGGGCTGGTGATGCAGTTGGAGGACACGGCCCGGGCCGCGTTGGCGTGGATCGACGAGTACGGCGACATCATGGGCGACGGCTACCTCTGGTACCGCAGCCGCAACGAGAGCACCGGCCTGGTCAACCAGTGCTGGAAGGAGTCCGCGGACGCCATCTCCTACCGCGACGGCACGCTGCCCGGCCTGCCCCGCGCCACCTGCGAGTTGCAGGGCTACGCGTACGACGCGAAGGTGCGCGGCGCCCGACTGGCCCGGCTGTTCTGGAACGACCCGGCGTACGCGGACCGCCTCGAACGCGAGGCCGCGGCCCTCAAGGAGCGGTTCAACCGGGACTTCTGGGTGACCGACGGCGAGTACTTCGCGCTGGCCCTGGAGCCCGACGGCCGCCAGGTCGACGCGCTCTCCTCCAACATCGGGCACCTGCTGTGGAGCGGCATCGTCGACGAGTCCCGCGCCGAGCGGGTCGCCGGTCACCTGCTCGGCCCGCAGCTCTTCTCCGGCTGGGGCGTACGCACCCTCGCGAAGGGCGAGGGCCGCTACAACCCGCTCGGCTACCACGTCGGCACGGTGTGGCCGTTCGACAACTCCCTCATCGCCTGGGGGCTGCGCCGCTACGGGTTCCTGGCGGAGGCCGGCATGATCGCCGAGGGCATCATCGACGCCGCCAACTACTTCGGGGGCGCGCTCCCCGAGTCCTTCGCCGGCTACGACCGCGACCGCACCGGCTATCCGGTCGCCTACCCGACCGCCAACAACCCGCAGGCGATCGCCACCGGCACCCCTTTCCTGCTCCTGCGGGTGATGATGGGCCTGGAGCCGCTCGGCGACGAACTGGTGGTGTCGCCGGCGCTGCCGTCCCGGTTCGGCCGGATCGAGCTGCTGGACATCCCGGGGCGGTGGGGGCGGCGCGACGCGATCGGCAACGCGCGGCACCCGCTGCGGAGCTGACGGCGGGCCCGGCCACCACGGCCGGGCCCGCCGTCGCACCCGGCTCCTACGGGTAGTTCGTCAGGTACACCTGCTGGGTGGCGGCGTTCGCGGTGCCGCCCGAGTTGTTGATCACCCGGTTGATCGTGCCGACGCCGCCGAGCGAGACGGTCACCAGGTTGGTGAACCGCACGTTCGGGTTGTTCGGCACCTCGAAGGCCCGCTCGGCCACCACCGCCGGGTTGACGTTGAAATAGCAGTAGCTGCCGGTGCCCCACGCCTGGTGGCTGGTCACCCCGTCACCCACCTTGTAGGCGGCGTACCCCCGGGTCGAGCCGTTCATCCAGGCCGCCTGGTTCGGCGGGTCGTACGGCATCTCGTTCTGGTAGAAGTACGTCCGCCCGCCGTTGCCGTTCCAGACGGTCTGGTACCTCTGGTAGTGCTCGACGAAGAGGCCGTACATCGTCACGTCGTCACCGTTGACGGTCAGCCCGGTGTCGGCGGTGTTGAGCGTCCACCCGGTGGGCACTCCCGCCGCGGCGTGGTCGGCCCGCCACAGCCACATGTGGTCACCGATGACGTTGTCGCTGTTGACGGTCAACGTGTTGGTGGCCCTGCCGACGTGCGGCCCGCCGATGCGGAAGAACACGTCGTGCAGCGAGATCGGGTTCGCGGCGTGGCTGGCCGACGACCCGGACGGCCCGACCTCCATGAGCACCGGCGAGTTGGTCGTGCCGGCCTCGAACATGATGCCGGCCACCTTCACACCGTCCACGTCGGCCACCCGCATGGCCACGGCGCCGTTGTCGGCCTGGATGGTGGCCAGGCCGAGGCCGAGGATCACCGTGTCGGCGCGGTTGACCTGGATCGGCTCGGTGACGTGGTGCACGCCCGGGGTGAACAGGAGGTGCCTGCCCTGGGCGAGGGCCGCGTTGATGGTGGCCGCGCTGGTGCCGGGCTGGACGACGAAGAACTGGGACAGCGAGATCGACGATCCGGCCGGCGTCTTGTTGTACCAGCTGGTGCCGGTGGTGTTGGCGCGCAGCGCCGGGACGAAGACCCGGTACTCGCCGGTGCCGTCGATGTAGAGGAACGGCTTCTCGCGGACGACCGGGGTCTGCGGGATGACCGTGTGCGACGGGTTGGGGAAGTGCGGCGCCGGCGCGCCGACGACGCCCTGGAAGACCATGTTCCACACCGAACCGGTCCAGCCGTTGCCGAACTCGCTGTTGCGCGAGTACCACTGCTGCTGCGAGCCGGAGACGACCAGGCCGTCGATGCGGGTGTCGGCCAGCAGGCCGCCGCTGGACCACCCGTCGCCGCCGTTCCAGAGCTGGATCTGGTTCTGCGCGCCGCGCAGGTGCATCCGGCGGTACGGCGCGGCCTGCGACACCGCCCACCGCTCCACGGTCACCCCGGCAGGCAGGGTCACCGACAGGTTCTCCGCCGAGCGCCAGAAGTTCTGCGTGGCGTTGCCGCCCATCCAGAACGCCTCGACCCGGACGTGCCCGTTGAGGTTCACGTCGTCCGGGCTCATGCCCAGGCCGGCGACCTGGGTGAAGAAGCCGAGGTTGACGTCGGCGGTGTAGCTGCCGGGTTTGAACAGAACCGCGTACCGCTGCGGACCGAACTGGTTGGTCTCCTGCTGGGTGAAGAGGGTGTTCAGCCGGCTCTGGATGGTGGCGGTCGGGGTGCTCGGGTCGAAGACGAAGGTGTTCGGCCCGAAGTTCGGGTTACGCGGGTCGGTCGGTGGCACACCGGGGTCGGTGGTTCCGCCGGTGGTGTTCACCTGGAACTCCCAGAGCGAGTAGCCGTACGCGGTGCCCCGCGCGGTGCCGTGGACGCGGACGTAGCGGCCGCTGCCGGTCACGTCGAGGGTCTGCGTGCCGCCGGCGCCGGTGGTGGTGCTGTAGATCGTGGTCCAGGTCGCGCCGTCGGCGGAGGTCTGGATCTGGAAGGCCCGGGCGTACGCGGCCTCCCAGTTCAACACCACCCGGCAGATGGACTGGGTGCTGCCGAGGTCGACGCGCAGCCACTGCGGGTCGCTCGCGGCGCTGGCCCAGCGCGTGGCGGTGCTGCCGTCGACCGCGGCCGAGGCCGACAGTGCGGCGGACTCGGTGGACGAGGCGGTGGCGGGCTTCCCCTGGGCGGTGTTGGCGCTGCCGCAGGTCGGGGTGCCGCCGCCGGTCTCGCCGTAGACCTGGAACTCCCAGAGCGAGTAGCCGTAGCCGGTGCCGCGCGCGGTGCCGTACATCCGCACGTACCGGCCGGCGCCGGTGACACCGATGGTCTGCGTGCCGCCCGTGCCGGTGGTGGTGCTGTGGATCGTGGTCCAGGTCGACCCGTCATCGGAGGTCTGGAGTTGGAACGCGCGGGCGTACGCGCCCTCCCAGACCAGGGTCACCTGAGTGAGGGTGGCCAGGGCGCCGAGGTCGACCTGCAGCCACTGCGGGTCGGCGAACGCGCTGGACCAGCGGGTGCCGGTGTTGCCGTCGACCGCCGCGCTCGCCGGGGTGCCGGCGTTCTCGGTGGACGAGGCCGTGGCCGGGCGGCCCTGGGAGAGCAGGACGGGGGCGGCGTGCGCCGACGGCAGCGCGCCGGCCGGGGTGAGCGCCGCGACCAGGGCCACGGCGAGTCCCACGAGCAGGCGGCGACGCCACTGTGGAGCCCGGCGTACGGATAAAACGTGAGATGTCATGACGGTGCCTGTCGGTAGAGGGCTGCGGACGCCGGGCGCGACGGGTGGGGGAAGGGCGAGTGCGACCGCGTACGCCGTCGTTGGAGCCACCGGGGACGGCGTCGCGCTGAGTGGAGAGCGCTCTCGTAGGAGTGTTACGGCGTCGTTGCAACCCCGTCAAGACATCGATCTATAACACTGTTATTTATCCTGAAAGTCCAGTAAGGCCGATTCACCCCACACCCCGGCCGGCGAGTCCAGCGAGGCGGCAGGCGGCGGGTCAGCGGCGGACGCCGCCGTCGGCCAGGAAGCGGGCGATCGGCAGGGTCGCCGCGCCGAGCGCCACCGCGTCGACGCCCAGCCGGCACAGCTCGATGGAGACCTGCTCGTACGGCTGGCGCAGCGCCTGCCGTCCGGCGGCCTCGCGGACCGCCGGCAGCAGGTCGGCGAGCGCCATCGCGGCCCAGCCGCCCAGCACCACCCGCTCCGGGTTGAACAGGTTGATCAGGTTCGCGACCCCGGCGCCGAGGTAGCCGGCCGTCTCGTCGAGCACGCGGCGCGCGGTCGCGGAGTTCGCCGCGGCGTCGACGAGGGCGGTGAGCTGCGACTCCTCGTCGTCGCCGGGCACCGCGCGCCCCCGGCGCGCCTCCCGGTACCGGTCGATGATCGCCTCGGCGCCGACGTACGCCTCCAGGCAGCCGCGGGCCCCGCAGCGGCAGGACCGTCCGCCGTACACCAGGGTGGTGTGCCCCCACTCCCCCGCGCTGCTGGACGCCCCCCGGTAGGTGACGCCGCCCGCCACGACGGCCGCGCCGACGCCGGAGCCGACCAGCGCGAAGACGGCGTGCCGGGCGCCCCGGCCGGCACCGAACCACATCTCGGCCTGCCCGAGGGTCTTGGCGCCGTTGTCGATGTGCAGCGGCAGGTCGGTGCCCGCGTTGATGAGGCGTTCCAGCGGCACCCGGTCCCAACCGAGCGCCTGGGCGTCCACCACCGCGTGCGCGCCCTGCTCGACGATGCCGGAGACGCCGATGCCGACCCCCAGCACGTCGCCGGGGGCGACCCGGGCCCGGCCGGTCACCGCGTCGATGCCGGCCAGCACGTGGCCGGCGACCACGGCCGGCTCGGTGCGGGCCGGGTCGAGCGGGTACTCCACGCTGGCCAGCAGGGTCATCGCGAAGTCGAACAGCTCGACGCGGACACGGGTCTCGCCCACGTCCACGCCGATGACGAACGCGAACCGCGGCGCCACCCGCAGCATCATGCTCGGCCGGCCGCCGTCGGACTCGGCGGCACCGGCCTCGGCGACGAGGCCCTCCTCGATCAGGTCCCCGACCACGTTGCTGACCGCCGGCTGGCTCAGGCCGGTGCTGCGGACCAGGTCCTGCCGGGTCAACGGACCGTCGAGGAAGAGTCTGGTCAGCAGGGCGGACCGGTTGCGCAGCCGGACGCTCCGGTTGGTGGCTCGCGCCAGCTCCACTCGTCACCTCGATCCCGTCGGTCGTCCGGGGCACTGTAACGGTCCCGTGCTTGACGACCCACCGGCCAACCACTTTAATAGCGACATTAATTAAGCCGTGATGTAACTCCCGGGAAACGTCGACGGCGCCTCCGCCGACGTCTCCCGGGGACCCGTCCGCCCCGGCCGGCCACCCGTCGCCCCCATCCCTCCGACGGCGTACCGGCGGTCCCCCACCACTGCACCGGAAGGGCTCATCGTGTCGACGAGACGACACCTCGGGATATTCGCCGCCGCCGTCCTGGCGGCCGCCTCGCTGACCGCCTGCGGCGGCTCCGGCGACGACTCCGGCGGATCCGGCAAGACCCTCACGTACTGGGCCAGCAACCAGGGCGCCAGCCTGGAGGCCGACAAGACCATCCTCCAGCCGGAGCTGGACAAGTTCGAGAAGCAGACCGGCATCAAGGTCAACGTCGAGGTGGTCCCCTGGTCGGACCTGCTCAACCGGCTGCTCGCCGCCGCCACCTCCGGCCAGGGGCCGGACGTGGTGAACATCGGCAACACCTGGTCCGCGTCGCTGCAGGCCACCGGGGCGCTGGTCGAGTTCGACGACGCCACGCTGCAGGCCGTGGGCGGCAAGGACCGGATCGTGCCCGCCGCGCTTGCCGCCGCCGGCGCCCCGGGCAAGCCGCCGGCCGCCGTGCCGCTCTACAGCATGGCCTACAGCCTGTACTACAACAAGAAGGCGTTCGCCGACGCCGGCATCACCGCGCCGCCGACCACGTGGGAGCAGCTCGTCGAGTACGGCAAGAAGCTCACCGGTGGCGGCAAGTGGGGCCTGGCGATCGAGGGGGCCAACCCGTCGGAGAACGCGCACCACGCCTTCACGTTCAGCCAGCAGTACGGCGGTGAGTGGTTCGACTCGTCCGGCAAGCCGACCTTCGACACCCCGCAGAACGTCTCGGCGATCAAGCGGTACATCGACTTCATGGCCGCCGACAAGATCACCAACCCGGCCAACGCCGAGTACGCGCAGAACCAGTCGGTCTCCGACTTCGCCAACGGCAAGGCCGCGATGCTGCTGTGGCAGGCCGCCGGCTCCAACCTGAAGTCGCAGAACATGGCCGCCGACGCGTACGGGATCGCGCCGGTGCCGTTCCTGGCCAGCCCGCCCGCCGGCGGCAAGAAGGTCAACAGCATGGTCGCCGGCATCAACATGGCGATCTTCAAGCACACCAAGAACCGTGACGCGGCGCTGAGCTTCGTGAAGTTCATGACCAGCGACGAGGAGCAGACCCTGCTCAACAAGACGTACGGCTCGCTGCCGGCGGTGAAGACGGCCGGCTCCGACCCGGCGTTCAGCGCCCCGGAGCAGAAGGTGATCCAGGAGACCCTGAGCACCACCGCGGCCCCGCTGCCGCAGGTGCCGGACGAGAGCACCTTCGAGACCCTGGTCGGCACCGCCATGAAGGAGCTGTTCGCCGACGCGGCCAGCGGCAAGCCGGTCACCGAGGAGTCCGTGAAGAAGAAGCTGACCGACGCGCAGCAGAAGATGCGCTGACCTGGCGTCACCGGTGGCCGTGGCCGGGTGCTCGACCGACCCGGCCGCGGCCACCGCCTTCGAGAGGACCCTGATGGCAACCAGCACCACCGCGCCGGGCGCGGCCCGCCGGCGCGAACCGGGGGCCGGAACGCCGGCGTCCGACCGCTCCCGGCGGCCCCGTCGCCCGCGCCGCAACCTCCTGCCGTACCTGCTGCTCGCCCCGGCCGTCGTGCTGGAACTCGCCATCCACGTGATCCCGATGGTCGTCGGGGTCTGGATGAGCCTGCTGGAGCTGACCCAGTTCCACATCCGCAACTGGTCCACCGCGCCCTTCGTCGGGCTCGAGAACTATCGGGCGACGCTGGACTTCAACAGCGCCGCCGGCCGCGAGCTGCTGCACTCGTTCTGGGTCACGCTGGTCTACACCCTGCTCTCGGTGGGCTTCGCGTGGCTGCTCGGCATGGCCGGCGCGGTCGTGCTGCAACGCCCCTTCCGGGGGCGGGCGATCCTGCGGGCGCTGTTCCTCACCCCGTACGCGCTGCCGGTCTACACCGCCGTGATCACCTGGAGCTTCCTGCTCCAGCGCGACACCGGCCTGGTCAACCACGTCCTGGTCGACCAGCTCGGGCTGCTGTCGGAGAAGCCGTTCTGGTTGATCGGCGACAACAGCTTCTGGTCGCTGCTCGTGGTGTCGGTCTGGCGCAACTGGCCGTTCGCGTTCCTCTGCCTGATGGCCGGCCTGCAGAACGTCCCCGGTGAGCTGTACGAGGCGGCGGCGATCGACGGCGCCGGGTTCTGGCGGCGGCTGCGCTCGGTGACGCTGCCGATGCTGCGCCCGGTCAACCTGGTCCTGGTGCTGGTGCTCTTCCTGTGGACCTTCAACGACTTCAACACGCCGTTCGTGCTCTTCGGCGGCTCCGCGCCGGAGCAGGCCGACCTCATCTCCATCCACATCTACCGCAGCTCCTTCAAGACCTGGGACTTCGGTTCGGGCTCGGCGATGTCGGTGGCGCTGCTGCTGTTCCTGCTGGTCGTCTCGGCCGGCTACCTGCTGATCACCAACCGCCGGAGGGACCATGCGTGAGACCGCCGGTGAGCGCTGGGGCCGCCGCATCGTGCTGACCCTGCTCTCGCTCTTCGTCGTCATTCCGCTCTACGTGATGATCACGTCGGCGGCCAAGCCGCTGCAGGACGTGCAGAACGGCTTCACCTGGTGGCCGAGCCGCCCGACCCTCCAGCCGTTCATCGACATGTGGAGCACGGTGCCGCTGGCCCGGTACCTGGTGAACAGCCTGATCGTGTCGAGCGTCGCCGCGGTCTGCTCGGTCGCCGTCGCGATCTTCGCGGCGTTCGCCGTCAGCCGGTACCGGTTCCGCGGCCGAGGGCTCTTCTCGGTGACCGTGCTCTCCACCCAGATGTTCCCCGGCATCCTCTTCCTGCTGCCGCTGTTCCTCATCTACGTCAACCTCGGCAACGCCACCGGCATCCAGCTGTACGCCAGCCGCACCGGCCTGGTCATCACGTATCTGACCTTCTCGCTGCCGTTCTCGATCTGGATGCTGGTCGGCTACTTCGACTCGATCCCCCGAGGGCTGGACGAGGCGGCCCAGGTCGACGGCGCCGGACCGCTGCGGACGCTGTTCCGGGTGATCCTGCCCGCGGCCGTGCCGGGGGTCGTCGCGGTCACCGTGTACGCGTTCATGACCGCCTGGGGCGAGGTGCTCTTCGCCTCGGTGATGACCGACGAGGGCAGCCGCACCCTGGCCGTGGGCCTGCAGGGCTACTCCACCCAGTTCAACGTCTACTGGAACCAGGTGATGGCCGCCTCGCTGGTGGTCAGCGTGCCCGTCGTCGCCGGCTTCCTCGCGCTGCAGCGCTACTTCGTCGCCGGCCTGACCGCCGGCGCGGTCAAGTGAGTCATTCCACCGCAGAGAGGGACCAACCCGTGCCGGACCTGTCCAACCTGCCGCCCGACTTCCTCTGGGGTGTCGCCACCGCGGCGTACCAGATCGAGGGCGCCGTCGCCGTCGACGGGCGAACCCCGTCCATCTGGGACACCTGGAGCGCGATCCCCGGCAACGTCGACAACGGCGACACCGGCGCGATCGCGTGCGACCACTACCACCGGTGGCCGGAGGACCTGGCGCTGCTGCGCCGGCTGGGCGTCGACGCGTACCGCTTCTCGGTGGCCTGGCCACGGGTGCTGCCCGACGGGGTGGGCCGGGTGAACCCGGCCGGCCTCGACTTCTACGACCGGCTCGTCGACCAGTTGCTCGCCGACGGGATCCGCCCGTTCGTGACGCTGTACCACTGGGACCTGCCCCAGGCTCTGCAGGACCGTGGTGGCTGGCCGGAGCGGTCCACGGCCGAGGCGTTCGCCGACTACGCGGCGGTCGTCGCGGCCCGGCTCGGCGACCGGGTCAGCGACTGGAACACGGTCAACGAGCCGCTCTGCGTGTCCTGGATCGGGCACCTGGAGGGCCGGATGGCCCCGGGCGAGCGGGACCTGACCCGGGCGGTCCGCACCGCGCACCACACCCTGCTGGGGCACGGGCTGGCGACCCAGGCCGTACGGGCCAACGCGGCCCGGCCCGCGTCGGTCGGGCTGGTGCTCAACCTCAGCCCGATCGAGCCGACGACGGATCGGCCGGAGGACGTCGCGGCGGCCCGGCGGATGGACGGCCACGTCAACCGCTGGTGGTTGGATCCGGTGCACGGGCGCGGGTACCCCGCCGACATGATCGCCACCTACGGCGTCGAGCCGCCCGTCCAGGGTGACGACCTGGCCGTGATCGCGACGCCGACCGACTTCCTCGGCGTGAACTACTACTTCCGTCAGCTGGTCGTCGACGACCCCACCGGCCCGGCCCCGTACGCCCGGCAGGTGCCGGTGCCCGGCTCGCGGGAGACGGCGATGGGCTGGGAGATGTACCCGGCCGGGCTGGAGCAGCTACTGGTCGCGGTGAGCGAGGAGTACCGGCCGGAGAAGATCATCGTGACCGAGAGCGGTTCGGCGTGGACCGACGAGGTGACGCCGGAGGGCACGGTCGAGGACAAGGAGCGCACCGACCACCTGGAGCAGCACCTCGCGGCGTGCGCCGCCGCGGTGGGCCGGGGCGTGCCGCTCGCCGGCTACTTCGTCTGGTCCCTGCTGGACAACTTCGAGTGGGCGTACGGCTACGACAAGCGCTTCGGTCTGGTGCACGTCGACTACGCCACCCAGCGGCGGACGGTCAAGGCGAGTGGCCACCGTTACGCCGAGCTGATCCGCGCCCACCAGCGGCTGGCCGGTGCGGCCGGCGCCGCCGCGCCGGTCGCCTGAGAGCGGGCCGACGGGGCCCGGGATCCCTGGGTGCCGCACCGGGCGGCACCCAGGGCCCACCCCCGTCACCTCGGCACGGTCGCCGGAACGGGCGCCCGGCCACGCCCCGGACGGATAGCCTGCGGCAGTGACCGAAGCGGGAGACCGTCCGGATGCGGCCCGGATGGCGGAGACGGACCGGACGAAGGCGTTCAGCGACGGTGTCTTCGCCATCGTCATCACCCTGCTGGTCCTGGAGCTACGGGTTCCGGAATACCACGAGGGCGGCCTACTGGCCGGGCTGCGCCACGAGGGTCCGTCCTACCTGGCCTTCGTGGTCTCCTTCGCCTACATCGGCGTGATCTGGCTCAACCACCACGCGCTGCTGCGCCTGGTCCGCGGCACGACGCTCGCACTGAGCTGGATCAACCTCGCCATCCTCTTCGGCGCCGTGATCATCCCGTTCCCGACGGCCGTGCTGGCGTCAGCGTTCAGCGAGGGCGACACCGCCGACCAGCGGGTCGCGGTCGCGCTGTATGCCCTGGCGGCGGCCCTGATGTCCGCGCCCTGGCTGGCGTTCTTCGGCTACCTGCACCGCCACCCGGCGCTGCGGGCCCCCGAGGTCGACGCCGCCCACGTCCGGGCCCAGCGGGTCCGCCCGGTCACCGGTCTGCTCCTGTACGGGCTGAGCGGCCTGCTCGGCTGGTTCGTCCACCCGGTGGTCGGGTTGGTCGGCATCATCGTGATGATCACCTATCACGCGCTGACCAGCGAGGGCCGGCGGCGCCGGAGAGCGCTTTCTTGACACTGCCGAGAACCGGTGAATAGATTGTTAACTATCAATTTCACCGGTTTCCTTGCAGTTATCCGGTCCGGCGCCGCCGGGGCGGAAGGCGGGGCCGGGCATCCGAGACCACAGGGAGGTTCCCCGTGCGCAGCATTCGTGCGATCGCCGCGCTCGCCCTCGCCGCCGTGGGGCTCAGCGTCGCGCTCACCGCGACCACCGCGGCACCCGCCGCGGCGGCGCCCGGTGCGGTGACCTGGTCCGACGACTTCAACGGCGCCGCCGGCTCCGCCCCGGACCCCACCAAGTGGCGGTACGACCTCGGGGGCGGCGGCTGGGGCAACAACGAGCTGCAGTACTACACCAACAGCACGCGCAACGCGGCGCTGGACGGCAACGGCAACCTGGTCATCACCGCCCGCCGGGAGAACCCGGGCAACTTCTCCTGCTGGTACGGCAGCTGCCAGTACACCTCGGCCCGTCTGCTGACCGCCGGCACGTTCGCGCAGGCGTACGGGCGGTTCGAGGCGCGCATCAAGATCCCTCGCGGGCAGGGGCTCTGGCCGGCCTTCTGGATGCTCGGCACCAGCAGCAACAACTGGCCCGACCGGGGCGAGATCGACATCATGGAGAACGTCGGCTATGAGCCGTCCACCGTGCACGGCACGCTGCACGGGCCCGGCTACTCCGGCGGCAACGCGGTCGGCGCCCAGACCTCGCTGCCCGGCGGCCAGGCGCTCGCCGACGCCTTCCACACCTACACGATCGACTGGGCGCCGGACTCGATCACCTGGTACCTCGACGGGGTGCAGTACTCCCGTAAGACCGCGGCCGACCTGCGCGGCAACCGCTGGGTCTTCGACCATCCGTTCTTCATGATCATGAACGTGGCGGTCGGCGGCAACTGGCCCGGCTCCCCCAACGCCAGCACCGTCTTCCCGCAGACCATGACCGTCGACTACGTACGGGTGCAGGCCTGGGACACCGGCGGAGGCGGCGGCACCGGCGCGCCCGTCGTCGGCTACGGCAACAAGTGCGTGGACGTGGCCGGCGCGGGCACCGCCAACGGCACCGCCGTGCAGCTCTGGACCTGCAACGGCACCGCCGCGCAGCGCTGGAGCTGGATGGGTGACGGTTCGGTGCGGGCGCTGGGCAAGTGCCTCGACGTGACCAGCGGGGGGACCGCCAACGGCACGAAGGTCCAGCTCTGGGACTGCAACGGCAGCGGCGCCCAACGCTGGGTGTTCAGCGCGGCGGGCGACATCGTCAACCCGCAGGCCAACAAGTGCCTCGACGCGACCGGACCCAGCTCGGCCGACGGCACCCGTCTGCAGATCTGGGACTGCACCGGCGCCGCGAACCAGAAGTGGCGCCGCTGACCTCCGCGCATCGGTGATCACGCGGTGCCGGTTCCCGGATCAGCCGCGTCCGGGGCTCTCCCCCGGCACCAGCACCGCGTGATCGGCGAGGAGGGTGCGCGCGCGGGCCAGGTCGGACGGGGTGTCGACGTCCCACGGGTCGCCGGCGTCGTCGCAGGGGACGCGGACGACCAGATCCGGCCGGGCCCGCAGCAGGTCGCGGGCGCCCCGGTCACCGGTGGCGTACCGGTCGAGCAGGGGCCAGCTGCCACGACCGAGGAGCACCGGGTGGCCGGGGCGCCCGTCGTACGTGGCCGTGGCGAGGGCCGCACCGGCGGCGTGGGCGGCCCGGAGGCGGGCCACCGCGGCGGTGGTGAGCAGCGGCTGGTCGACCAGCGCCACCACCACCGCGGCCACGTGCTCGGGCATCGAGGCCAGCCCGTGACGCAGCGACCGGCCCATCCCCCGCCGCCAGTCGGCGTTGCGGACCACGGTCGCCCCCGGCACCGCGGGCAGGTCGTCGGCGCCGGCGCCCACCACCACGTGGACCGGCGCGCAGCCGCCCGCGACCAGCAGCCGGGCCCCGCGCCGCACCAGCGGTTCGCCGGCGAACTCCACGAGCGCCTTCGGGCGACCGAACCGGCTACCGGCCCCGGCCGCGAGCAGCAGCCCGGCCACGCTCCCGTCCCGCACGTGGCCTCCCCCCTCCCGGGAGCGGATTGCCGGTTTTCTTCGCGTTAGTCCCGATAAAGCTACTATGAAGCCGTGCAGCAGGGGACGGGGAACGCCGCGACGGCGGACGACGAGTGGTCGTCCCGCGTGGCCGTCACCGTCAACGGCACCCCGCGGGACCTGACCCTGGACAACCGCACCACCCTGCTCGACGCACTGCGCGAACACCTGGGTCTGGTGGGCGCGAAGAAGGGCTGCGACCACGGGCAGTGCGGCTCGTGCACGGTGCTGCTCGACGGCCGGCGGGTCAAGAGCTGTCTGCTCCTCGCGGTCACCCTCGACGGCTGCGTGGTGACCACCGTGGAGGGACTGGCCGGTCCCGACGGGCTCACGCCGTTGCAGGAGGCGTTCATCGCGCACGACGCGTTCCAGTGCGGCTACTGCACTCCCGGGCAGATCTGCTCCGCGCGGGGCGTGCTCGACGAGCTCGCCGAGAACTGGCCGAGCGCGGTCACCGGCGACCTGACCGGGACGGTCGAGCCGTCCGACGCGGAGATCCGCGAACGGATGAGCGGCAACCTGTGCCGGTGCGCGGCGTACCCGCACATCGTCGCCGCCGTCCGTGAGGCGGTGCAGGCCCGGTGAGAGCGTTCCGCTACCACCGGCCCGCCGACGTGGCGGAGGCCGTCACGCTGCTCGGCGCGGGCACCGAGGCGGCGTACCTGGCCGGCGGCACCAACCTCGTCGACCTCATGAAGCTCGGCGTCGCGCGCCCCGACGTGCTGGTCGACGTGAACCGGCTGCCGTTGGGCGGCATCGAGGCCCTGCCCGACGGCGGGCTGCGGGTCGGCGCGACCGTACGCAACAGCGACCTGGCCGCGCACCCGGTCGTCCGACGTGACTATCCGGTGCTCGCCCGCGCGCTGCTCGCCGCGGCCTCCGGTCAGCTGCGCAACATGGCCACCACCGGCGGCAACCTGTTGCAGCGCACCCGGTGCGTCTACTTCCAGGACACCGGCAAGGCGTGCAACAAGCGGGAGCCCGGCACCGGCTGCGCGGCACGGCACGGCCAGAACCGGGACCTGGCCATCCTGGACTGGTCGGAGCAGTGCGTGGCCACCCACCCGTCCGACCTGGCGGTCGCGCTGGTCGCGCTCGACGCGGTCGTCGAGGTGACCGGGGTCGACGGCCCGCGCGAGGTGCCGATGGTCGAGCTGCACCGGTCACCGGGGGACCACCCGGAGCGGGACACCGTCCTGCCCGCCGGGGCGCTGATCACGGGCGTACGCGTTCCGCCGCTGCCGGCGGCCCGCCGGTCGTCGTACCTGAAGGTGCGGGACCGGGCCTCGTTCGCCTTCGCGGCCGGCTCGGTGGCCGCGGTGCTCGACCTGGACGCCGGCGTGGTGCGCGACGTCCGCCTGGCCTACGGCGCGGTCGCGCACCGGCCGTGGCGGGCCCTGCGGGCCGAGGCGGAGCTACGCGGCCGCCCCTTCACCCCGGAGCTGGCCGCAGTGGCGGCGGACGCCGAGCTGGCGTCGGCCCGCCCGCTGCGGCACAACGCGTTCAAGGTGCCGCTGGTGCGCGCCATCACCGTGCGGGTCCTGACCGAGCTGGCCGAGGTGGCGGCGTGAGCGCCGGCGCGGTCGGCCAGGCGCACCCGCGGCTGGAGGGCCCCGAGAAGGTGACCGGCGTCGCGCGGTACGCCGTCGAGTACCCGCTCGACGACGTGACGTACGGCTGGGTGGTGCCGGCCGCCGCGGTGCGCGGGCGGATCACCCGCGTCGACCCGGACCCGGCCCTCGCGACGCCGGGCGTCCTCGCGGTGCTGCACCACGGCAACGCCCCGCGGCTCGCCCCCGACGTGGACTCCGAGCTGTACCTGTTGCAGGAGCCGCTCGTGCACTACCGCGGCCAGTTCATCGCGGTCGTGGTGGCGGAGAGCATCGAGGCGGCCCGGGAGGGCGCCCGCCTGGTCCGGATCGACTACGACACCGAGCCGCACAGCACGGTGCTCACCGCCGACCATCCCGGCCTCTACCAGCCGGAACGGGTGAACCCCGGCTATCCGACGGACACGGCCGAGGGCGACTTCGACGCCGCCTTCGCCGCCGCCGAGGTGCGGGTGGACTCCACCTATCGGACCCCGGCCTACCACAACAACCCGATGGAGCCGCACGCCACGACGGCGCAGTGGCACGACGGGCGCCTGCTCGTGCACGACTCCAACCAGGGATCGACGCCGGTGCAGGCCACCCTCTCCGAGCTGTTCCGGATTCCGCGCGAGTCGATCCGCGTCGTCAACGAACACGTCGGCGGCGGCTTCGGCAGCAAGGGGTACGCGAAGGCGGCCGTGGTGCTCGCCGCGCTGGCCGCCCGACACGTCGAGCGGCCGGTGCGGCTCGCCCTGACCCGCCAGCAGCTCTTCGGGCCGATCGGCTACCGCACGCCGACGATCCAGCGGGTCCGCCTCGGCGCGGACGCGGACGGCCGCATCGCCGCCGTCTGCCACGACGCGATCAGCCAGACCTCGCAGATCACCGAGTTCGCCGAGCAGACCGCCGTCTACACCCGCAGCATGTACGCCGGGCCGCACCGCCGCACCACCCACCGGCTCGCCCGGCTCGACGTGCCGACCCCGTTCTGGATGCGCGCGCCCGGGGAGTGCCCCGGCGCGTACGCCCTGGAGTCGGCGATGGACGAGCTGGCCGCCGCCTGCGGCATCGACCCGGTCGAGCTGCGGATCCGCAACGAACCCACGGTCGACCCGGACCAGGGGCAGCCGTTCAGCAGCCGCAACCTGGTCGGCTGCCTCACCGAGGGCGCCCGTCGCTTCGGCTGGGCCGAACGGAACCCCCGCCCCTGCTCCCGACGCGAGGGCCATTGGATGATCGGCACCGGCGTCGCCGGGTCCAGCTATCCGGCCCGGGCGCGGGCGGCCGCCGCCACCGCCACCGCGCTGCCCGGCGGCGACTTCCTGGTGCGGATCAACGCCGCCGACATCGGCACCGGCGCCCGCACCGCGCTGTGGCAGGTGGCCGCGGACGCGCTGGGCGTCCCGCCCGAGCGGGTACGCATCCGGGTGGGCGACACCGACCTGCCACCGGCCGGCGTCGCCGGCGGCTCGATGGGCACCTCGTCGTGGAGCTGGGCGGTGGTGCGGGCCTGCCAGGGGCTGCGCGACCGGATCGCGCACCACACCGGCGAGCTGCCGGCCGACGGGCTGACCGTCGAGGCGGACACCCGCGACGAGGTCCGGGCCCAGCGGCCCCTGGCGCGGTACGGCTACGGCGCCCAGTTCGCCGAGGTACGCGTCGACGCGGACACCGGCGAGGTGCGGGTGAGCCGACTGCTCGGCGTCTTCGCGGTCGGGCGGATCGTGAACCCGACCACCGCGCGCAGCCAGCTCATCGGCGGGATGACGATGGGCCTGTCGATGGCTCTGCACGAGGAGGGCGTGCTCGACGAGCGGTACGGCGACTGGGTCAACCACGACCTCGCCACCTACCACATCACCGCCTGTGCGGACGTCGAGCGGATCGAGGCGTACTGGTTGCCGGAGGAGGACCCGGACCTGAATCCGTGCGGGGTGAAGGGCATCGGCGAGATCGGCATCGTCGGCACCGCGGCCGCGATCGCCAACGCCGTCCGTCACGCCACCGGCGTCCGGGTGCGTGACCTGCCCATCCGACTCGACAAGCTGATCGGTGCATCACCGCTGGCTTAATTAAGTCGCTCCTGATATAAACGACGGGTGCACGCCTTCGATGTGCTGGGCGACCCGGTGCGCCGCCGGATCCTCGAGCTGCTCGCCGACGGCGAGACGACCGCCGGCGCGCTCGGCGCGGTCATCCACCGCGAGTTCGGGATCTCCCAGCCCGCCGTCTCCCAGCACCTCAAGGTGCTGCGGGACAACGGCTTCACCACGGTCCGACCGGAGGGCACCCGCCGGCTCTACGCGGTCGACCCCCGACCGCTGCGCGACGTCGACCAGTGGCTGGAGCACTTCCGGCGGTTCTGGACACCACCCCTGCAGGCGCTCGCCACCGAACTGGCCCGTGGCCGGCGCGAACGGCGGCTGCGCGGGCAGCCCGCCGACCCACCCGAGGACAGGAGAGAACCATGATCGACGTATCCGGGCAGATCAACGCCGTGCGACGCCAGGTCGGCAGCCGCACCCTGGAGGCCGGCGAGGCCCGGGTGAGCACGATCAGCCAGACGTACGACGCGTCCGTCGAGGACGTCTGGGACGCCTGCACCAACCCCGAACGCATCCCCCGCTGGTTCCTGCCGGTCACCGGGGACCTGCGGCTGGGCGGCCGCTACCAGTTGGAGGGCAACGCCGGCGGCACCGTCGAACGCTGCGACCCGCCGAACAGCTTCGCCGCCACCTGGGAGTTCGGCGACACGACCAGCTGGATCGAGGTCCGGTTGAGCGCCGTCGACGATGACCGCACCCGCTTCGAACTCGACCACATCGCCCACGTCGACGACGACACGTGGGCGATGTACGGCCCCGGCGCGGTCGGCATCGGCTGGGACCTGGGCCTGCTCGGGCTGGCCTCGTACCTCGGCGGTGGCGGGGTCCGGCCGGAGGACGCCGAGGCCTGGACGGTGTCGGCGGAGGGCCGCGAGTTCGTGACCGGGGCCAGCCAGCGCTGGACCGAGGCGAGCATCGCCGCCGGCACCGACCCGGACGCCGCCCGCGCCGCCGAAGAGCGGGTCACCGCCTTCTACACCGGCGCGCCCGCCTGAGCACGACCCTCGGCCCGGCCCCGCTCCGGTGGCCGGGTCGAGGGGACGGCGCTCACCGGGGCGCCGGAGAAGAGAGCGGCGGAATGTCGGTGGGGTCGGGCAGACTCTCCCCGTGTCGCCACGATCCGTCGCCGAGCTGACCGCCGCCACCCGGGCCGGCCTCCGGCCGGAATACCTGTTCTTCTGGGGCCACCGACCACAACGCGACGGCAGCGTGGGACGGGGATGCCTGAGCCAGTGGTGGCCCGCCCCGTTCCGCGACGGTGAGCGCGTCTTCGCCACCGCCGAGCACTGGATGATGTGGCACAAGGCGATGCTCTTCGGCGACGAGGAGGTGGCCGAGCAGATCCTCGCCGCCGCGCACCCGCACCGCGCCAAGGCCCTCGGTCGCCGGGTCCGCGACTTCGACCAGGAGCGGTGGGAGGCGCGACGCTACGAGATCGTGGTGGCCGGCAGCACGGCCAAGTTCGGCCAGCACCCCGACCTGCGGGCGTTCCTGCTGGCCACCGGCGACCGGGTGCTCGTGGAGGCCAGCCCGCTGGACCGGATCTGGGGCATCGGCCTCGCCGCCGACGACCCCCGCGCCGGTGACCCGCGCGGCTGGCAGGGTGACAACCTGCTCGGGTTCGCCCTCATGGAGGCGCGCGCCTCCCTGCGGGAGGGCCGGTGACGGTGGCGTCCCGGTAACGTGCTGCGACATGACCGGTGCGCCGTACTCCCACTGCTCGTTCTGCGGGGCCGCCTACCCGGCGGCGGCCGGCTGGCCGCGCGTCTGCCCGACCTGCGGGCAGACGGTGTGGCGCAACCCGCTGCCGGTCGCGGTGGCGGTGCTGCCGGTGCGCTCCCCGGCCGGGCTCGGCGTGGTGGTCGTCCGCCGCGACATCGAACCGGCCCGTGGCCTGCTCGCCCTCCCCGGTGGCTTCATCGAGTACGGCGAGGAGTGGAACGCGGCGCTCGTCCGGGAACTGCGCGAGGAGACCGGCCTGCTGGCGTCGGCGGCGGACGCCACCCTGTTCGCCGTGCACGGGGCACCGGCCGGCGGCACCATGATGGTCTTCGGCGTGCTGCCCGAGGTGCCTGCCGAGGAGCTGCCGCCTTCGGCGCCGACCGAGGAGGCGACCGAGTGGCTGGTGCTCACCGAGCCGACCGAGCTGGCCTTCTCCACGCACACCCGGGTGCTGGCCGATTTCTTCGCCACCCGGGCGTGACACCCGCCCCCGCTCAGCCCCGCCCCTGCCGGTGATCGCGCTCGAACCCAGCGGTAGTGGTCTCCGGGGTGAGGATCGCGCTCGCACCCAGAAGTAGTGGCCTCCAGGGCTGCGGGAGGCCACTACATCCAGGATCGAGCGCGATTCGTGGGCGCGCGGACGGCCGGTCAGGCGGCGGCGCGGTCGCCGGTGGGGCGGCGGCGCCGGGTGGGGTCGGTCAGCGCCGGCGGGCGCCACACCCCGTCGGGGGCGTACAGGTCGGTGCCGGGCGGCACGATCTCGTCGATCCGGTCGAGCGCTTCGTCGTCGAGGGTGAGCGCGGCCCCGGCCAGCAACCCGTCGAGCTGCGCCATCGTGCGCGGGCCGATGATGACGGAGGTGACCGCCGGGTGTGCGGCGGGGAACGCCACCGCCAGCTCCGGCAGCGTGCAGCCGAGCTTGTCGGCCAGGTCGACGAGCTCCTCGACCGCCCGGTACTTCGCATCGTTGCCCAACACCGCCGGATCGAAGCGGGCCGGGGTCAGGGCGGGCCGTCCGCTGGTCAGGTCGACCGGGGCGCCGGCACGGTACCGGCCGGAGAGAAAACCGGAGGCGAGCGGGCTCCAGGTGAGCACGCCCATGCCGTACCGCTGGCAGACCGGCAGAACGTCGGCCTCGACGCCCCGCGCGAGCAGCGAGTACGGCGGTTGCTCGGTGCGGAACCGGCCGAGCGCCCAGCGCTGCGCGGCGTGCTGTGCCTCGACGATCTCCTCGGCGGGGAACGTCGAGCAGCCGAAGGCACGGATCTTTCCGGCGCGAACCAGGTCGGTGAGGACGCCGAGGGTCTCCTCCACGTCCGTGGTGTGGTCGGGACGGTGCACCTGGTAGAGGTCGATCCAGTCGGTGCCCAGCCGACGCAGGCTGTCCTCGACGGCCCGGACGATCCAGCGCCGCGAGTTGCCGCCCCGATTGGGGCCCTCCCCCATCGGGAAGTGCACCTTGGTGGCGAGGACCACGTCGTCGCGGCGGCCCCGCAGTGCCTTCCCGACGATCACCTCGGATTCGCCGGCCGAGTACATGTCCGCCGTGTCGACGAGGTTGATGCCCCGGTCGAGCGCGGCGTGGATGATCCGGACGCAGTCGTCGTGGTCGGGGTTGCCGACCGCGCCGAACATCATCGTGCCGAGCGCGTGGACGCTCACCTCGATGCCGGTGCCGCCGAGGACGCGGTGACGCATGACTGTGCTCCCTGCTGACGTTGGCAGGCCGGCGCGGGCCGGCCGGACGTACGCGTCACGCTAGGAGTTCGAGTGCGCTGGAGGTCAACACCTTGATCCTCAGTGGCTCACCGCCGGGTCTCCGGTCGGCTCCGGGTCACCGACCGGGCGGGCGTCGGCACGGGCGAGGTAGCCGCTGGCCTGGAGGTCGAACAGCTCCCGGTAGAGGCCGCCCGTCGCCATCAACTCGTCGTGGGTGCCCTGCTGGACGAGTCGCCCCTGGTCGAGGACGAAGATGCGGTCGGCGTGCCGGACGTTGGCCAGCCGGTGGGTGATCAGCACGACCGCGCGGTCCGGCCGCCGACGCAGGTGCTGGAAGAGCGCGTGCTCGGCCCGCGCGTCCAGCGCCGCGGACGGCTCGTCGCAGATGAGCAGGGCGGCGTCGCGATAGAGGCCCCGGGCGGCGACCAACCGCTGCCACTGCCCGCCGGAGAGGTCCTGGCCGTTCTTGAACTCACGGTCGAGCAGGGTGTCGTAGCCGTAGGGCAGGGCGGCGATCATCTCGTGGGCGGCGGCCGAATGGGCCGCGTCCTCGACGCTGGGGCCGGGCCGCTCGGGCGCCCGGTCGTGCCGCCCGATGCGGATGTTCTGCCGCGCGGTGAACGGGAACTTCCACCAGTCCTGGGTCATCACCGCCACGTGCCCGGCGAGGGCCCGGGCGTCCAGCTCGGCGGTGTCCACACCGTCCCAGCGCACCGTGCCGTCGGTGGGCCGGTAGAGCCCGGCGATGAGCTTGGCGAGGGTGGTCTTGCCCGAGCCGTTCTCACCGACGAGGGCGATCACCTCGCCCCGGCGGACGGTCAGGCTCACCTCGTCGACGGCTGCCCGGTCGGTGTCCGGGTAGCGCAGGCTCACCCGGTCCAGCGTGATCGCGTCGAACCCGTCGACGGCGCCGCCCGCGCCGATGCTGACGCGGGTGTGGGCCCGCTCGACGAAGTCCCGGTAGTCCTGGTAGTAGAGGGCGTCCTCGTAGAGGGAGTTGGTGGCGATGACGGCGACGCCGAGGCTGGTGCGGGCCGACTGGAGGGCGAGCAGCGCGGTGGCCGCGGCGGCCAGCGCCACCAGACCGCCGAGCAGCAGCGCGCCGAGCGCCGCGTAGACGCCGAAGGTGGCCAGGCCGGCGATGCTCGCGCCGATGACCCGGGTGCCGGTCTGCGCCCGGACCAGCCGCAGGTCGGCCTGGGTCTCGACGGCCATCATCGTGCGGTACTCGGCGAGCAGGAAGTCGCGCATCTGGTAGGCGCGCACCTCGACGGCGGTGTTCCGGTTGGCCATCAGACGGGCGAGCATCCACATCCGACGGCGCCGGGTGATGCGGGCGAGCATGGCCAGATATTGGCGACGGGCCATCCGTACCGCGGTGACCGCCTCCGGCACCGCGGCGAGCAGCAGGCAGGGCAGCAGGAGAGGCTGGATGATGCCCACCGCCACGGCGGTGGCGAGCAGACCCACCACGCCCGTCACCAGGTTGACGGTGTGGTCCACGATGTACGCCGCCTCGGCCATCCCCCGCTCGCGGGCCCGGTCCATCTCCTCGGCGAAGCCGGCGTCGTCGAAGGCGGCCAGGTCGACCGCGGTGGTGGCCTCGAAGAGCCGCAGCTCGACCGCGTAGTTGATCTGCGGGGTGAGCCGGGCCTGGGCCCAGCCGGCCGCGATCCTCAGGCCGCCCCGGGCGGTCACGGCGAGCGCGGCGACCACCAGCGCGGGCAGCGCGCCCCGGACGCGGTCGGGGGTCGGGCCGGCCGCGAACAACTCACGCAGCACGCTGGTGGTGGCGAGCAGGCCGAACGTGGTGAGCACACCGGCGAGGACGTTCAGCCCGATCGAGGCGAGCGTGTCCCGCCGGCTGGTGGCCCAGGCCAGCGCCACCGCCTCCCGGACCAGCCGGGGCAGCCGCCGGGCCACCGCCCAGAAGCTGGTGTGCGCGAACTCGTTGGCGTGGTGCATCCAGTCGGGATCGTCCAGCTCCGGGAGGACGGTGGACTCCTCGCCGGGAGGCCGGTCGGACGACGGCTCGTCAGCTGGTGGGCGTTGGCGGGCCATGGACTCCACGGCGCCTCCTTCGACGGCGACAACGCCCGGAGCGTACGGTGCGCGACGGGAGCGTGTCTGCCTGTCACCGGCGTGTCGAACAGCCGTGCCAACGGCGTGTCCGGGTGCGGCTCATGCCGGCGCGCCCGGCTGCTCGGCGGTCAGCGGCAGCAGCACCCGGAAGGTGGTGCTGCCGGGCGTGCTCTCCACCCGGATGTCGCCGTGGTGCTTGTGGACCACGATCCGGTACGAGATGTCCAGGCCGAGGCCGGTGCCGGCGCCGACCGGCTTGGTGGTGAAGAACGGCTCGAAGATGCGCGGGCGCACCTCGGGCGGGATGCCGGGCCCGGTGTCGGTGACGTCCACGGTCAGCAAATCACCGTCACGGCCGGTGCGGACGGTCAGGGTGCCCTTCTCCCCCATCGCGCCGAGCGCGTTGTCGATCAGGTTGGTCCAGACCTGGTTCAGCTCGGCCGCGTACGCCGGCACCGGCGGGAGGTCCCGGTCGTACTCCTTGACCAGCTTGACCCCGGCGGGCATCTTGGCCTTGAACATCACCAGCGTGGCGTCGAGCAGGTCGTGCACGTCGACCACCTGGAACGGCGCCCGGTCGAGTTGCGAGTACTGCTTGGCCGCGCCGACCAGCCCGGAGATCCGGGTGACCGCGTCGCCGATCTCCCGCATCAGCAGCTCGGTCTCGACGGTGTAGGTGAGCCACCGGACGGCGGCCTCCAGGTCCGCCGGCCCCACGCAGGCCGTGACCCGCTCCAGCCAGTCGACGTCCGCCCCGCCGCCGACCAGCGTCGGCGCGAGGTCCCACCCGCCGCTGACGTCGTGCTCGTCGAGCCAGTCGGTGACGACGTCCTCCGCGTCGGACGCCGCCATCGGGGTCAGCTTCGGCGCCGTGGCGACCCGGGCGACCGCCTCCTCCTGCAGCTCCACGAGGCCGTGCAGGCGGCTGCCGTCCAGCCGGCCGTCGGCGATCATCGCGAGCTTGTGCCGCATTCCGGCCACCCGGTCCCGCAGCACCGAGGTGGCCCGGACGGCGGCCGCGGCGGGGTTGTTGAGCTCGTGGGTCAGGCCCGCGGAGAGCGAGCCGAGCGCCAGCAGCCGCTCCCGCTCGCCGATGATCGTCTGGCTGTCCCGCATGCCGATGAAGAGCCCCTCCAACAGGTGCATCGCCATCGGGAACCACGAGCGGACGGCCTCGGCGAACGTCTCGGCCGGAAGCACGAAAAACTCCGAGTCGACGACCGCGCGCAGCGTGTTGCGGTAGAGCTTCTCGCTCTGGTCGTCGAGGTACGCCTGGGTGGCGCCGCCGTACACGCCGCGCTGGTCGGTGCGGCTGATCTCCAGCTCGTCGCCGTGTACCCGGCGGGACAACGACACCGCGCCGCGGAGGAGCACGAAGAAGCAGGTGGCCGCCTCGCCCTCGGCGTACACGACGGTGCCCCCGGCGCGCTGTTCGACCCGGCCGTGCTCGGCCAGCCAGGCCAGCTGCCCGGCGTCGAGGGCCTCGAAGAGGAACAGGGTGCGCAGCTGGTCCGGGGTGATCCGGTCGGTCGGGGTGGTCACTGTGCCTCCAGGTAGCGGTGCACCAACGAGACGGCCATGGCGCCCTCGCCGACGGCGGAGGCGACCCGCTTCACCGACTGGGCCCGCACGTCGCCCGCGGCGAAGACCCCCGGCAGGCTCGTCTCCAGGTGGTACGGGTCGCGGGAGAGCGACCAGCCCGAGGGTCGCTGGCCACCGGCGACCAGGTCGGGGCCTGTGACGATGAAGCCGCGGGCGTCGCGGACCAGCACGCCGTCCAGCCAGTCGGTGCGGGGTTCGGCACCGATGAAGACGAACAGCCAGGACGTGTCGACCGTACGCCGCTCGCCGGTGCGCGCGTCGCACAGGGTGAGCCGCTCCAGGTGGTCGCCGCCGTCGGCCGCGACCACCTGGGTGTACGGGTGCACGGTGATCTGGTCGATCCGGTCCAGCTGGTCGATCAGGTACCGCGACATCGAGGCGGTCAGGTCCCCGCCCCGGATCAGCAGGTGCACCCGGGCGGCGAACCGGGAGAAGTACACGGCGGCCTGGCCGGCGGAGTTCGCCCCGCCGACGATGTAGACGTCCTGGTCGACGCAGCTGGGCGCCTCGGTCGCCGCGGAGCCGTAGAAGACGCCCCGGCCGGTGAAGTCGGACAGGCCCGGCGCGTCGAGCGCCCGGTAGGAGACGCCGGTGGCCAGCACGACGGTGTGCGCGGCGATGGTGCTGCCGTCGTCGAAGTGCAGCAGGCGGGCGCCGCCGGCCTCGGCCAGGCTGGTCACCTCCCGGGTGCTCAGCAGCTCGGCGCCGAACTTCAACGCCTGGCGGCGGGCCCGGTCGGTGAGCTGCGCCCCGGAGACGCCGTCGGGGAAGCCCAGGTAGTTCTCGATGCGGCTGCTCTGGCCGGCCTGGCCACCGGTGGCCCGGCGCTCCACGAGCACCGTCCGCAGACCCTCCGACGCGCCGTACACGGCCGACCCGAGACCGGCCGGGCCACCACCGACCACCACGAGGTCGTAGAAGTCGGTGGCCGGCTCCACAGTGAGGCCGACCACCTCGGCCAGTTCGGCGGGCGTGGGGCTGATCAGGGTCTTGCCGTCGGCGGTCACCACCAGCGGCACGTCGGACTCGGTGGCGCCGGCCGCGGCGAGCAGCCGGGCGCCCTCGGGGTCGTCGGTCAGCAGCCACCGGTACGGGATCAGGTTGCGGGCGAGGAAGTCACGGACCTTGAACGAGGGGGCCGACCACCGGTGCCCCACCACGCGGATCTCGGTGAGCTCGGCGTCGGGTGTGGCGGCCCACGCCTCCAGCAGGCCGTCCACCACCGGATAGAGCTTCTCCTCCGGCGGGTGCCAGGGCTTGAGCAGATAGTGGTCGAGGTCCACCACGTTGATCGCCTCGATCGCCGCGTCCGTGTCGGCGTACGCGGTGAGCAGCACCCGGCGGGCGGCGGGGAACAGGTCCATCGCCGCCTCGAGGAACTCGATTCCGGTCATCTCGGGCATCCGGTAGTCGGCGAGCAGCAGGGCCACCCGCTCACCGCGCAACTTGATCTCCCGCAGGGCGTCGAGCGCCTCCGGCCCGGAGACGGCCCGCACGACGCGGTAGCGGTCGCCGTAGCGGCGACGGAGGTCGCGGGCCACCGCCCGGGAGACCACCGGGTCGTCGTCGATGGTCAGGATCACCGGGTTCGCCATGGCGCCCATGAAATCACCTCCACCGCGGCGACCGCACCCGCCTCGACCGCGGGTGCGCAGGGTAACGCCGGACGGGACCCGCAGCACGCGGCCGGCGGCGGCTCGGTCGCCGCGACGGTTGGTCGGCGCTGGGGTGGGTAAGCGGCCCGGGCGCCGGCCCGCCCGGGCGCCGGGTCGGGCTGCGCGGACACCTCGGAGGGCCGATGTCGGAGACGTCAGGATTGTCGTCCTGGCCGACGCCACCCGGCGAGGTCGTGGAGCTGCGCGTGCACGGCGTCTCCGGGGCCGCCGCCGAATCGGTGCTGGGCCGACCGCACGCCTACCAGGTGGCGGGGGACGCCAGCGGCGGCTTCTATCGGCCGCGCCCCGGCTACCCGGACAGCACCGGGCCGGCCGGTGTCATCCCCGAGGCCTACCGCTGGAGCGACCTGCCCTCGGGGACGGCGGTACGCACGTTGACGCTGGTGTTCATGCTGCCGTTCATGCTCTGCAACGTGGCGATCTGGATGCGCCCGGCGAGCACATCCCGTGAGCTGGGCGTCAAGGCCCTCGGTCGGGCGCTCGGGCTCACCCTGACCGCCCTGTACGTGCTCTCCATCGTCGGCGTGGCGCTCGACCTGGTCGCCTGGCGCTGCATGGCCAGCCCGGTCTGCCTGGCCGACCGGGACTGGCTGTCCTGGCTGGGCGGGCGGCCGGTCGGGCTGCGGCTGGCGGTGCTCTCCCTGGTGCCGGTGGTGGCCATCGGCGCGATCTGGTGGCTCGGGGCACGGCCGGGCAAGCCGTTCGCCGCGTTCCGCCCGCCCCCGCCCGGGGACGACGCACACCGGCTCGGCACGATCGGCCAGTGGGACGCGGGCCCGTTCGTCGGCCGGCTGCGGTCGATCCACGTCGCCGTCGGGTTCGGCACCCTGGACGCCAGCCTGCTCGCCGCCCGCCTGACCACCGATTCGTCGGCGCCCCTCGTGGTGCTGGCGGCGCTGGTCGGGACCCTGCTGGTGGCCTGCGTGGCGGCGGCCTGCGCGCACCCGATGATCGACCGTCCGCACGCACCGCAGGCGGACCGGCTCACCCGGGGCCTGCGGACGGCCGCCTGCGTGTTGACCCCGCTCGTCCTCGCCGTGGTCCTCTTCGACCCGGCTCCCTGGCCGCAGCACGACGGCCTGCCCCGGTACGGCGCGACCGTGGCGGGCATCTTCGTCACCCAGACGGCGCTGCTGGCCGCCATCGCGATCGCCACGCTGCTGCGGTCGCGACCCCGGCGGCCGTCCAGCGGCCGAGGCATGGCGACCGTCGCGGCCGTCGCCACCGGGCTCGCCGTGGCCTTCTCCTCCGAGCTGGTCTACCGCTTCGCGGATGTGCTCGACCGGCAGGCGCCGACCGCGGAGCAGGTGGAGACGAGCCCGCCGCTGGCGTACAAGTGGGCGATCTTCGGTTTCGTCGTCGCGGTGGTCGGCAGCATCGCGGCCGCCGGAGTGGTCACCCTCGCCTCCCGGCCGGGCCGGCTGCGCGCCGGGGCCACGATCGTCGCCCGGGACTTTCCCGAGGCCCCACCCGAGGCCGCGCCGCGGCTGCGCCAGGTGCAGCGGACCATCGCCCGGGCCCGGTTCACCGACCGGCTCGAATCGCTCGCCATGGTGTACGCCGTCCTCATCGCGGTGGGTCTCGCGACCACCATTCTGGGGCTGATGGGACAACACCCGGCCGAGCTCATCAACGGGGTCGTCGGGATACCCGGCGAGCTGGTGACGTTCTTCATCGGCATGGGCAGCTACGTGATCGGCGGCATCCTCCTCGCCCTGCTGATCGGCGGCATCTTCGCCTACCGGACGGTCGAGTTCCGACGGTACGTGGGTGTGATCTGGGACCTGGGCACGTTCTGGCCGCGAGCGGCCCACCCCTTCGCCCCGGCGTGCTACGCCGAGCGGGCGGTGCCGGAGTTGACCAAGCGGATCACCTACCTGGTGAGCCGGGGCGACGCCGTCCTGCTCTCCGGGCACAGTCACGGGTCGGTGCTGCTCGCGGCCACCGTGCTGCAACTGCCGGAGGGGGTCGGCGACCGGGTCGCGTTGCTCACCTACGGCTCGCCGCTGCACCGCCTCTACTCCCGGCTCTTCCCCGCGTACGTCGACGACGACGTGCTGCGGGAGGTGGGCAAGCGGGTCGGCTGGCGGTGGATCAACCTCTGGCGGGACACCGACCACATCGGCAGCTGGGTGTTCTCGCCACACCGTCCCGGGGACCCGGACCGGCCGGACGATCCGGCCTGGGCGGTGGACCGGCGGCTGGTTGACCCCGTCGCGGTGACGACGCCGCCGAGCGACAGTGTGCCGCCGCCGATCCACGGCCACTGGCCGTGCGAGTCGGACGAGCGGTTCGTGGCCGCGGTCCGCGAGTTGGCCGGGCGACTGCGCGCCGGGCGCGGCTGACCCGAGCGATATCCTCGGCCAGGTGAACGCCTCCAGGCAGCCCGAGCGCCGGCTGATCGCCTCGAACAAGCGGGCGCGGCACGACTACACGGTGCTCAAGACGTACGAGGCCGGGATCGCGCTGATGGGCACCGAGGTCAAGTCGCTGCGGGAGGGCCGAGCGTCGCTGGTCGACGCGTTCGCCCAGGAGCGCGACGGCGAGATCCTGCTGTACGGCCTGCACATCGCCGAGTACGCCTACGGCACCTGGACCAACCACCAGCCGCGGCGGACCCGCAAGCTGCTGCTGCACCGGGCGGAGATCGATCGGATCCTCGCGAAGACGCGTGAGGGTGGTGTCACGCTCGTGCCGCTGTCGATGTACTTCGAGAACGGCTGGGCGAAGGTGGAGCTCGCGCTGGCCCGGGGGCGCCGCTCGTACGACAAGCGGCAGGTTCTCGCCGAGCGGGACGCGAACCGGGAGATCGCCCGGGAGATGGGGCGTCACCTCAAGGGCCACCCGCGCCGGGGCTGAGCCGCCACCCGCGCCGCGGCTGAGCCGCCGCCCGCGCCGCGGCTGATCCGGCGCCCGCACCAGCGCCGCCACCCCCCTGCCGTTAACGGCTCCCGCCCCGCACCGTCACGCCCCGCACCGTCAGGACGGTGGGGGCGGCCGTCGGCGTGTCCGCGGCCGGCACGCCGGCACCCTGTTGACCCGGCCCGGGCCACGTGGTGTGCTCACCTGCAGACCGTAATGACAACGGTTTTCGTTACTGACTGGAGGATCGCATGTCCCTCACCGTCCCGCCCTCGCTGCTCGACGCCGCCGAACGCGGACCCGTCGACGACGCCGACTTCGTCGCCTGCGTCCGCGACTCCCTGCCGTACGCCTGGCAGACCGTGAGCCGGGTGGTCGCCGAACTGGAGGCCACCGGCGGCCACCACGCTGACAACGTGGAGCCGCCGACGACCGACGCCGAGCGCGGCCAACTGCTGCGCGCAATGGCCAGCGACGCCATCCGCGGCGGCTTGGAGCGGCACTTCGGCGTACGCCTGGCCTTCCAGAACTGTCACCGGGTGGCCGCGTTCCGGACGACCGCGGTCGACTCCCCCGCGTACCGCGCGTTCGTCTCGCCCCGCGGCCAACTGCTCAACCAGTCCCCCGAGCTGCGCAACTGCTGACGGCACGGCCGGCCGCCGGAGCGCCCGCACTCCGGCGGCCGGCCGGCCGCAGTTGCGGGCTCGCCGACGGCTAAGCCATCGTGAACGCGCGCCGACTAGCCTCTTCTGCCTCGCACCTGCGGGCGCTATCGTGACCGCGTGGGAGCGTTCCGGATCGGAGAGGCCGCCGACCTGCTCGGCGTCAGCACGGACACGGTGCGCCGCTGGATCGACGCCGGCCGGTTGCCGGCCGGTCGCGACGCGCACGGGCACCGCATCGTCGACGGGGTCGACCTGGCCGCGTTCGCCCGCAGTCAGGGCGCCGACCCCGAGGCGGGCGCCGACTCGTCCTCGGCCCGCAACCGGCTGCGGGGCATCGTGGTCAACGTCGTGAAGGACACCGTGATGGCCCAGGTCGACATCCAGGCCGGGCCGTTCCGGATCGTCTCGCTGATGAGCCGGGAGGCCGTCGACGACCTGGACCTGCGGGTCGGGTCGATCGCCGTCGCGGTGATCAAATCGACGACGGTGGTGGTGGAGCGACCCGGCGCCCGCGAGCGGGTGGACGCATGAGGACGGCCCGGGCCCGAGGGGCCCTCGCGGCGGCCCTCACCCTGGCCCTGTCGCTCGCCGGCTGCGGCGACGGCGGGGACGGCGGCGGGGCCGGCGGGTCCGCCGGCACCGGCACGGTGACCGTCTTCGCCGCCGCGTCGCTGACCGAGTCGTTCACCCGGATCGGCCACGACTTCGAGGCCGCCCACCCGGGCACCATCGTCGTGTTCAACTTCGCCGGCAGCTCCGCCCTGGCCACCCAGATCAACCAGGGCGCACCGGCGGACGTCTTCGCCTCGGCCGCCCCGGCCACCATGGCGACGGTCACCGGGGCCGGCAACGCCGACGGCGCACCGACCACCTTCGTCCGCAACCAGCTCGTCATCGCCGTCGCGAAGGAGAACCCGAAGGGCGTCGGCGGGCTGGCCGACCTCACCCGCCCCGGCGTCACGGTGGCGCTCTGCGCCCCCCAGGTGCCCTGCGGCGGCGCCGCCCGCACCGCGCTCGACGCGGCCGGGGTGACGCTGACGCCGGTCACCCTCGAACAGGACGTCAGGGGCGCCCTCGCCAAGGTGCGCCTGGGCGAGGTCGACGCCGCGCTGGTCTACCGCACCGACGCGCGGGCCGCGGCCGCGGACGTCACGGGGATCGAGTTCCCCGAGTCGGCCCGGGCCGTCAACGACTACCCGATCGCGGTGCTCAAGGACGCCTCGAACCCGGCCGGCGGTCGCGCGTTCGTCGACCACGTCCGCTCCGACGCCGGGCGGGCCGTGCTCACCCAGGCCGGCTTCCAGTCCCCGTGACCGCGACCACCGACGCACCGCCCACCGCGCCGTCCCGTCGGCGTACGCCGTCGCGGCGCCCGGCTCCGCCGCTGGCGCTGCTGCTCCCGGCCGGGCTGGGCCTGCTCTTCCTGGTCCTGCCACTCGCCGGCCTGCTCGTCCGGGCGCCCTGGTCCACCCTGCCGCAACGGCTCACCGAACCGGGCATGCTGACCGCGCTGCGACTGTCCCTGCAGACGGCGACCCTCGCCACCCTGCTCTGCCTGCTGCTCGGGGTGCCGCTGGCCTGGCTGCTGGCCCGCGTCGAGTTCCGCGGCCGGCGCCTCGTCCGCGCCCTGGTGACCGTGCCGCTGGTGCTGCCACCGGTCGTCGGCGGAGTGGCCCTGCTGCTGGTCTTCGGCCGCCGCGGGCTGCTCGGCGGCTGGCTGGACGCGACGTTCGGGATCACCCTGCCGTTCACCACCGCCGGGGTGGTGCTCGCGGAGGCGTTCGTGGCGATGCCGTTCCTCGTCATCGCGGTCGAGGGGGCGCTGCGCGCCGCCGACCCCCGCTACGAGGAGGCGGCCGCGACCCTCGGCGCGAGCCGCTGGACCACGTTCACACACGTGACGCTGCCGCTGGTCGGGCCGGGCCTGGCCGCCGGCGCGGTGCTCTGCTGGGCGCGGGCGCTGGGCGAGTTCGGTGCCACCATCACCTTCGCCGGGAACTACCCGGGCCGGACCCAGACGATGCCGCTCGCCGTCTACCTGGCGCTGGAGACCGACGTCGAGGCCGCCATCGTGCTCAGCCTCGTGCTGCTCACCGTCTCGGTCACCATCCTCGCCGCGCTGCGCGACCGCTGGATCACCGCCCCGTGACCGGCCCGCTGCTCGACGCCCGGCTCGTGGTCGACCGCGGCTCGTTCCGGTTGGACGTGCCGCTGCGGGTCGCCGCCGGAGAGGTGGTCGCGCTGCTCGGGCCCAACGGCGCCGGCAAGACCACCGCGCTGCGGGCCCTCGCCGGCCTGCAACCGCTCACCGACGGGCACGTCACCCTCGACGGGACGGACCTGGACCGACCGGCGCACGGCGCGTGGGTGCCGACCGAGCGGCGCCGGGTCGGCGTCGTCTTCCAGGACTACCTGCTCTTTCCGCACCTCACCGCGCTGGACAACGTGGCCTTCGGGCCCCGGCGGCACGGCGCCGACCGGCGCGCCGCGCGGGACACCGCCCGGCGCTGGCTGGACCGGGTCGGGCTGGGCGGCCAGGCGCACCGCCGGCCGCGCCAACTCTCCGGCGGCCAGGCGCAGCGGGTCGCGCTGGCCCGCGCGCTCGCGGTGACCCCGTCCCTGCTGCTGCTGGACGAGCCGCTCGCCGCGCTGGACGCCCGCACCAGAGCCGAGACCCGCGCGGAGCTGCACGGTCACCTCGCCGCCCACCCGGGCGCGACGTTGCTGGTCACGCACGACCCGCTCGACGCGGTCGCGCTCGCCGACCGGCTGATCATCGTGGAGGGCGGCCGGGTGGTGCAGGAGGGCGACGGCGCGAGCGTGACGGCCCGTCCGCGCACCGACTACGTGGCCCGGCTCGTCGGGCTGAACCTGCACCGCGGCCGGGCCAGCGGGGACCAGGTGCGCGTCGCCGACGAGCTGACCCTCACCGTCGCCGACCGGGTCGACGGGGACGCCTTCGTGGCGTTCCGCCCGGCCGCGGTGGCGGTGTATCCCGGTCGACCGGACGGCAGCCCGCGCAACACCTGGCCGGCGACCGTCGGGGGCATCCAACGGCACGGCGACTATCTGCGGGTGCGGCTCGACGGGCCGATCGTGGTCGCCGCGGACGTCACTCCGGCCGCGGCGGCCCAGCTGCGCCTCGCGCCCGGTCGACGCGTGTGGGCGGCGGTGAAGGCGGCCGAGACGCACGCCTACCCGGCCACCGGCTGACCCGCCGCGGCACACGGCGGGCGGCGGGCGACGGGCCGGACGATCAGTCGGCGAGCAGGTCGGCGTGAGCGGCCCGAAGCCGGGCCAGCGGTGCGTCGCCGCCCGGCAGGGCCCGCCGGTCGAGCTCGGCCCACGCCTCGGCGAGCGCGGCGCGGACCGCCCGCAGCTCGGCGGCGTGCCGGCGGCCGCGCTGCCGGTGCAGCTCGTCGAGTCGGCGGGCCCAGCCGGCGGTGACGGTGGCGAGCCGGTCGGCGTCGGCCCGGCTCTGGGCCAGGGTGCGGGCGGCGGCGGCCGGCACGATCGCCGCCACCGGTCGCGGGTCACCGTCGCGGGTGACGACGGTGACGGTGTCGGTGGCCTCGGCCAGCGCGACGAGCTGGGTCAGCCGGGAGCGCACCTCACGCAGGGGCAGGGCGCGTGGCTGGTCGGATCGAGGGGGCAACGCGGGGACAGCCATGGATGGATGCTGCCCGCCGGGTACGACAGAATCCGCCGGCCGGCACCGGGCGGGGCCCCGCCCGGTGCCGGCGATCCGGGCGCCGAAGCCCCACAGGGGACGATCGGAATTCGGGCGGGCGTTCCCGCTCCGCCGGGTTACGCTGCCCGCCCGATGTCGGTGCCCGGACGGGCACCGACGACCCTTCGGCGACGAGGAGTGCCGTGTCCCGCATCGACCTCCGGACGGTCGACCTCAAGGCGATCAACTCGATGACCAAGTACCCGTCCATCCCGACCTACCACAGCCTCGATCCACGCAACGGCGGACTGCGGGAGGAGTGCGTCGAGTTCACCGGGCCGGTCACCCTCACCGAGAAGGTCGACGGGACGAACGGCCGGATCGTCGTGCTGCCCGACGGGTCGTACCTCATCGGAAGTCGGGAGGAGCTCCTGTACGCGCGGGGTGACCTCATCGGCAACCCGGCGCTCGGCATCGTCGACGCGCTGCGTCCGGTGGCCGAGACCCTGACGCGCGTCGCGGAGGACGAGCGCATCACCGTCTACTACCTGGAGGTGTACGGCGGGAAGGTGACCGGCGCGTCGCGGAACTACACCGGCAGCCGGCAGGTGGGTCACCGGCTCTTCGACGTGGCGGAGCTCGACGACCCGGCGACGCTGCTCGGCTGGCCCGCCGAGCGGATCGCGGCCTGGCGCGACGGCGGCGGCCAGCGCTTCCTCCCCGAGGACGACCTGCTGAGCCGGGCCACGGCCCTCGGCCTGGCGCCGGCGCCCCGGCTGGACACCGTCGCCGCCGCCGACCTGCCCCGCGAGGTCGAGAAGATGTCCGCCTACCTCGCCGACCGCGCACCGCGCACCCTGGTCGCGCTCGACGGCCCCGCCGGCCCGTCCGAGGGGATCGTGCTCCGGTCGGCGGACCGGTCGGTGATCGCGAAGGCCCGGTTCCAGGACTACGAGCGCACCCTGAGACGCCGGGCCGCCCGCCGCTGAACCACGCCGGGTCGGTGGCCCGACCGGACCACCGACCCGGGCTCGGCCCCGCCCGCCAGGGCGGGGCCGGGTCAACGCCGGCGCAGCTGGGACAGGATCGTCGGGTCGGTGATCTCCGTGTCCCGGGCGAGCATCAGCGCCTTGCTGAGGATGACGCCGAGCATGCGGTCGCCCTCGAACGGGAGGAAGACGTCACCGGTCCCGGCGGCCACCGACTGCTGCGGCACGATGCACAGGTATTCGTCGTTCGGGGTCATCAGGATGTTCCCCGACCCCAGGTGGATGCGGTAGCCGCGCAGGTCGCCCCGGACGGTGAGGAACCGCCCCTCCACCCGGCACCGGTCGGCGACGGCCAGCCGGGGAACGAGCCGGCCCAGCAGCTCCCGCCGGGTCTCGGCGGTGGCGGACAGCTCGCCGAAACCGTACGACTCCCAGTACTCCCGGTATCGGCCGGCCGGCCCGCCGTCCTGCCAGGTCGGGTCGTTGCCGACGCTGGCCACCCCGACGAAGAGGTCGACGTCGCGCATCACCTCGCTGAACACCAGCGGCGGGATCTGGTCCAGGGCCAGCGGGGCGACCGGATCACCGCCCGGGCCGATCCACTGCTCGTAGCCGCCACCACCGGCGTGCGCGGTGTTCTCCGGCGCGCGCACCGGGTAGAAACGGACCTGGTCGGTCACCAGACGCAGGTAGGCGCCGGACTCGGTGGTGTCCACCTCGTACTCGTCGCCGGCGCCCTCCACCCAGTATTCGGCCCGCAGGCCCCACTCGGGCAGCTCCCTGGTGGCCGGCGGGTAGGTGTCGTCGACCATCAGCCGCAGCCGGTTGCGCCAGCCCCGCACCGCGGCCAGGGCGTGGAACTGGTGCTGGCGCAGCACGTGCGCGGCGAACCGGTTGGAGTAGACGCCGGTGCGCTCCTCCGCGGCGGTCAGCACGTAGACCTCGCGGTGCGCCTGCTTGAACGGCTGCACCACGGCGTGCCGCTCCAGCCACTCGCGCCAGGCCAGCACCTCCGCGACGTCGTGCCCGATCGGATGCCACAGGGTCACCGTCGCGCCGTCCGCCGGGCCGAGCGGCGCGTCGTCCACCGTGCGCAGGGCACCGTCGGCCCAGCCGCACGCCACGCCGTCGACCTGCCAGATCAGCCGCCGCCCGAGCGTGCCGACCAGGGGGTGGTCCAGGTAGCGTCCCCGCCAGGCGTCGAAGCGCCAGCGGCGCTGGGCGAGGAACTGCCGGTCCAGCCGCTCCGCCTGCGCGGAGAGCATCTTCTCGACGTCCTTGGCGGCGGCCTTGAGCTCCCGAAGCTCCTCCGGGTGCTCGCGGCGGACCGCCGCCGGCACCGTCCGCACGGGACGGCCGGCGGCGTTGCGCCAGCGCAGGGCCACCGCACTGCCGTCCACCACCAGCTCGGCGGTGGCGTCCCCGAACGTCTCGGTCCGGTGCCCCACGGCGGTCAGGCCGTACGTGGGCACGGCCAGCTCCTCGACCTCGGCGCGGGACAGGCCGAGGGCCTCCGCCCGCCGGTCCAGCGCGGCGTTCAGCTCCTTGAGCGTGCCCTTGTAGGTGACCCGCGCGGTCAGCCGGGCGAGCTGCGCGAGGGCGTGTTCGCCGCCGAGTCGGGCCAGCGCGTACACCGCCGCGTTGGCGACCTTCGGGTTGCGGGGGCCCAGGCCGGCGACCTTGCGCAGGGAGGTCTCCACGATCCGGCCCAGCACGCGTGCGCTGTCGGCGTCGGCGTCGGCGGGGGTCGCCACGGCGAGCAGCCAGATCAGGCCGCGCAGGGCGATCGCGTTGAACGGGTCGTACGCCTGGGCGACATCGTAGGGGTGGTAGGTCGCCGCGACCGGCGCGGTGCGAGGGCGGCCGACCAGCGCCAGCCAGCCCAGGGCGGCGGCGCGGTAGGCCGGTGCGCCGACGTGGTCCAGCAGCGCGCCGGCCCGCCGCTCCCACCGGGCGGTGGGCCGGGCGGCGGTCGCGGTCAGCGCGTGCCCCACCAGCTCGGCCCACCCGGCGCCGAGGTCCGGCAGCTCCGCCAGCAGCTGGTCGGCCCACGCCTCACCCGGGTTGAGCAGCGGCTCGTGCAGCACCCGGACGAGGTCGTGCAGCGGCCCGCTGGTCTGGTAGCCGGTCAGCACCGTGCGGCGCAGCGACCCGACGAGCGGGCCGGGCAGAGCGCCGTCGGCCTGGTGGACGATCCGGCTGAGCATCGCGAGCTGCTCGGGCGGCCACCACGTCCACTGCCGGGCCGCGTGGTCGAGCAGGCGCCGCGTCTCGGCGAGGGGGACGTCCGCGCCCAGGTGCCGGACGATGATCGTCACCAGCGCGGTCAACGCCCCCGCGTCGTCGGCCGGGTCGTCCGCCTCCAGCCGCTCGACCAGGGCGGTGGCCAGCCGGGCGCGTCGCTGCTCGGGCAGCGCGTCGAGCACGTCGGTGACCCTGCGGCCGTCGTGGCCCCAGTGGCCGCCGTTGAGTCGGGCGATCTCGGCCAGCTCCGTGACGAGGCCGGTGAGGTCGTCGTCCGCGGCGTACCGGCGCACGGCGGCGACCCGCTCCGGGTAGAGCGACGTGGCGGGCATCAGCCACCCACCAGCGGGACGAGCTTGAGGAAGCAGACCTCGGTGCCGGACCGCAACTGCACCTCGGCGTCGAGCTGGTCGACCTGCCGGTCGTCGACGAGCACCACGAACCCGTTGCGGCCGAACGCCTCGACCGCGCGGCGGAACTGCTCCTCGGCGTCGACCCGCCGGGGTGTGCGCAGGCGGTAGCCGTTGAGCGTCCGCTCGGCGTCGCCGGGCTGCACGAGACCGCGGAACACCTCGGGCTGCCGGGCGTTGTACTCGGCCACCTCCTGGAAGACCCGGCGGCGGATCAGCTCCCGCAGCGGCAGCCGCTCCTCGAAGATCTCCAGATGCCACGCGTCGGCCCGGGAGCCGGCGGTGGTCTCGTCGACGAAACTCACCATCACCATGGCGCGGGAGTCTAGGGACGGCCACCGACAGGATCGCATCGTCCATGATGGAGGGCCACGCGCGGGGCCGCGACGTACTAGCCTTGCCGCCGTGGACCTGATGCTGCGCCGGCCGACACCGGGCGGTGACCGGTGACCGCGCCCAGCCCGACCCAGCGCACCGTCGCCCCGGATGACGTCGCCCGGCTGATCCGCGCCTCGTTCGGGCCGACGCCGGGGTTGGCCGACTGCGGGCCCCTCGGCGGTGGCGGTTTCGCGACGGTGTGGTGGGCCCGCCTCGACGACGGCCGCCGGGTGGTGCTGAAGGTCGCCCCGACGCGGGAGGCCAGGCTGCTGCGTTACGAGCGCGGCCTCTGCGCGGCCGAGGACCACTACTTCCGGCTGGTGGCCGCACGCGCGCCACGGGTGCCGGTCCCGCCGGTGCTGCACCACGGCGTCGACCCGGCGTACGGCGAATGGCTGGTCACCGGCCTGCTGCCCGGCCGCTCCCTGGCGGACCTCGCCGCCGACGGCGCCGACGACGGCGCGGCGCGACACGATCTCGGGGTGGCCCTCGCCGCGCTGCACGAGGTGACCGGCGACCGCTTCGGCTACGAGGGTGACCGCGCGTCCGGGTCGACGTGGTCGGAGGCGTTCGCGGCGATGGTGGAGGAGCTGCTCGCCGACGCGGCCGACTGGGCGGTGCGGCCGCCGGTCCCGCCGCACCGGCTCCGGGCGCTGGTCCGGCGACACGAGGCGGCGCTGGACGTCGTACGCCGTCCGGCGTTGCTGCACTTCGACCTCTGGGACGGCAACGTCCTCGCCGCTCCCGCCGCGGACGGCCGACTGCGGTTGACGGGCCTGGTCGACGGGGAGCGCTACCTGTACGGCGATCCGCTGATGGACCTGGTCTCCCCGGTGCTGGGGCGCCGCGCCGAGGACGAGGCCGACCATCCGACGCTGCGCGGCTACCGGGACGCGGCGCCGTTGCACCTGGACGCGGCCGCCCGCCGACGGCTGAGCCTCTACCGGCTGCACCTCTACCTGCTGATGACCGTGGAGATGCCCAGCCGGGGCATGACCCCGCAGACCCATCCGCAGCGGCACGCCTGGCTGGCGACGGTGCTCGACGCGGAGCTCACCGCGCTCGCCGGGTGACCGGCGGAACCCGGTTGCCGTCCGCACCCGGCGTTCCTAGCATCGCCGGGTGCGGATTCGGGAGTTCGTGGCGCGGGACTGGGACCAGGTGTGGTCGATCGTCGAGCCGGTGGTCCGCGCGCGGGAGACCTTCACCTACGACCCGGCGCTGACCGCCGAGGCCGGCTACGACCTGTGGGTGGAGGCGCCACCGGGGCGGACGGTGGTGGCGGTCGACGACGGACGGGTGGTCGGCACCGCCAAGATGGGCACGAACCGTCCCGGTCCCGGCTCACACGTCTCCACGGCCAGCTTCATGGTGGCTCCGGACGCGCGCGGCCGCGGCGTCGGCACCGCGCTGTGCCGGGACGCGCTGTCCTGGGCGCGGCGGCAGGGTTACGCGGGGATGCAGTTCAACGCGGTGGTCGAGACGAACCGGGCGGCGGTGGACCTGTACCGGCGGGCGGGCTTCACCGTCGTCGGCACGGTCCCCGGCGCGTTCCGCCACCCGACCCTCGGCCGGGTCGGCCTGCACGTCATGTACCAGGAGTTCTGAGCCGACCCCTCACCGCCTCGGCGCGTACCGGGCGAGGGGGTTGTCGAGGGTGCCGACCAGTTGCAGCGCCGCCGACGGGTCCGCGAGGTCGACCATCTGCTGGTTGTTGCGCAGCTGCAACCGGTTGAGGCAGGAGAGCGCGAACTCCGGGGCGAACAGGTCGTAGCGTCGGGTCCGCTCGGCGAGCTCCGGCACCCCGTCCAGGTAGTCCGCCGCGCAGGCGGCGGCGGTGCCCCAGAAGTCATCCTCGGTGAGCACCCCGGCCTCGACCAGGATCGCCGCCAGGTGGCGCAGGAAGCAGTCCACGACGTCGGTGAAGACGGCGAGCAGCTTCATCTCCTCCGGGACGTCGGCCCGGACCCTCTCGACCTGCGGTGGCAGCGGCCGGTCGGCGCTCATCACCACGATCTCCTCGGCGATGTCCTTGAAGATCACCCGTTCGACGGTGTCGCGTTCGTCGAGGACCAGGATGACGTTCTCGCCGTGCGGCATGAACGCCAGGTCGTACGCGTAGAACGCGTGCAGCAGCGGCGTCAGGTAGGCGTCCAGGTAGCGGCGCAGCCACCGCACCGGCGTCAGCCCGGAGCGCGCGATGAGGGCGGCGGCGAACGAGCCGCCGTCGACGTCGGTGTGCAGCAACGCCGCCATGGTGGCCAGGCGTCGGCCGGGCTCCAGGCCGGGGACGGGGCTCTCCCGCCACAGCGCGGCCAGCATCTTGCGGTACGGGGAGTACCGGTCGGTGGCGTCCTCGTACTGCCGGTGGCGGTAGCCGACGGCGGCCCGCTCCCGGATGACGGTGAGTCCGGTGGCCTTGAAGGTCTCGTCGGCGGCGATCAGCCCGGCGAGCCAGTCGTTGATGGCCGGGGTGGCCGCCATGTACGCGGCGGACAGGCCACGCAGGAAGCCCATGTTGAGCACCGACAGCGCGGTCTTGACGTAGTGCCGGCCCGGCTCGGTGACGTTGAAGAAGGTGCGGACGGACTGCTGGGCGAGGTGCTCGTCGGGGCCGGGGCCGAGGTGCACCAGCCGGCGCCGGGCGACCTCACCGGCGAAGGTGACCGACAGCTTGTTCCACCACTGCCACGGGTGGACCGGGATCAGCAGGTAGTCGGCCAGGTCGAGGCCGAGCCCGGACATGGTGTCGGCGAACCGGGCCAGGGTCTGCGCACCGAGCTCCCCGCGGACCAGGGTGTCGTAGTCGAGGTCGGCGGCGCCGCTGAACGCCGCATGGTCGCGGTGGGCGGCCAGCCAGACGAGGCGGACCGGGCGGGCCGCCTCGGGGGCGTACCGGTGGTACTCGTCCAGGCCGAAGCCGAGGCGGCCGTTGTTGGCCACGAAACATGGGTGTCCCTCGGTCATCGACGTCTCGATGGTCTGGAAGTCGGCCGCGGCCAGCTCCGCCGCGGACACCGGCGGTCGGTCCAGCTTGTACGCGATACCGGCGAGGGTGGAGGTGATCTCCTCCAGGTAGACCGGGAGCACGGCGGCGGTCAGCCCGAGCGTCTCGCGCAGGTCGAGGATGAGGTCGACCGCGTCGAGCGGCAGGTCGGCGTCGACGCGTCGACGCTCGATGCTGTCGGCGTCGATCCACCAGTGCTCCAGGGCGTACACCCGGGCGGCGAACCGGTAGGTGACCGTGCCGTCGTCGCCGCGCACCGTGTACCACCGGCGGTCGCCGCCGGTGATGGCGTCGGCGGGCGGGTCGGCCGGCTGCGGCGTGATCAGCCGCTCGTGGGTGAACTCGGCGAGCGCCTTGCGGACCAGCAGCCGGTTGGCCCGGTCCCAGCGCGCCGGGGTGAGGTGGGCGGCGAGGTCGGCGGTCACGCGGAAGCTCCTTCGGGGGTGGGTGCGGTCTCCGGGGTGGCAGCGGTGTCCGGCACGAGGGCGGCGCCCGTGGCGGCCAGGAACCGGGCTCGGGTGCAGATGCTCAGCAGGGCGTCCTTCTCCGGCTTGGCGACGGTGCCGACGACCTCGAAGCCGACCGCGGCGTTGAGCGCGTGGACGGCCGTGTTGCGGACGTCCGGCTCGACCACCACCCGCCGCGTCGCCGGGTCCACGAACAGCCACGCCATGACGGTGGTGATCACCGCGCGGGTGAAGCCGTGCTCGGGTGCGTCGGCGGGCGCGCAGAGGAAGTGCATGCCCACGTCGCCGGGGCGGGCGTCGTGGAGGCCGACGAGCTCGACGTGCGCGGGGTCGTAGCGCTCGGCCAGGAAGGCCGGGCGGCCCCGGTGCAGCCCGAGGAACGCGTCGTGGTGCGGGTGCTCGGCGATGCGTCGGTACTCCCGCGTCACCTCGGCCACGTCGGCGTCCTGCATCAGCCAGAACGCCGCCTTCGGATGGGTGACCCAGCGGTGCAGCAGCGGGGCGTCGGCCTCCGGGTCGAGCGGGCGTAGGGCGAACGCGCCGAGCCGGTCGTCGACGCGGGTGAACACGGTCATGACGCCATCCCCGCCGGCGCCCCGAACTCCTGGAACGCGATGCTCTTCTCGATCGGGTAGTGCTCCCGGCCGAGCAGCTCCCGGATGATCCAGGAGTTGCGGTACGGGCCCATGCCGAGGTCGGGCGAGGTGATGCTGTGGGTGTGGGTGCCGGCGTTCTGGAGGAAGATCCCCCGGCCGGTGTGGTCGATGCTGTAGTTGCGGGCCACGTCGAAGCGGCCGTGGGCGTCCCAGCGGATCCGGTCCCGCACCGGTTCGAGGAACCCGGGGACCCGGTAGCGGTAGCCGGTCGCGAGGACCAGCCCCTCGGTCCGCAGGCCGAACTCCCGGTCCTGCTCCACGTGGCGCAGGCCCAGCGCGTACGTGCCGGTGGCCGGGTCGTGTGCCGCGCTGGTCAGCTCGGTGTTGGTGAGCAGCCGGGTGTTCACCGGCCCGTCGACGCTGCGCTCGTACAGCAGGTCGAAGATGCCGTCGACGAGGTCGGCGCTGATCCCCTTGAACAGCCCCTTCTGCTCGGCCTCCAGCCGGTAGCGGGTCTCCTCCGGCAGGGCGTGGAAGTAGTCCACGTAGTCCGGTGAGGTCATCTCCAGGGTGAGCTTGGTGTATTCGAGGGGGAAGAAGCGCGGCGAGCGGGTGACCCAGGTGAGCTGGTAGCCGTACGTGTCGATGTCGGCGAGCAGGTCGTGGTAGATCTCGGCCGCGCTCTGCCCGCTGCCGACCACGGTGATGCTCCGCTTGGTCCGCAGGGCCGCCCGGTGCTCCAGGTAGACGGAGTTGTGCACCGCGTCGCCGGCCAGCCCCGCGCAGGCCGGCGGCACGTGCGGCGGGGTGCCGGTGCCGAGCACCAGGTGCCGGGCCCGGTAGGTCACCGTCTCGTCGCCGACCCGGGCGCGCACGACGTAGCGCTGGTCGGTGTCGTCGTACTCCACCCGGGTGACCTCGTGGCCGAACCGCAGGTTGGGCAGCTTCGCGGCGGCCCAGCGGCAGTAGGCGCTGTACTCGTTGCGCAGCGGGTAGAAGCTCTCCCGGATGTAGAACGGGTAGAGCCGCCCGGTCTCCTTCAGGAAGTTGAGGAAGGAGAAGGGCGAGGTGGGGTCGGCGAGGGTGACCAGGTCGGCCAGGAACGGGGTCTGCAGCCGGGCCGATTCCAGGAGCATGCCGGGGTGCCAGTCGACGCCCGGGCGGGACTCCAGGAACACCCCGTCCAGCTCGCTGATCGGTGCGGTGAGGCAGGCCAGGCCCAGGTTGTACGGGCCGAGACCGATGGCGACGAAGTCGTGGGTGGACATCGGACCCTCCGGGTGCGGCGTCGGGTTCACCGGGTCAGCCGACCTGGCAGGCGAGGTCGGTAGCGGTCCGCTCGCGCACGTGCCGGCCGGCGTGCTCGGCGAGCAGGTCAAGCACGTGCCCGACGTCGTCCAGAGTGGTCTCCGGGTTGAGCAGGGTGAACTTGAGGAAGTGCCGGCCGTCCACGGTGGTGCCGGCGACCAGCGCGGCGCCGGACGCGGCCAGTGCCTCCCGGGCGTACAGGTTCGCGGCGTCGGCGAGGTCCCGCCCGGGGCCGGTGGGCAGGTAGCGGAACACGACGGTGCTGAGCGGCGAGCGGGTCACCACCTCGAACCGGGGGTCCTCGCTGATCAGCTCCCACGCGCCGGCCGCCCGGTCGACCACCTCGTCGAAGAGCGCGCCGATCCCGTCGGGGCCCATGACCCGCAGGGTCAGCCAGAGCTTGAGGGCGTCGAATCGGCGGGTGGTCTGGAGGCTCTTGTCGACCTGGTTGGGGATGCGCCGCTCGACCATCCGGGCCGGGTTCAGGTAGTCGGCGTGGTAGGTGGCGTGGCGCAGCACCCGCCGGTCGCGCACCACCAGGGCGCTGGAGCTGACCGGCTGGAAGAAGGACTTGTGGTAGTCGACGGTCACCGAGTCGGCCCGCTCGACGCCGTCGAGCAGGTGCCGGCGGGTCGGTGAGACGAGCAGACCGCAGCCGTACGCCGCGTCGACGTGCAGCCACACCCCGGCCGCCCCGGTCACGGCCGCCAGCTCGGGAAGCGGGTCGATGGAGCCGAAGTCGGTGGTGCCGGCGGTGGCGACCACGGCCATCACCGTCAAGCCCTCGTCGCGCAGCCGGGTGATCTCCCGCCGGACGGCGGCCGGCACCATCCGCCGCTGCGCGTCGGTCTCGACGGTCACGACCGCGTCGGGTGCGAGACCGAGGAGCTTGGCCGACTTCTGCACGCTGAAGTGTCCGGCCGCCGAGGTGAGGACGCGCAGCCGGGGCAGCAGGTCGCGTCGCGCGTCGACGGTCGGCGCCACCTGGCACGCCTCCTCCCGGGCCAACAGCAGCGCCTGGAGGTTGGACTGGCTGCCGCCGCTGGTGAAGATCCCGTCGGCGTCCGCGCCGAAGCCGATCCGCGCCGCCGTCCAGTCGATCAGGTGCCGCTCCACCAGCGTCGCCCCGGCGCTCTGGTCCCAGGTGTCCATCGAGGAGTTGACGGCGGTGAGCACGGCCTCGCCGAGCAGCGCCGGGATCACCACCGGGCAGTTCAGGTGGGCCAGGTAGCGGGGGTGGTGGAACCACACCGCGTCGCGGAGGTAGACGTCCTCCAGTTCGTCGAGGGCGGCGCCGGCGTCACCGAGCGGCCGGTCCAGGTCGATGCCGGCGACCCGCGGGGCGAGCGCGTCCGGGGAGATGCCGGTGAACGGACGGTCGGCGGTGGCGACGCGGCGGGCGATCCGGTCGACGCCGTCGGCGAGCGCCGCGCGATAGCGGGCGAGGGTGCCCGGGTGCAGCAGGTGGGCCCGGGCGGGCGATCCGGTCGGGGCGGGAACGGTCTCGGCGGTGTGTCCCGGCAGGGTCATGGGCAGGTCCTCCACGCGCGGTTGCGGACGGATGTCGGGCAGCCGGAACCCGCCGCCGGTGTCTCACGGCGGCAGGACCGGCGGGGCGGAACGGGGTGCCGTCAGGCGGTCAGCTGACCTTCTTCGCGGCGCGGATGGCGGCGGCGAGGTTCTCCAGCAGCGGGGCGGCGCCGGCGTACGAGAAGCGCGGCACCGCGTCCCACGGCGTGACCTGGTTGGCCTTCACCGCGGGCAGCTGCGCCCAGGTGGGCCGGGCGGCGAGGTCCTTGGGCTGCAGGGCGGTGCTGCGGTTGTCGAGCAGGATCAGGTCGGCCGGGAACTTGCCGGCGTTCTCCCAGCTCAGCGCCTCGAAGTAGTCGCCGTTCTCCAGCTTGGTGGGCACCACGATGTCGACGCCGAGCTCGGCGAAGTACATGAGGTCGGTGCTGACCTTCGGGTTGGAGACGTAGAACAGGTCGGGGCTGCCGGAGGAGGCCATCACCTTGATGCCGGGGTTCGCCTTCACCGCGTCGCGGACCTGCTGGGCGGCCGCCTCGAAGCGGGCCTTCGCGTCGGTGACCTTCTTGGCCGAGAGGTCGGCGCCGAGCGACTCGGCGAGCTGCGCGTACCGCTCGATCGGCTTGGTCATCGGCACCCGGGCCGTGGTGATCGCGACGCTCGGCGCGAGCGGGAGGATCTTGTTCTTGCTCTCGTCCGGCACGTACCAGAGGGCGCCCGGGTCGTACATGTGGGTGACCAGCAGTTCGGGGCGCAGCGCCGCGTACTTCTCGATGCTGAACTCGCCCCAGACGTTGCCGAGGATCTCCACGTTCTCCACGTCGAGGTCGCCGGCCTGCGGGTCGACCGTGCCGTCGGCCCGCTTCGTCTCGCCGAAAACGCCGACGATCTGCTTGTCGAGTCCGAAGTCGACCAGGGCGGCGGCGGTGCCGGTGAAGGCCACGATCCGGGTGGGCCGGGCGCCGGCGGAGACCTTCTCGTTGCGGTCGTCGGCGAACGACCAGGGTCCGCCGCTGCCGGTACCGGTCGGCGTGGCAGCGTCGTCACCGCCTCCACAACCGGCCATCAGGGCGGCCAGGGTGGCGGCCCCACCGGCCAGGAGACTGCGGCGGGAGAGGCGACGGGCGGTCACGGGATCACGCATGATGAACGTCTTTTCGGTCAGGGTCGGTGCGACCATTGGACAGCGCGGTTAGGTTAACCTAACCTAATTAGCTGTCAAGCCCGTACGGCGTTTCCCCACCTCGGAGCCCACACTGTCCGTCACCCAGTCGCCGCCTCTCGGTGACCGTGTCGAGGCGCCATCCGCGCCCGCACCGCCCCGGCGGGGCCGCACCACCGTGCGAGCCGTCGGGCTGGTCGCCGCCCTGCTCCTGCTCGTCGTCGTCGCCGTGCTCAGCATCGCGGTGGGCGCGAAACAGCTTCCGCTCGCCGACGTCCGGTCGGGCCTGCTCGACCCCGGCTCCGCCGAGTACGCGGTGGTGCACCAGATGCGGCTGCCCCGGACCCTGCTCGGGCTCCTCGCCGGGGCGGCCCTCGGCGTGGCCGGCTCGGTGATGCAGGCCCTGACCCGCAACCCCCTCGCGGATCCGGGGCTGCTCGGCATCAACGCGGGTGCCTCCGCCGCCGTGGCCAGCGCCGCGATCCTCGGCGTGACCGCCCTGTCGGGCTACGTGTGGTTCGCCCTGCTCGGCGCGGCGGCGGTCACCGCGCTCGTCTACGCCGTCGGCGGCGGGCGCGGCGCCACCCCGGCCCGACTGGCTCTCGCCGGCGCGGCCCTGAACGCCACGCTCTACTCGTACGTCAGCGCGGTGATGCTGCTCGACGCGGCCTCGCTGGACCGGCTGCGCTTCTGGACGGTGGGCTCGCTCGCCACCGCCGACGCCGCGACGGTCGTCCGGGTGCTGCCGTTCCTGGCCGCCGGCCTGCTGGTCGCGTTGGCCACCGCGCGCCCGCTGAACGCCCTCGCCCTCGGCGACGACGCGGCCCGGGCGCTCGGGGCCCGCCCGGCGCTGATTCGCGCGGCCGTCATCCTGGCCGTCACCCTGCTCTGCGGGGCCAGCACCGCCGCGTGCGGGCCGATCGTCTTCGTCGGGCTGCTCGTGCCGCACCTGGTGCGCGCCCTGACCGGCCCGGACCTGCGCTGGCTGCTGCCCTACTGCGCGGTGCTCGCGCCGGTGCTGCTGCTCGGCGCCGACGTGCTCGGCCGGGTGCTCGGCCGACCCGGCGAGCTTCAGGTGGGGATGGTCACCGCCGTGCTCGGCGGGCCGCTCTTCCTCTGGCTGGTGGCCCGGCGCAGGGTGGCCCGACCGTGACCGTGCTGCGGACGCCGGGCGGCGTCTCCCTGCGGTTCCGTCCCCGCGCGCTGGCCGTCGGCGTCGGCGCCGCCCTGCTCGCCGCCGGGCTGGGCGTCCTGGCCGTGGCCGGCGGCGACTACCCGATGTCCCCGGCCGACGTGCTGCGCACCCTCACCGGCGGCGGCACCCCGGCCGAGGAGTTCATCGTCCAGGAGCTGCGGCTGCCGCGGCTGGTCACCGCCCTGCTGGTCGGCGCCGCGCTGGCGCTGGCCGGCGCGGTCTTCCAGTCCCTGGTCCGCAACCCGCTGGGCAGCCCCGACGTGCTCGGCTTCACGCAGGGCGCGGCGACCGGCGCGCTCGTCGTGGTGGTGCTCGGCGGCAGCAGCCTCGCCCTCTCCGGCGCGGCGGTGGCCAGTGGGCTCGCCACCGGCCTGCTCATCTACGGCATCGCCTGGCGCAACGGCGTGCACGGCTACCGCCTCGTCCTGGTCGGCATCGGCGTCTCCGCGATCCTCACCGGCGTCAACGGATACCTGCTCACCCGGGCACCCCTGATGGACGCGGCCCGCGCCATGCTCTGGCTCACCGGCAGCCTCGACGGGCGCGGCTGGTCCGAGGCGGTGCCGCTGCTGGTCGTGCTGGCGGTCGCGACGCCGGTGGTGCTGCTCGGCTGCGGTCCGGCGCTGCGCATGATGGAGCTGGGCGACGACACCGCGAGCGCCCTCGGCGTCCCGGTCCAGCGGCTGCGCCTGGTGCTGCTGAGCGCCGCCGTGCTGCTGGTCGCCGTGGCCGCGGCGACCGCCGGTCCGGTGTCGTTCGTGGCGCTGACCGCGCCGCACGTGGCGCGGCGGCTCACCCGGGCGCCCGGCCCGAACCTGCTGCCCGCGATGTGCGTGGGCGCCGCCCTGCTGGTCGGCGCCGACCTGCTGGCGCAGCGCGGCTTCCCCGGGCAGCAACTGCCGGTCGGCGCGGTCACCGGCGCGATCGGTGGGGCGTACCTGGTGTGGCTGCTGGCGATGGAACGTCGGGCCGGGCGCATATGACCGCCCGCGAGGAGAACGGAGCACCCATGGAGACCGGCCCGGCGCGGTTGAGCGGCACCGGCATGACCCTGGCCTACGACCGGCGCACCATCGCCGAGGACCTGACCGTCGCCGTCCCGGACCGGTCGTTCACCGTGGTCATCGGCCCGAACGCGTGCGGCAAGTCGACGCTGCTGCGCGCGCTGGCCCGGATGCTGCGGCCGAGCGCCGGCGCGGTCCTGTTGGACGGGCAGGACATCCACCGCCGCCCGGCCCGTCAGGTGGCCCGCACCCTGGGCCTGCTGCCGCAGTCCTCCATCGCGCCGGACGGCATCACCGTCGCCGAACTGGTGGCGCGCGGACGGTATCCGCACCAGGGGCTGCTGCGGCAGTGGTCACGCGAGGACGAACGGGTGGTCGACGAGTCGATGGCGGCGACCGGGGTGGCGGACCTCGCGGACCGCCCGGTGGACGAGCTCTCCGGCGGCCAGCGGCAGCGGGTGTGGATCGCGATGGCCCTCGCCCAGCAGACCCCGCTGCTGCTGCTCGACGAGCCGACCACCTACCTGGACATCGCGCACCAGATCGAGATCCTCGACCTCTGCGCGCGCCTGCACGAGGAGCAGGGCCGCACGCTGGTCGCCGTGCTGCACGACCTGAACCACGCCGCCCGGTACGCCACCCACCTGATCGCGATGCGCGACGGCCGGGTGGTCGCCGCCGGCCCCCCGGGCGAGGTGGTCACCGCCGACCTGGTGGCGGAGGTCTTCGGGCTGCCGTGCCGGGTCATCGACGACCCGGAGACCGGCACGCCGCTGGTCGTCCCGGCCGCCCGCCGCCGCGCCGGCGCCCTCGCGCCGAATCCGGTGTGAGCGCCCGCCTGTTCCGGGACCGCTGGGGCATCCCGCACCTGCGCGCCACCGACCACCGGGCGCTCGCGGTCGCGCAGGGTCGGGTGACCGCGTACGACCGGGCGTGGCAGCTGGAGGTCGAACGGCACCGGGCCGTCGGCAGCAGCGCGTCCTTCCTCGGCGCCGGTGAGGTCGGCTGGGACCGGTTCGCCCGGCAGGCCCGGCTGGCGGACACCGCCCGACGCTGCTACGCCGCCCTGGACGCGGAGACGGCCGACTGGGTACGCGCCTACGTGGCGGGCGTCAACGCGGGCCTGCCCGCCGGGGCGGCCCGGGCGCCCGAGTTCGCCGCCGCGGGGCTGAAGCCGGGGCGGTGGGAGCCGTGGACGCCGCTGGCGGTGTGGCTGGGCCACCACATCCTCTTCGCCGGCTTCCCGACGAAGCTGTGGCGGGAGCACGTCGCACAGCGGCTCGGCGAGGCCCACGCCGACCTCTTCGCCGCCGACCCGCCGACCACAGCCGGCAGCAACGGTTGGTTGCTGACCGGCGAGCGCACCGCCACCGGAGCCGCGCTGCTCGCCGGCGACCCGCACCGCTTCATCGAGGACCCCGGCGTCTACCAGCAGATCCGGTTGGCCTGCCCGGAGTACGACGTGGTCGGCCTGGCGGTCCCCGGTGTGCCGGGCGTCGCCCACTTCGGACACACCGGTCCGGTGGCCTGGGCCATCACCAACGCGATGGCCGACTACCAGGACCTGTACGCCGAGCGGCTGCGTCGCCGCGACGGCGGGGTCGAGGCGTACGGCCCGGACGGCTGGCGTCCCGCCCACACCCACACGGAGACCGTCGAGGTCGCCGGGGCGAACCCGGTCGAGGTGGAAATCGTCGAGACGGCGCGCGGTCCGCTCGTCGCGGGCGGCCCCGACGAGGGGACGGCGTTCAGTCTGCGCTACCCGCCGCGGGTGCTGGGGGAACTCGGCTTCGCCACGCTACCCGCGCTGCTGCGCGCCCGTACGGTCGCCGACGTGGAGGCGGCCGTCGACCGCTGGGTCGAACCGGTCAACGTGCTCCTGGCCGCCGACACCGCCGGCGGCCTGCTGCACCGGGTCACCGGGGCGGTGCCCGTGCGGCACCCGACGAACCGGCTGCGGGTGGTGCCGGCGTGGGCGCCGGAGCACGCCTGGCGGGGCTGGCACGCGCCGATGCCCCGCGCGGAGGTCGACGGCCGGGCGGTGATGGCGAACGAGCGTGGGCCGGCCGCGCCGCTGGGCGTCGAGTTCGCGCCGCCGTACCGGGCGGACCGCATCGGGCACCTGCTCGACGCCGAGCCGACGTGGACGGCCGACCGGATGCCCGCCGTGCACACCGACACCCACCTCGGCTCGGCCGCGCCGCTGCTCGCCCGCCTGGCCGGGCTCACCGGGCTCGACCCGACCGCCGGGGCGCTGCGCGACCGGCTGCTGCGCTGGGACCGGCGGATGGCGGCCGACAGCACCGACGCCGCCGCGTTCGCGCTGGTCCGCGCGGCCGTCGTACGCCGGTTCGCCGCGCACCCGGTGCTGGCGCCGCTCACCGACCCGCCGCCGCACCCCGAGGTCTTCCAGCCCTGGCTCGCCCTGGTGCCCCGGGTCGCGTACGCCGTGCCCGCGCTGCTGGCCACCCCGCTGCTCCCCGCCGCCGACGTGGACGCGCTGCTGCGCGCCGCCCTGGGCGAGGTGGCGGCCGACGAGGCCACCCGGGGCGGGCCGCCGCCCTGGGGTGAGCTGCACCGGCTCACCCCGTGGCAGGCGTGGCCGCACCCGCACGCCGGCCCGGCACCGCGGCTCGCGGGCGACCACGACTGCGTCCTCGCCACGTCCAGCGTTCCCGGCGTCACCCACGGCTGCCTGCGCGGCCCCGCGGCGCGCTTCGTCTGGGACCTCGCCGACCGGGCGGGCAGCCGCTGGGTGGTGCCGTTCGGCGCGTCCGGGGTGCCCGGCGATCCCCACCACGCGGACCAGACACCGTTCTGGCTGGCCGGCGACCTGCTGCCGGTGACCACCGACTGGGACCAGCTCACCGAGGAGCGAGATGACCACTGACCGCGGCACCGCCGTCGGGCGCGGCGCGACCGGCCCGCACCACCACGACCGGGACGTGCCCGGGTTCGGCCGGGTCACCGTCCGACCGGTCGACCCCGACCGGGACGCCGACCTGCTGCACGGCTGGGTGACCCAGGAGCGGGCCCGTTTCTGGGGCATGCGGGAGGCCGGCCGGGAGCGGGTCCGGGAGATCTACGCGTACCTGGACTCGCTGGACACCCACCACGCCTACCTGGCGCACCGCGACGGGCGACCGGTGGCGCTGCTGCAGACGTACGAGCCGGAGGCCGACCCGGTCGGCGAGCGCTACCCGGTCCGGCCCGGCGACTTCGGCCTGCACCTGCTGATCGGCCCGCCGACGACGGTCGAGCCCGGCTTCACCGGGACGCTGTTCGGCGCGCTGCTCGACTTCGTGTGGGCCGAGCCGGGGCGGCGGCGGCTGGTGGTGGACCCGGACGCCCGAAACGAGCGGGCCATCGCCCGGTTCGTCCGCACCGGATTCCGGCCCGGGCCGCTGGTCGACCTGCCGGAGAAGCGCGCCCAACTGCTCTTCCTGGACCGCTGACCCCGGCCGGGCGCCCGGCACCTGCCGTCAGGGGATGGTCACGCCGTACGCGGCGAGGATCTCCTGGATGGGTTGGTAGTAGGTGGTGCCGCCGCTGGTGCAGTTGCCGCTGCCCCCGGAGAGGATGCCGACGATCCGGCCGGTCGAGGCGACGTAGAGCGGGCCCCCGCTGTCGCCCGGCTCGGCGCAGATGTTGGTCCGGATCAGACCGGACACCGAGCCCTGGGCGTAGTTGACGGTCTGGTTCAGCGCCGTCACCGTGCCGCAGCGCACGCCCGTGGTGGACCCGCTGCGGCAGACCGCCAGGCCGATGGTCGCGTTGGTGGTGCCGGTGACGGTCAGCTGACCGGGGTAGGTGTGGACGGCGCTGGGGCGCGGGATCGTGCCGGTGTAGCGCACCAGGCCGTAGTCGTTGCCGGGGAAGCTGCTGCCGGTGCGGCTGCCGAGCACGGTCGTCTGTCCACCGTCGGCGTACCAGGTGGCGCCGAGCGTGGTGCAGTGGCCGGCGGTGACGAAGTAGGACGTGGTGCCGCTGCGGACGTTCGCGCCGAGCGAGCAGCGCCCGCCGCCGCCGTAGATCGCCTGCCCGCCGGCGATGAGCGTCCGCAGTCGGCCCGACTCGCGACGCAGCACGGCACCGGCCCGGGCGGCGGTCTCCCGCAGCGCGGCCAGGTCGCGGGCGCTCACGGTGTCGTCGACGGTGAGGGTCATCCGGCCGGTGGCCGGGTCGAGGCCCCAGGCGGTGCCGACGGTACGCACCCCGGCCAGCGCCGCGGCCGCGGCGACCGAATCGGGTCCGGCGTCGGCGCGGGCGGTCGTGTCGGTGCGGGCGGCGGTGTCGGTGCGGGCCTGTGCGGCGGCGGGAGTGGCCACCAGCAGTGCGCCCAGCACGAGGGCGACGAGCGGGAGACGGCGCATCCGGTCCTCCGGTTCAATCGGTGAAGGTCGATGCCTCAGCATCCGCCGCGCCGCCGCGCCGTTCAACCCCCGCCGGTGGACGCGCTGCTCAACGGGCCGGTGCGCGCGGTGGTCAACGCCGGTCGGTGCGCGCGGTGGTCAACGCGGGTCGGGTACCGGCGCGGGCAGCACCACCCGGGGCACCGCTGGAGCGCCGCGTCGCCGCCACTCGCGCGGGTAGCCCAGCGACACCTCCTCGAACCGCACCCCGTCGTGCCACGTCGTACGCGGAATGTGCAGGTGCCCGTAGACGACCGCCGTGGCCCGGAAGCGCCGGTGCCAGTCGGCGGTGCCCACCGTGCCGCACCACTGCGCGAACTCCGGATGGCGCAGCACCAGGGTCGGCTCGCGGACCAGCGAAAAGTGGTTGACCAGCACCGTCGGGTACGCGGGGTCGACGGCGGCGAGCCGCCGCTCGGTGCTGCGCAGCCGTGCCGCGCACCAGGCGTCCCGGCTCGGGTACGGGTCCGGGTGCAGCAGCATCTCGTCGGTGCAGACCACCCCGACGTCGTACGCGCGGCGCAGCGACTCCGCCTTCGTGGTGGTGCCGGGGGCGTGGAACGAGTAGTCGTAGAGCACGAAGAGCGGGGCGACGGTGACCGGTCCGCCCGACCCGGTCCAGACCGGATAGTCGTCCTCGGGCGTGAGCACGCCCAACTCCCGGCACATCGCGACCAGCTCCCGATAGCGCGCCTCGCCGCGCAGCGCGACCGGATCGTTCGGCAGCGTCCACAGCTCGTGGTTGCCCGGCGCCCACACCACGGTGGCGAACCGGTCCCGCAGCAGGGCCAGGGTGGCGCGGACGTCCGCGAACCGCTCCGCCACGTCGCCGGCGACGATCAGCCAGTCCTCGTCGGAGCCGGGGCGCAGCCCGTCGACGACCGCGCGGTTCTCGGCGTACCCGACGTGCAGGTCGCTGACCGCGAGCAGCCGGCCCGCCACGGGTCAGCCGAACTCGGCGCGGACCCAGTCGGCGAGGTCCCGCGCGGAGTCGTCCACCGCGTCCCGCCAGGCCCGGTCCGCGCCCTCCCCCGCCTCGTCGCTGACCCGCTTCACCAGCCGGCACGGCACCCCGGCCCGGGAGGCGGCCCAGGCCACCGCGTACCCCTCCATGTCGACCAGGTCCGCCCGCCGGGCCAGCCGGGCCCGGGCGTCCTCGTCGGCGATGAACGCGTCGCCGGTGGCCAGCACCGCGGTCCGCGCGCCGAGGGTCAGCGGGGCGCCGTACGTCTGCCCGGTGAGGGTGCGCAGCAGGTCGGTGTCGAGGTCGTGCTGGAGCACGGTGCCGATCTCGTGGATGCCGGCCCAGCCCGGGCGCAGCGCCCCCGCGGTGCCGAGGTTGAGCACCAGACTGGGCTTCGGGCCGGACGCCAGCACCTGGGCCAGCGCCGTCGCGGCGTTCACCTTGCCCATGCCGGTCAACAGCACCGGGAGACCGTCGCCGAGGTGGGCGGCCTCCTCCTCGACGGCCAGCACGGCCAGCGGCGCGTCGGGCCGGATCTCTCCCCGAAGAATCACGCCGGAATCGTACGGCCCCGGGCCGCGCGGTCCCTCCCCCGCCCCGTACGCCGGTGATCACGAGATGTGCGACACGCGCGGCCTGAAATCTGGCGCGAACCTCCTGATCACCGCGGCAGGGCGGGGGCGGCGGGGCGGCCGGGGACGGGGACGTCGAGGGCGAGAAGGGCGCCGTCGAGGGGGTGGGGGGTGGTGAGGCCGTGGTCGGCGGTCGTGACGAAGAGCCGTCGCAGGCCCGGCCCGCCGAGGCAGACGCTCGTCGGCTGGCGGGCCGGCAGCCGGACCTCCCGGTCGAGCGTCCCGTCCGGCCGGTAGCGGCGCACCGCCGAGCCGCCCCAGAGCGCCACCCAGAGGTGGTCGGCGGCGTCCACCGTCATTCCGTCCGGCGCGCCGTCCACCGCCGGGTCCAGCCGCAGGAACGGCTCCCGGGCGCTCAGCTCGCCGGTGCCGGCGTCCACCGTGAACCGGTCGACGTGCCCGCGCGGGGTGTCGGCCAGGTACATGCTGGTGCCGGCGCCGTCGAACGCCGGACCGTTGGTGATCGTCAACCCCGTCACCGCCGTGACGGGGGCGGCGCCCGGGTCGATCCGGTAGAGCGAGCCGCCGCCGGGCAACCCGGCGTACGTCATGCTGCCGGCCCAGAAGCGGCCGTGCGGGTCGGCCACCGCGTCATTCATCCGGGCCGGTTCGGCGCGGTCGCCCTCCAGGTCGACGATCGGCCGGTACGCGCCGTCGCCGCCCAGCCGGGCCACCCCGGTGCCGGCGGCGGCGAGCCACTCCCCCGGCCGCCCGGCCACCGGCGCGACCGCGCCCAGCGGAACGTCCAGCCGGCACAGCTCGTCCAGCGGGCCGGGGGCGTCACCACCGGTGGCGAGCAGCCGCCCGGCGAGCAGGTCCACCAGGACGAGGCGGTCGTCCACCCAGCGGGCGCCCTCACCCAACTCCAGCCGGTCCGCGCTCCACGGGGTCGGCTCGGTCAGCTCCATGTCTCCTCCTGGCGTCAGCGCAGCGCGGTGCCCGGCTCGTGGTCGAGCAGGGTCAGCTCGGTCCGGTCCGGCAGGCCCTCCCAGTCGCCCCGGGTGGCGACGGCGAAGGCGGCGGTGGTCACCCCACGGTCCAGCCGCCCGGCGACGTCCGCCCCGTCGAGCAGGGCCGAGAGCCACCCGGCGACGAAGGCGTCACCGGCGCCGATGGTCTCCACGACGGGCACCCGGCGGGCGGGGCGGTGCAGGGTGCCGCCCTCATGGTGGCTGGTCGCCCCGTCGCCGCCGAGCTTGACCACCACCTCCCGCACACCGCCCGCGCGCAGCGCGGCGGCCGGGTCGTCGGCGTCGGTGAGGACGGGCAGTTCGTCGGCGGAGGCGACCACCACGTCGACCGCCGGCAGCAGCGGGCGCAGCGCCTCGGCGGCCTCGGCGACCGACCAGAGCCGGCTGCGGTGGTTGACGTCCAGGCACACCGTCGCGCCCGCGGCGTGGGCCCGTTCGACGGCGGCGCGTACGGCGGCGTACGGGCCCGGGCCCAGGGCGCAGGTGATGCCGGTGACGTGCAGCACCCGGGGCGTCACCGCGTCGAACGCCCGGGCCACGTCGGCCGGGGCGAGCCGGGACCCGGCCGAGCCGGCCCGGTAGTAGGTGACCCGGTTGAGGTCGGCCACCCGCGGCTCGAACAGGATCAGCCCGGTCGGCGCGTCCGCCGACACCCGCGCCCAGCGCAGGTCGACGGCCTCGGCGCGCAGCGTGCGGCGGACCAGCGCGCCCGGTTCGTCGGCGCCGGTGACCCCGACCCAGCCCGCCCGGTGGCCGAGCCGCGCCAGACCGATGGCCACCGTGGACTCCGCGCCCGCGATCGAGACCCCGGCGGTGCCGCCGAGCCGCAGCGGACCCGCGGACCGGAAGGCGGCCATCGTCTCGCCGAGCGTGAGCACGTCGATCCCGCCGGCGTCGCCGCCGGGCGCGGCGCGCCGGGTGGGGTCGTCGCCGGAGGCGGCCGGTCGGGTCGCGTCCTCGCCGGGTGCGCCGTGGTGGGTCGCGTCGTCGCCGGGCGCGTCCGGCCGGGTCGCGTCGTCGGCGCCGGTCACGGGCGGACCGCCGCGAGGAACGCCGCCGCCCGCTCCCGCAGGGCGGCCGGGTCACCACCCCGCACGGCGTCGCCGAGCAGGGGCGACCCGACGCCCACCGCGATCGCCCCCCGGTCCAGGTAGCGCCGGGCGCTGTCGGCGTCCACCCCGCCCACCGGCACCAGCGGGGTGTCCGGGAACGGGTCGCGCAGCGCGCCGAGGTAGTCCGGGCCGCCGATCGAGGCGGGGAAGAGCTTGACGGCGGCGGCACCGGCGGCCCGGGCGCGGACCACCTCGGTCGGCGTCAGCGCACCCGCCAGCACCGGCAACCCGAGCCGGGGGGCCTCGTCCAGGCTCTCGGCGAGGGCCGGGGTGACCAGGAACGCCGCGCCCGCCTCGGCCGCCGCCCGGGCGTCCTCGGCGGTGAGCACGGTGCCCGCGCCGAGAGCGAACTCCGGGCCGAGCGCGGCCCGGGCCCGGCGCACCACGCCGAGGGCGTCCGCGCCGGTCAGCGACACCTCGATCAGCGCGACCCCGCTGTCGGCCAGGGTGAGCACCGAGGCCAGCGCCGCCGCCGGGTCCGGGCCGCGCACGATGGCGAGCAGACGATGGGTACGCAGGGCGTCGGTCAGGTTCATCGGTGTCCTTCGGATCGGTGGGCGGAGACGGTCAGCCGCCAGGCGACCTCCCCGCTGGCGGGGACCACGGCCGTGTCACCGGGGCCGGCGTCGGCCAGGTCGAAGGCGCGGCCGAGCATCGGCTCCACCCCGATGCTGCGGTACGGGTCGGTCTCGGGCCAGCCGCGCAGGTTGCGCCAGAGGGCGGTGGCCCGGGGCTGGTCGGCGCACTCCAGCTCCAGGGTGAGCGCGTCCGGCCCGTCCACCACCCGGACCCGGGGGCAGTCCACCAGCACCGCCCCGACGGCGGTGCCGTCGTCCGGGCCGAGCGCGTCCAGGGCCAGGCCGGCCGGGGCGGGCCAGTCACCGGTCAGCCAAGGTCGGCCGGCGGGCCAGGCGTCGGGCGGGAGCAGGGCGGCGGCCTCCGGGTGCAGCCGGGTCGGGGTGCCGGCGGGTGCCACGAGGCGGGCCGCCGGGGACAGGTCGAGCAGGGCGTGCGCCGCCCACACGAAGCGGTAGCCCGGGTCGGCGGTGAGCCGGTAGTCGGCGACGACCGCACCGTCCCGCTCGCGCAGCCGTCGGGTGAGGGTGAAGTCGGGTCGTACGACGACGGTCTCCCCCGGCGCGGTCTCCCGCCACGGCCGGGACCAGACCTCGCCGTGGTCCGGCACGCCCCGGACGGTGGGCAGGCACTCCTCCAGGCCACCCGCGTCGACGAACGCGGCGTCCGGGCGGACGGCGCCCCGGCCCGGCTGCGGACCGCGCCACAGCCACTCCCGGCCACCGCCGCGGAGGCTGGTCCACCGCCCGCCGAGCGCCGCGTCGGCGACGATCCGCAGCGGCACCGGCCGCTGCGGGCCGCCGGGCTCGTCCACCGACGCCGAGCGGGTGGCGGCCACCGGTCCGACCGTCCGGTCCGGATCGGGGGCGGTCACCATTCGGCGAAGGAGCCGTCGGGGTGCCGCCAGACCGGGTTGCGCCAGGCGTGCGGGTTCTCCGCGGCCTTGCGGACGGCGGCCTCGTCGACCGTGATGCCCAGGCCCGGACCGTCGAAGCGGACGATGTGACCGTCCACGAATCGGAACGGCTCCGGGTCGACGACGTAGTCGAGCAGCTCGGAGTCCACGTTGTAGTGGATGCCGATGCTCTGTTCCTGGATCAGGAAGTTCGGTGTCGCGAACGCGACCTGGAGGCTGGCGGAGAGCGCGATCGGGCCGAGCGGGCAGTGCGGGGCGAGCAGCGCCCCGTACGTCTCGGCGAGCGCGGCGATCCGCCGCACCTCGGAGATCCCCCCGGCGTGCGACAGGTCCGGCTGGACCACCGAGACGCCGGCCTGCAACGGGGCCAGGAACTCCGACCGCCCGTAGAGCCGTTCGCCGGTCGCCACCGGCACCGGGGAGGCGGCGACGAGGTCGCGCAGGTGGTGCGCCTGGTCCGGCAGCACCGGCTCCTCCACGAAGAACGGTCGCAGCGGTGCCAGCTCGGGCAGGATGCGCCGCACCGCGGCGAACCCGGCGCGACCGTGGAAGTCCAGCGCGATGTCCCGGTCGTCGCCGAGCACCGCCCGGGCGGCGGCGACCCGGTCGACCACCGCGTCGATCTCGGCGGGGGTGGGGATCGGGGAGAGCCGGCCGGAGGCGTTCATCTTCAGGCCGGTCAGCCCGGCGGCCACCTGGGCGGCCGCCGCGTCGGCGATCTCGCCGGGCTCGTCACCGCCGATCCACGAGTAGATCCGCACCCGGTCGCGCACCGGACCGCCGAGCAACGCGTGCACCGGCACCCCGTACGCCTGGCCGGCGATGTCCCACAGCGCCTGGTCCAGGCCCGCCACCGCGCTGGAGAGCACCGGGCCGCCCCGGTAGAAACCACCCTTCGTCAGCACCTGCCAGTGCTGCTCGATGCGCAGCGGATCTTCGCCGACGAGGTACTCGGCGAGCACCTCGACGGCGGCCCGGACCACCTCGGCCCGACCCTCCACCACCGGCTCGCCCCAGCCGACCAGCCCCGCGTCGGTCTCCACCCGGCAGAACAACCACCGCGGCGGGACCAGGAAGGTCTCGATCCGTTCGATCCTCACCGTTGGGCCCTCTCGTTCGCGGCCGTGGGACTCCGCTGTTCGCGTACCTTCTCCACGTCCCGTACCGCCTTCGCCAGCAGTTCGCGCATCGCCGTCTCCGCCGCGGCGTCGTCGCCGCCGCGGATCGCGTCGACCACCGCCCGGTGGCTCGGCACCGGGTCGTCGTGGCCGTCGCCGTGTCCGTGCACCAGCCGGTCGCGCTCGGCGAGGCCGGTCTCCATCACCACTTCCATCCGCACCAGCAGCTCGTTGTGGGTGGCGGCGAGCAGGGCCCGGTGGAACGCGAGGTCGGCCGCGACCGCGGCGACGGGGTCGGCGTGGGCGCCGGCCATCTCGTTCAGCGCGGCGTCGAGCACGGCGAGGTCGTCCGCGGTGGCGCGGGCGGCGGCCAGTCGCGCGGCGGCGGGCTCGATGATGGCCCGCACCTCCTGGAGTTTGTCCAGCAGCCGCGGATCGGCGCCGTCGGCGAACTGCCACCGGATCACGTCACCGTCGAGCAGGTTCCAGTCGGATCGGGGGCGGACGAACGTGCCGCGCTTCTGCCGCGCGTCGACGATGCCCTTGGCGGTGAGGACCTTCAGCGCCTCCCGCAGGGCGGTCAGGCTGACGTCCAGCTCCTCCTGCAGGGCGGCCAGGTTCAGGGTGGCGCCCTCGGCGATCTCCCCACTGAGGATGCGGCGGGCGATCACCTCGACGGTCTGTCCGTGGACGCCGCGGCCTGCGTACTGTGCCAAGTCTCTTCGTGCCTTCTCGCTCGTGGGTCTCGATCTCTCAGGCCGAGGCTTTCACCGCGGTCCAACCGCCGTCCACCACCAGACTGGTGCCGGTGACGTACGCGGCGTCCGGTGAGGCGAGGAACGCCACCACGGCGGCGACCTCCTCCGGGGTGCCGAACCGCTTGGCGACCGTCTCCGCGACGCTGCGGCGGCGGTCCTCCTCACCGATGCCGTCCCAGGCGCCGGTCAGGATCGGGCCGGGCAGGACACTGTTGACCCGCACCCGGGGCCCGTACTCGACCGCCAGTTGCCGGCCGAGCGCGACGAGCGCGCCCTTCGCGGCGGCGTACGCGGGTCGGCCGGGCAGCCCGACCAGCGCGTGCACCGACGACACCAGCACCACCGCCCCGGAGCGGGCGAGCAGGTCGTCGAGGCAGGCCCGGACACCGAGGAACGCGCCGGTGAGGCTGACCCCGAGCTGATGGTCCCAGGACGCCCGGGTGGTGCGGTGCGCGGGCGCGACCTCGACCGCGTACGCGTTGCTGACCAGGATGTCGACCGGGCCGAGCGTGTCGCGCACCTGCCCCACCGCGGACGCCCAGGCCGCCTCATCGGCGACATCGGCCACTACGGACAGTGCCGAGCTGCCGGCGGCGGTCAGTTCCTCGGCCAGCGAGGCGCAGTCGTGGATGTCGAGCAGCGCCACTCGGGCACCCTCGGCGGCCAACCGGCGAGCGGTCGCCGCACCGATACCCCCGTACGCGCCTGTGACCAGCGCTGTCCTACCGTCCAAGCGACGCGCGTCCGGACTCATCCACACCCCAACCACCGAGCGGTTTAACCATTAATTACGAATACATCTTGACAGTCAGCCGGGCCGGATGCAACCTTCTGGTCACATCGTTCACACCACCGACACACCCTCACGTGACGCAGCGTGTCGATAGGAAGGGACCTCCCGTGACCGACTTCGACCCCGGCCGCCGCCGGCTCCTCGGCCACCTCGGGCTCGCCGGCCTGGGCGTGCTCGGCGCCGGCCCGTTGCTGTCCGCCTGCGCCAGCTCCGCCAGCGGGCCGGCGAGCGGCGGCGCCTCCGGCTCCGTGACCCTCCAGTCCAACCTCTCGTCGCCACAGGCCAAGACGGCGATCGAGAAGCTGATCGACGGCTTCAACAAGCAGGGCAAGGGCACCGCGACGGTCAACACGATCGCCTCGGAGACCTTCCGCACCCAGCTGCCGACCTACCTGACCTCGGCCAACCCGCCGGACCTCTACACCTGGTACGCGGGCTCGGTCGCCAACGACTACGCCAGCAAGAACCTGCTGCTCGACGTCTCCGACGTCTGGCAGGGGCTGGGCGAGTACCCCCAGTCGCTGCGGACGCTCTCCACCGACGCCAGCGGCAAGCAGGTCTTCGTGCCGATGAACAACTACTGGTGGGGCTTCTTCTACCGCAAGAGCAACTTCGCCAAGTGGGGCGTGCAGGAGCCGAAGACCTGGGCCGAGTTCCTCACCGTCTGCGAGACGATCAAGGGCAAGGGCATCCCGCCGATCGGCATCGGCCTCGGCGACACCCCCTGGGTCGCCTCGGCCTGGTTCGACTACCTCAACATCCGGGTCAACGGCGCGCCCTTCCACCGCGAGCTGCTCGCCGGCAAGCAGCGCTTCGACGACCCGAAGGTCAAGGCCGTCTTCGGCAAGTGGCGGGAGGCGTTGCCCTACTTCGACCCGAAGGGCAAGGCGTACCCGTTCCAGGAGGCCACGACCGCGCTGCTCGCCGGCAAGACCGGCATGTTCCTGATCGGCACCTTCTTCGCCGACGCCGCTCCGAAGGACGCCCTCGGCGACCTGGACTTCTTCCGGTTCCCGATCATCGACCCGGCGGTCCCCGTCGCCGAGGAGGCGCCGACCGACGGCTTCTTCGCCAGCGCCAAGACCGCCAACCCGACCGGCACCAAGGCCCTGCTGACCTACCTCGCCTCGGCGCCGGCGCAGGAGGAGTACGTGAAGTCCAGCTCCGGGATCGTGCTGCCGGCCCACCCGAAGGCCAAGGCCTCCGACTCGCCGCTGGTCGCCAAGGGCAAGGCCATGCTGGAGAGCGCCGCGGAGCTGACCCAGTTCTTCAACCGCGACTCCAGCGACGCCCTCCAGCCCACCGCCGACACGGCGCTGACCAAGTTCATGGACAAGCCCGACCAGATCGACGCCATCCTTCGCGAATGGCAGGCCGGGGCAGAGAAGGTATTCAAGGGCTGACGTGACAATCGTGTCCACCACTGCCGACACCTCCCGCGAGGGCGGGTCCAGCGTGGCCGGCACACCCCGGCGGCGGCGACGGTCGGCTCGACTGTCGCCGCTGCTGGCGGTCTTCGTGCTGGTGCCCTTCGTCGTCGAGAGCATCTGGGTGTTCTGGCCGGCGCTGCAGGGCTTCTGGTTCTCGCTGACCCGCTGGGACGGGCAGACGCCGCCGCAGTTCATCGGCGTCGACAACTACGTGGAGCTGGCCGGCGACGCCACGTTCCGCGGCGCCCTCGTCAACACGGTCATCTGGCTGGTGCTCTTCGGCGGGCTCTCCGTCGTCGGCGGCTTCGGGATGGCGCTGCTGCTGCAACGGGACCGCCGGGGCGTCGGCTTCTACCGGGCCGCCCTCTTCACCCCGGTGGTCTTCTCCCTGGTGGTGACCGCCCTGGTCTGGCGGGTCTTCTACCAGCCCGACGGGCTGGCCGACTCGTTCCTGCGCGCCGTCGGGCTCGAACACCTCATCCGGCCCTGGCTGGCCGACCCGCAGACCGCGCTCTACGCGGTGATCCTGCCGGCGCTGTGGCGGCAGATCGGGTACGTGATGGTGCTCTTCCTCGCCGGCCTCAAGGCGATCGACCCGGCGCTGCACGAGGCCGCCAAGATGGACGGCGCGAACGGCTGGCAGCGGCTCTGGCACGTCACGGTACCCCAGCTCAAGGGGGTCAACGCGGTCGTGCTGTCGGTCATCGTGATCGACTCGCTGCGCTCGTTCGACATCGTCTGGTCACTGACCCGAGGCGGGCCGTACCACTCGTCGGAGCTGCTCAGCACCTACATGTACTCGGCGGCCTTCCAGAGCCTGCGGCTCGGGTACGCCTCCGCGATCGCGGTGGTCATCTTCGTGCTCGCGCTGGCGGTCATCCTGGGCTACCTCGTCCGCGCGTTCCGGGAGGAAGCATGATCCGCAAGCTCCGGACCGGGGCGTTCCACACCGGGATGGTCCTGCTCTCGCTGCTCTGGCTCGGCCCGGTGCTGTGGGTGGTCATCATGTCCACCCGCACCTTCGACGACGTGGCCGCCAACGGCGTGGGCAGCCTCCCGCACTCGTTCACACTCGACACCTACCGACAGGCCTGGACCGACGGCGGGGAGCTGCGGGCCCTGATCAACAGCCTGCTGGTGACGATCCCGTCGGTCGCGCTGAGCCTGGTGCTGGCGGCCGTCGCGGCGTTCGCACTCAGCCGCTACCGGATCCCGGGTCGCCGCACCATCCTGCTGCTCATGCTCGCCGGCAACCTGCTGCCGCCGCAGATCCTGCTGATCCCGGTGCAGAAGTTCAGCGAGCTGACCGGCCTGTACGACACGCTCTGGGCGCTGATCGCGGTGCAGGTCGGCTTCGGGCTGGGCTTCTACACCTTCGTCCTGCACGGCTTCATGCGGGACCTGCCCGGCGAGATCCAGGAGGCGGCGACCATCGACGGGGCCGGCCCGGCGCAGATCTTCGGCCGGGTGATGCTGCCGCTGACCCGACCGGCGTTGGCCGCGCTCGGCGCGCTCTCCTTCACCTGGATCTTCAACGACCTGCTGTGGGCCATCACCGTGCTGCGCACCGACGACAAGATGCCGGTCACGCCGGCGCTGCTCGCCCTGCAGGGCCAGTTCGTGTCGTCGTGGAACGTGATCGCCGCCGGTACGGTGATCGCCGCGGTCCCGACCGTGGCGGTCTTCCTGCGGTTCCAGCGGCACTTCGTCTCGGGCCTGGCGATCGGAGCGGTCAAGTGAGTGGCGCGGAGAACGGGCGCTGGACGCTGCGGGGGACGCACACCGAGTACACGGTGACGCTGCCCGCGCACGGGCGCTGGTTGGAGCTGCACGCGTGGGGCCCGCACGGGGTCGGCGAGGGCCCCTCCCCCGTCGCGTACGACGGGCCGGTGCCCTTCCTCACCGCGGGCGACGCCGCCCCGGTGGAGTACGCCACCGACGCCGACCGCCCGTTCACCGGCGCCGACCTGGTGGTGGAGACGGAGGGCGGGGACCGGCGCGTCAGGTTCGACTTCGTCGAGGCGGCCCACGACCCGGACGGCGGCACGCTCGCGGTCACCTTCGCCGACCCGGTGACAGGGTTGCGGGCCCTGCTGCGCTACGCCGTCCCGGCCGGCACCGACGTCGTACGCCGCTGGGTCGAGCTCACCAACACCGGCACCGGTCCGCTGCGGCTGGCCCGCGCCGGCTCGGCCGGGTTCTGCGTACCGACGCCGCACGGCGCGCTGCTCAGCCACCAGTGGGGGCAGTGGGCGCAGGAGTTCCAGCTCGACCACGTCGACCTCGGCCACGGCGCCTTCACCATCGGCAGCAGCCAGGGGGTGCCCGGCCACCTGCACCTACCCTGGCTGGCGATCCGGGACCGGGCCCAGCCCGACGGGCCGACCTGGGGCGTCGCGGTGGCCTGGACCGGTTCCTGGGAGATCACCGCCGAGCGGGACACCGGCGGTCTCACCCGCGTACGCGCCGGCCGTCGCCTGGCCGACGGCCCGCTGGACCTGCCGGCGGGCGCGGAGCTGACCCTGCCCGAGGTCGCCGGCGCCTACAGCACGGACGGGCTGGGCGGGCTGGCCCGGGTGTGGCACCGTTACCAGCGGGTGCTCGCCGGCGAGCGACTGACGGCGCGCCCGGTGCTCTACAACTCCTGGGAGGCCACCTACTTCGACGTCGACGCCGACAGCCAGCTCGCGCTCGCCCGGATTGCCGCCGACCTCGGCGTCGAGACGTTCGTGGTGGACGACGGCTGGTTCCTGGGCCGCGTCGACGACACCACCGGGCTCGGTGACTGGACGCCCGACCCGGCCGGCTTCCCCGACGGCTTCGACGCCTTCATCGCCGAGGTACGCGGGCTCGGGCTGCGGTTCGGTCTCTGGGTGGAGCCGGAGTGCGTGAGCCCCCGCTCCCGGCTCTACGCCGAACACCCCGACTGGGTGTACGCCGTCGATGGTCGCCCGCTCACCCCGATCCGCAACCAGTACCTGTTGGACCTGGGCCGCCCGGAGGTCGCCGAGTTCGTCCACGGCACGATCGACGGGCTGCTGCGCCGGTACGACATCGGATACCTGAAGTGGGACTTCAACCGGCCGCGCACCGAGCCGGGCCGGGCCGGTGGCGAGAAGCCGGTCGACCTGGACGGCGCGCACGTCACCAACCTGCACCGGATCTACGAGCGGTTGCGCCGGGACCACCCGGACGTGTTGATCGAGTCCTGCGCTGGCGGCGGTGGCCGGACCGACTTGGCGATGGCCGCGCGAGCCGACATCTTCTGGCCCAGCGACAACACGGCCCCGCTCGACCGGCTGGCCATCCAGCACGGCTTCCTGCACGCCAACGCGCCGCACCTGCTCAGCTCCTGGGTGACCGACGCGCCCGGCATCTTCGACCCGCGTCCCCGCTCGCTCGCGTTCCGGTTCGTGCTCGCCATGGCCGGCGTGCTCGGCATCGGCGCGGACATCCGCCGCTGGACGCCGGAGCAGCGGGCCGAGGCGGCCGGCTGGATCGCCCGGTACAAGGAGATCCGGGAGGTCGTCACGCACGGCGAGGTCCACCTCGTCGGCGGCCCCGACCAGGCACGCTGCGCCGTGCAGTACACCTCACCGGACCGGCGTACGGTGGTCGTCCTGGCCTGGCACACCGGCCGGTCCGACGGTCCCGGGCTGTTGCCGTCGCGTCCGGTGCGGCTGCCGCTGCGCGGCCTCGACGCGGACGGGACGTACCGGCACGACGACCGGCGCTACTCCGGCGCCCACCTGAGTGCGGTCGGCCTGCCGGTGGAGTGGACGCCGACGCACGACGCCGATCTGGTGGTGCTGCGCCGCGAGTGATCGTCACCGGCGGCGGGTCCTCAGGCGTCGCGCCGGTCCCGGGAACACGTGCGGGCCCTGTCGACGTGCCCCAGATCTGGGGCAGGTCGACAGGGCCCGACCCTCTCCCGGCGACCCGGTTACGACGGCGCTCCCGGCGGCCCGGGCGGGTGTGGGCGGTCAGGCGCTCTCGCCGGGCGCGAGGTGCCGGTAGCCCGCGACCGTCTCGCTGAACCAGCCGGTGACGCTCGCCAGGCCACGGTCGTTGACCTGACCGTCGTGGATCGTGTGCGCCCGCTCGGCCCCGACCGACCGGGCGAAGTCGATCGCCTCACCGAGCCGCATCCACGATCCCTGCCCGGGAAGCAGCAGGGTCCGCACCGGCTCGTCCGGCACGTGCAGCGCGTCACCGGGGTGATAGAGCCCGTCCACCAGGTAGCCGAGGTTCACACAGTCCGGCTGGCCATCGTGGATGGTGGCGTGCCGGCCACCCACGGCGGTCACCGGAAACCCGGCGGCGGTGAACCGCTGCCCGGCCCGCACCGGGGTCACCGGCACCCGGGCGAGGTCGGGCAGGCGCGCGCCCTCCGGCGCGTACACCGGCACGCCGATTCCCGCCAGGCGGAGCACGTCGACGTGGTCGGTGTGCTCGTGGGTGACGAGCACGGCGTCCGCCCCGGCCAGGGCGCGCGGTTCGCTCCACGTGCCCGGGTCGACGACCAGGACCGCGCCGTCACGCTCCAGGCGTACGCAGGAGTGGGTGAACTTGGTGATCCGCATCCGGGCACGCTAACGCGGACGGCCGCCCCGGCCCCGGCGGGTGGCGGATGATCGGGGGCATGGAACAGCCTGCGGAGCAGGGGCACCGGTGCGTGCCGCACACCGCCGACGTCCGGATCGAGGCGTGGGCGCCGACCCGGGAGGCGTGCGTGGCCGAGGCGGTCGCCGCGCTGGTAGAGAGCTTCATCGACAGCGCCGGGGCACGGCCCGGGCCGGAGCGGGAGTTCCGCGCGCCGCCCGCCGACGACGAGGACCTGCTGGTGGGCGTCCTCGACGAGGTGATCTTCCGGATGGACACCGCGGACGAGTTGCCGCTGACCAGCGAGGTGTCCGACGACGGCGACGGCGGCCTGCTGGTGCGCTGGCGGGTGACCGGCACGGACGCGGTGGAGCTGGTGGGCGCGGTGCCGAAGGCGGTCTCCCTGCACGAGCTGCGGTTCGGCCCCGACGGCGACCGCTGGTCCTGCGCGGTGACGCTGGACGTGTGAACAGCCCGCCCGCGGCCGTCATGCCCCGGCCGTCTCGGCGGGCTCAGCCCTTGACCACGCCGACCGGTGCCAGCCGCGCCACCTTCCGACACAGTCCGGCGCCCTCGGCCGACTCCACCACCGCCGTGACGTCCTTGTACGCCGCCGGCATCTCCTCGGCCAGACCCCGGCGGGACACCCCGCGCACGGCGATGTCCTGCGCCTCCAACTGCCGGCGCGGGTCGGCCCCCCGCTCGGCCTTCACCGCCTGCTTGCGGCTGCGCACCCGACCCGCCCCGTGGCAGGTGGACGCGAAGGCGGGTGAGCCGGGCACGCCGGTGAGCACGTACGAGCCGGTGCCCATCGAGCCGGGGATCAGCACCGGCTGGCCCACCTCGCGCAGGTCCGCCGGGAGGTCCTCGTGGCCCGGCGGCAAGGCCCGGGTGGCGCCCTTGCGGTGGACGCAGACGCGACGCGGGGCGCCGTCGACGGCGTGGGTCTCCACCTTGGCGAGGTTGTGTGAGATGTCGTAGACGAGGTCGAGGCCGCGCCCGGTCTGTCGGGTGAAGATCCGGCGGGCCGCGTCGGTCAGCAGCTGCCGGTTCGCCCGCGCGTAGTTCGCGGCGGCCGCCATCGCGCCGAGGTACGCCCGTCCCTCGTCGGAGGAGACCGGCGCGCAGGCGAGCTGGCGGTCCGGCACCTCGATGCCGTAGCGGGACATCACCTTCTCCATGCCCCGCAGGTGGTCGGTGCAGATCTGGTGGCCGAGCCCTCGCGAGCCGCAGTGGATCATCACGCAGACCTGTCCCGGCCGGAGTCCGAACACTCCCGCCACCTGGTCGTCGTACACCTCCTCGACGACCTGCACCTCCAGGAAGTGGTTGCCCGAGCCGAGGCTGCCGACCTGGCGGGCGCCGCGCTCCACCGCCCGGTCGCTCACCTGCGCCGGGTCCGCGTCGTCGACCGCCCCGTAGTCCTCGCACCGGTCGAGGTCACGCTCGACCCCGAACCCGCGCTCCACCGCGTACCGGGAACCGCCGCGCAGCACCCCGTCCAGCTCGGCCCGGTCGCTCAGGTGCCACACGGCACCCTTGCCCATGCCACGCGGGGTCGCCTCGGCCAGCCCGTCCATCAGGGCGTCCAACCGGGGGCCCAGCTCCGCGCGGTCGAGGTCGGCGGCGAGCAGCCGTACGCCGCAGGAGATGTCGAAGCCCACCCCGCCGGGCGACACGACCCCGTCGCGCTCCACATCGGTGGCCGCGACGCCGCCGATCGGGAAGCCGTAGCCCCAGTGCACGTCGGGCATGGCGTACGAGGCGTCGACGATGCCCGGCAGCGTGGCCACGTTGGCGACCTGTTCCAGGGACTTGTCCGCTCCGGCGTCGGGCAGCAGCGACCGGGTCGCGAAGACCACGCCCGGGACCCGCATCGGGTCGTGCTGGTCGATCCGGAACCGGTACGGCGACTCCTCGACCAGCTCCATCCCGTGCGCCTACCCAGGACCACGCCCCGTACACCCGGTCGCTGTGGTTGTGGGTGGGGTCGGCGGGTATTGCCTGGTCATGCCCGAGCGTTTTGAGCACTATCCCCGTGTCGCCGTCGTCACCGGCGCCGACTCCGGCATCGGCAAGGCCTGCGCGGTGGCCCTGGCCGCCGCCGGCTTCGACATCGGCCTCACCTGGTACGGCGACCCGGACGGCGCGCAGCGCACCGCGGACGAGGTCCGCGCCGCCGGTCGACGGTGCGAGGTCGCCGAGATGGACCTGACCCGGCTGCCCGGCGCCGCCGACGTGATCGACGAGCTGGCCGACCGGCTCGGCGGCGTCGGCGTCCTGGTCAACAACGCCGGAACCGGCGCGTCCGTACCGTTCGTCGACACCGGTTGGGAGCGGTGGCGCGAGGTGCTGTCGGTGGACCTCGACGGCCCGTTCCTCTGCGGTCAGCGCGCCGCCCGCCGGATGCGGGCCGCCGGTGCCGGCGGGCGGATCATCAACATCACCAGCGTGCACGAGCACGCGCCGCGGGTCGGCTCCGCCGCGTACTGCGCCGCGAAGGGCGGCCTCGGGCTGCTCACCAAGGTGATGGCGCAGGAGTTGGCCGCCGACGGGATCACGGTCAACGCGGTCGCCCCGGGCGAGATCTCCACCCCGATGACCGGACAGGAGGACGTCGACCCGTTCACCCAGGAGCGGCCCGGCGTGCCGGTGGGGCGGCCGGGTGACGCCCGGGAGGTCGCGGCGGTGGTCGCGCTGCTGGCCTCGCCGCAGGCCGCGTACGTCACGGGCGCCTCGTGGCCGGTCGACGGCGGGATGTTGATGATGGGCCCGCAGGCGAGCGCCCTGCCCTCGCACGGCTGGCGGCGCGTGGAATCGTCGTGACAGTCGGTGACGCTGGGCGTTCACAGTGTCCACTCAGGCTGACCGGCTGAGCCGGCCGCTGACCGCCCGGGCCGAGCTGCCGCCGCGCGCCGGCGGCCCGGCACCGGCCGCGTTCCGGTTGGTGGAGCCGGCCGACGGCGACCGCGCCGCGGTGGTCCGGCATTTCGACCAGAAGTACGGTGACGGCGACGCGAAGCGCCTCATCCTGCGCCTGGTCCCGTAGTCGGCGTGACCGCCGGGACCGGGACCGCTGCGGGTGGTCGACGCCGAGCGCGGGACAATGGTGTACGCCCAGGTCGGGCACCGTCCCCCGGACGATCGGCAGGAGAGGGTTTCACCGTGCCGGAGAGCACCCGATCGGCGACGTCGGCGACGCCCGACCGGGACCATCTGCGCGCCGACTGCGCCCGCTGCGTCGGTCTCTGCTGCGTCGCGCCGGCCTTCGCCGCCTCCGCCGACTTCGCCATCGACAAGCCCGCCGGCCGACCCTGCCCCAACCTGGGGGCCGACCACCGCTGCGGGATCCACTCCGAGCTGCGGGAGCGCGGCTTCCCCGGCTGCACGGTCTTCGACTGCTTCGGCGCGGGGCAGCAGGTGACGCAGGTGACGTTCGGCGGGCGGGACTGGCAGGGCGCGCCGGACACCGCCGCCGTCATGTTCGACACCTTCGCGGTGATGCGGCCGCTGCACGAGCTGCTCTGGTATCTGACCGAGGCGCTGGCGCTGCGTACGCCCGCCGCCCTGGGCGACGCGCTGGCCGCGGCGCGTGCGGAGACCGCCCGGCTGACCGCCGGCCGCCCCGAGGAGCTGCTCGCCCTCGACGTGCCCGCCCACCGCGACCGGGTCAACGTCCTACTGGCGCGGGCCGGCGACGCCGCCCGGGCCGCCGGCGGGCGGCCCGGCCCCGACCATCGGGGCGCCCACCTGTTCGGGGCGGACCTGCGCGGCGCCGACCTGCGCCGGGCGAACCTGCGCGGCGCCCTGCTGATCGGCGCGGACCTACGCGGCGTCGACCTGCACCTGGCCGACCTGACCGGGGCCGACCTGCGCGGCGCGGACCTGCGCGGGGCCGACCTGGCCGGCGCGCTCTTCCTGCACCAGTCGCAGCTCGACGCCGCCCGCGGTGACGCGCGCACCGGGCTGCCGGCCCGGCTCGCCCGGCCCGGTCACTGGACGGCGCTGCCCCTCACCCCGGTACGCCGCCCGCCACGCCCCGCGGGTCGGTCCGGAGCCGGCGGTGACCCGGCGCGGCGGGGCCGCCGACGGTGATCGCAAGCGCCGCACGCGCTCCCGTTCGACGTTTCGCCCGCTTTGTCGCCGGGTAGCCAGCGCCGGGAGCGGACGGACAGCGACGGGAGACCACCGTGGGATACCGAACGCGGCAGGGTGACCAGCCGGTCGATCCGGCACACGCCGAGGACGAGGCCGGCGAGCGGCCGCTGGTGCAGGTGGCGGCGGACACCGAGGTGCCCCCGCCGGACGACACCGACGTCGCGCCGGACATCGTCACGGAGGACGACGGGTCGGGCGTCGCGGGCGGCTCCTCCGGGAGCAGCGGCGGGGGTTCCACCATGCCCGGACACCCGGACGCGACCCGCTGACCACGACGCCGCCCGTGATCAACGGGCGGGGACCGCTTCCGCCCGGGCCTGCGTCATGCCCCGGTTGGCCAGCGCGTCGGCGCGCTCGTTCTCCGGATGACCGTTGTGCCCCTTGACCCACAGCCAGGTCACGTCGTGCCGGGCGCAGGCCGCCTCCAGCCGCTGCCACAGGTCGGCGTTCTTCACCGGCTGCTTCGCGGCCGTACGCCAGCCGTTGCGCTTCCACGAGGCGAGCCAGCTGGTGATGCCGTTGCGCACGTACGTGCTGTCGGTGTGCAGCTCCACCGCCACCGGCCGGGTGAGGCTCTCCAGGGCCTGGATGGCCGCCATCAGCTCCATCCGGTTGTTCGTCGTCGGGGTGGCCTCTCCCCCGCACAGCTCCCGCTCGTGGTCGCCGTAGCGCAGCAGCACGCCCCAGCCACCCGGCCCCGGGTTGCCGCTGCACGCGCCGTCGGTCCAGATTCGCACCACTCTGCCGGCATCCACCATGCCCGGCAACCTACCGGGCGCGGTGGCCACCGGCGGCCGTCGGGGCCCGGCGAGCCGTCGGGTGTCGTCGGGCCGGGGTCACGGTCGGGGTGGCGTGCCGGCGCGGACCGCCGGGGGCACCGGCGGCGCCGGTCGGGCCGGGCGGAGCCGGTCGCGTAGTCGGTGCGCCGCGTCGCCCGCCGTGGCGGCGACCATCGGCAGCAGCGGGGTGGAGCGCATCACCGCCAGCTCCTCGGCCGGCGTGGTCGCCCCGTCGAGGAACCGCAGCACCCGCTGGGCCGGGTTGCGGGCGAAGAGCCCGTCGAAGAAGCCGGGCCCGTCGACCGACCCGCGGTCCAGGGCGCGCAGCGCGACCGCGTCCATCCAGCGGTGCCGGCGCGGATAGGCGGGTTCGGGTAGCGGCGGACGGCCGGCGGCGAGGGCGCGGGCGACCTGGTCTGCCTGCCGGTACATGGCGGAGAAGGTGAAGCCGGTCGACGGGCGGGTCGCCCCGCCGGCGGTGCCGAGACGGACGACCCGGGGTGACGGGCGCGTGGGGAACGGGGCGTCGGTCATCGGGATCACCCCGTTCTCCACCTCCCGGACGGTGAGCCGCGACGGGTCGAGGCCGAGCAGGTCCCGGTAGCCGGCCAGCGCGGCGTCGTAGCCGCCGCCGGTGAGCAGGTCGGGTGAGAACTCGGTGTACTCGACCAGCGCGTAGCGGTCGGTGACCGGCAGCAGGTAGCCGAAGGAGACGCCCCGGGCCGGCTGCGGGGTGCGGAAGTCCATCAGCACCGCCCGTGCGGGGTCGAACGTCGCGGTGTCGGCGGTGAGCCACCAGCCGCGGAAGTGTTGCAGCCAGGTCGTCCGGCCGGCGCGCGCGGGCGGTCGGGGGCGCGAGTCCAGGACCCAGTCGGCCCGTACGGTCGACCCGTCGGCGGCGCGCACCAGCACCCGGTGGCCGTCGTCGCGCACGTCGTCGACGGCCGCGTGGACCCGGATCGCCCCGAGGCGCCCCTCGGCCTCGGCGGCACGCCGGTAGACCGGGCCGGACCGGAGCATCGCGTAGCGCAGCGGAGCGAGGTCGAGCGTCCGGCGGGCGGCCAGCGTGACCACCTCGACGCGCGGCCACCGCGCGCTCAGCAGCGGTTCGAGGTCGTCGCCGGGCAGCCCCCAGAACGCCCAGGTCCGGTCCTGGCCGCGCCGGTGCACCGGGTCGACCACCGCCACCCGCAGATTCCGTACGCCGTGGCGGTCCAGCGCCGCCAGCACCAGCGAGGCGGCGCCGCCGCCACCCAGCAGTGCGAGGTCGACGTCGACGGGGTCGGGCATCCGTCCACGCTGTCACACCCGGGCGGCCCGGTACGGGTGGGGACCCCGTACCGGGCCGCGGGTGCGGGGCAACTGCCCGAGAGCGGTGGGTGGCCCGAGCTGCTGGCCGACCTGAAGACGCTGCTGGAGAAGGACGACCACTGAGCCCCGGGATCGGGCGTACCTCGTGAAGCGTCCGGGCGGGGGCTTTCCTCGCGCCGGACGCGACCGTGCGCGCGCGGTCGGTCGGGGCTGCTTCCACCATCGGTCGTCGGACACGTGACGGCAACGAGGATTTCTCATTTTCACCGGATCGAGGGCCCAACCGCCCTAGTGTTGGGCACACCGGTGCTAGTCGCGGAGTTGGCCACCCGAACGACGTCCCACGTTCTCAGCGGACGAAAAGTGAGGGAAGACGCGTATGAAGGCGAAGACAGTCCTCGTGTCAGCGGCGGTCGGCCTGGGTCTCGGCACGCTCCTGCTGCCGGGCGCCGCGCTGGCCGAGACGATCGTGTCGCCGGCCAGCACGCCGGTCGGCGGGACGGTGGTGCTGACGGCCACGACCTGCAACCCGAAGTCGGGTGACGCGATCTTCCGCGTCACCGGTCCGAACCGCGACCAGAACGTGCGCTCCACGACCGCCGCCGCCGGTGGTGGCCTGAGCGCCGAACTCTTCACCGCCGGGTTCACCCTCGGCACCTACACCGTGACCGCCACCTGCGGCGACGGCAGCGCCGCCGGCAGCGCCGCCGGCAGCGCCACGTTCACCGTCACCCCGATCGGCGGTGCCCCGGCCGGCGCCGGAGGCGACAGTGCCGCCACCGGCGCCCTCGCCGCGGGCGGCACCCTGCTCGGCGCGGCCGCCGCCGGCACCGCCCTGCTGCTACGCCGCCGGCGTCCCACGTCCGCCGTCGCCTGACCGGCGACCCGCACCATCCCTGGGAAGGGTGCCCGCACCGGCGACACCCGGCGCGGGCACCCCCACGAACCGGCACGGAGGTGGGCGTGTTGACACGACACGACGCGACCGGCCGCCCGACGGCACCCGCCGTCACGGTCGTCGCCCTGCTCGCGGCCGGCGGCCTGGGCCTGATCACCGCGGGCGTGACCGCCGACCCACCGCGCCCGCCGCGCCCCGGACCGGCCGCGGTCGGCCCCACCCGATCCGCCCCGGACCTGCCGCCCCTCCCCCACGCCGCGCCGACCCTGGTCCAGATCCCCGGCATCGGCGTACGGGCCGAGGTCGTCCCCGTCGGCGCGGACTCCGCCGGTGTGCTGGAGGTGCCCTCCCTCGACCGGCCCGGCCTCGCCGGCTGGTACCGGCACGGCGCCAGCCCCGGCGAGATCGGCAACGCCGTCATCGTCGGACACGTCGACTCGAAAACCGGTCCCGCCGTCTTCTTCGACCTGGGCCGACTGCGGCCCGGCGACCCGGTCCGGATCACCCGGGCGGACGGCACCGTGGCGACGTTCACCGTGGACGGCGTCACCTCGTACCCGAAGGACCGCTTCCCCTCCGACCTGGTCTACGGACCCAGCGACGCCGCCGGGTTACGCCTGATCACCTGCGGCGGGCGGTTCGACGCCGGCACCGGCGACTACGTCGACAACATCATCGTGCTCGCCACCCGCACCGGTTGATCGCCGCCGACACGGGCGTCGACGCCGCGCCCGCGGCCCGGATCCGCGTACGGTATGCCGGCGGTTGCGGCGACTCGGAGGTGAGCGGTGGATCAGCGAACGGCGCGACCGGGTCGACGGCTGCACGCGCTCGTCGACCGGCTGCTCGGCCGGTCGAGCGCGACCGTTCCGGCGCCCCGACGGTCCAATCCGGACGCGGTGGTCGACTGTGCGGTGTACGTCGGCGGCCGACGGGAGCCCGGACGCCCGCACTACGCCGACGCGTACGCCCGCAGCCGGCGCGGACGCGACGCGTTCGTGTGGCTGGGCCTGCACGAGCCGGGGCCCGCGGTCATGGCGGCGGTCGGCCGCGTCTTCGGGCTCGACGACCTCACCGTCGAGCAGGCGCTCGCCGACGGGCACCGTCCCACGGTGCAACGGCACGGCGACGTGACGCTGCTGGTGCTGCGCACCGCCGGCTACGTGGAGCACGACGAGCTGACTGAGACTTCCGAGGTGATCGACACCGGCGACGTGATGGTGTTCCTCGGCGACCGGTTCGTGCTCACCGTCCGGCACGGCGCGTCCGGCGCGCTGACCACGGTCCGGACGGAGATCGAACAGCGCCCGGCACTGCTCGCCGAGGGGCCGTGGGCGGTGGCGTACGCGGTCTGCGACCGCATGGTCGACCTCTACCTGGAGGTCGCGGGGCACGTCGAACGGGACCTGGAGAGGGTCGAGGAGAACGTCTTCGCCCGGGACCGGCGCGCGGACATCCAGCACGTCTACCAGCTCAAGCGCGAGGTGGTGGAGTTCAAGCGGGCGGTGCTGCCGCTGCAGTCTCCACTACGGACGCTGCTGGAGCAGCAGGACCCGGCGAACCCGCCACGGGACCTGCACCGCCGCTTCGTGGACGTGGACGCGCGGCTGGCCCGGGCCGTCGACCGGGTGGCCGCGTACGACGATCTGCTCACCTCGATCGTGCAGTCCCGGCTGGCTCAGCTCGCCGTGGAGCAGAACAACGACATGCGCAAGATCGCCGCGTGGGCGGCCATCGCGGCCGCACAGACCGGGATCGCCGGTGTCTACGGCATGAACTTCCCGACGCTGCCCGGGCTGCAGTGGCGCTACGGATACGCCGTCGCGCTCGGGCTGATGGTGCTCGCCGCGTTCACCCTCTACCGGCTCTTCCGCCGCTCCGGTTGGCTCTGACCCGCCGCCGCGGGTCAGCCGTGGCGCAGGAGGAAGGCGCGGATGCGTTCGCGGGGGTTGTCGGCCAACTCCGGGCCGTGCGTGAACGCGGCGAGGTCGTAGTCGAGCTCGCCGAGCACGTGCGCGGTCTCCTGCGTCATCCGGAAGTCGGAGCAGAAGAGCTTGACCGGCCAGCGGATGCCGGCCACGTTGAACAGCGCGTCGCCGGTGATGAGCAGGCGGGTCGGCTCGTGCAGCAGCGAGACGTGCCCCGGCGAGTGGCCGGGGGTGTGCACGACGCGCAGGCCACCCGCGACCGGGAGCAGGTCGCCGTCGGCGAGCGGCTGGGCCACCTCGACGGCGGGGAACCGGTTGCCGGGCATCCGGAAGAACAGCCGCCCGCCGGTGACCTCCCGGTCCCGGGGTGGCGCCGTGCCCGCCTGCGCGTACTCCACGTCGGCGCCGTGCACCACGACCGGCGCCTCGGTGCGGCGGGCCATCTCGGCGGCGCCGCCGGCGTGGTCCGGGTGCGCGTGCGTGAGCACGATCCGGATCACGTCGGCGGGGGTCTTGCCGATCGCCGCGAGCCCGCGCACGATCCGGGCCGGCGCCTGCTTCACCCCGCAGTCGACCAGGGTGACGCTGCCGTCGTCGTCGACGAGGGCGTACGAGTTGATCATCGCTCGGCCCATGGTCGGGATGCGCCAGACGCCGGGGGCGAGCGGGACTGCGAGGGGTCGCGACATGCGGCCGAGCGTACGAGACGGTGTCACGGTCGGGCCGTAACGCGGGTCCGGCGCGTCACCGCGTCCGGTCCGTCGCCCCGGACCGCCCCCGGCACGGCGCGGCGAGCGGGTGCGGCAGGATGGGCCCGTGGCGAAGCGGGGACGAGGACGGGACGGGTCCGCCGGGGCGGCCTGCCCGTGCGGGTCGGGCCGGCCGTACGCGGCGTGCTGCGGCCCGCTGCACGCCGGTGATGCCGACGCCCCGACCGCCGAGGCGCTGATGCGCTCCCGGTTCAGCGCGTTCGCCGTCGGCGACGCCGGATACCTGCTGCGCAGCTGGCACGAGCGCACCCGGCCGGGCAGCCTCGACCTCGACCCCGCGCAGCGCTGGACCCGGCTGGAGATCGTCGACGTCGTCCGCGGCGGCCTGCTGGACAGCGGCGGCACGGTGGAGTTCCACGCCCACTACCGGCTCGCCGGTCGACCCGGCACGGTGACCGAGCGCAGCCGGTTCGTCCGGGCGGACGGCCGGTGGGTCTACCTGGACGCCGAGGACGCCTGACCAGACGCCCCGCCGGTACGCCGGTCCGGGGACAGCGGCGCGGCGACGACCGCAGGGCGCGCGGCAGGTCGTACGGTGGGGATGCCGAGACGCTGACGGACCAGGCGGACGGAGATCTCCGGTGACCATCACGACCTACATCAGCCTGCCCGTACGCGACCTCAACACGGCGGCCGAGTTCTTCCGCTCGATCGGCTTCGACGGTGAGCAGCCCGCACCGGACGGCATGGCGGTGATGCTGTCCCTCAACCCCACGACGCGGCTGATGCTGCACGTCGCGTCGTCGTTCACCGCGTACACCGGGGTCGCGGTCACCGACACGTCGACCAGCCGGGAGGTGATCGTCGGCCTCGCCACCGAGAGCCGGGATCGGGTGGACGAGCTGGTCGACCGGGCGGTCGCGGCCGGTGGTGAGGCCCTCGGCGACGGGCAGGACGCCGGTGGCCTCTACATGCGCGGATTCCGCGACCTCGACGGTCACCAGTGGTCGTTCCTGCACCTGGGCGACTGACCGGCCACCACCCGCCGGCGTCGACGCGCGGCGACCAGCAGCACCGCCACCAGTAGGTACGGCACCGCCGCCGCCGCGAAGGCCAGGGCGTTTCCGGCGGCGGTGGCGACCAGACCGTAGGCCAGGTAACCACCGATGATCATGACGTCGGTGGCCATCCCGCACAGCGACGTGACGGTGGCGCGGCTCGGCCCCGTGATCCGGGCCTGGAGGCGGGCCTCGGCCAGCACGCCGGCGAGCTGGCCGGCGCCGAACGCGACGGCGAGCAGCCCGAAGCCGGCCGGGTGGTCGGTCAGCGCCCCGGCGGCCAGAGCCAGCGCGGCGAGCGTGAGGAGCGCCGCGTACCCGCGCGCGCCCAACCGCTCGCCGGCCGGGGCGAGCAGCCCGCCGACGGTCACCCCCGCCCAGATCGGCAGGAGCAGCAGCGGCACCACGGCCGTGTCGACGCCGGTGTCCCGCGCCAGCAGCGGCGTGAACTCGTCCAGGGCGCCCCAGACGGCGGCGACCCCGGCGACCAGCAGCACCGCCGCGCGTACCGCCGGAACGGCCCGGGCCTCGACCACGCCGGCGCGCAGGCTCGCCCACCAGCCGAGGTCGTCGCCCGCCTCCCCGGCGGCCGGGGGCGTGACCGGATGCTCCGGAAGCCGGGTCGCCAGCGCCGCCGCGAGCCCGCACGCGAGGACGCTGGCCCCGCCGACCGCCGGGTAGCCGCCGACCGCGAGCACCGGACCGGCCAGCACGCTCGACGCCAGCGCGCCGAGCATCTCGGCGCTGCGCGTCCGGCCGAGGACGCGGGGGAACCGGCCGGCGGCGCCCCGCCGGTCCAGCTCGGTGTAGACCAGCGCCTCCAGGGCACCGGACGCGAGCGCCCCGCCGAAGCCCCAGAGCACGAACCCGACGGCGAACGCCGGGTAGGACGGCGACAACACCCAGAGGCCGTAACCGGCGGCGGTCACCAGGGGCGCGAGGCAGAGCAGCAGCCGCCGGGAGACCGCGTCCGCCCAGGCGCCGGAGGGGACCTCCAGCAGGATGGAGCTGGCCGACCAGATGACGAACAGCGAGGAGATCTGCCAGACGGACAGCCCGGTGTCGGCGAAGAGCAACGCGTACACCGGGTAGAGCAGGACGAGTTGGCTGAGGAACGCGTACCCGTAGAGGGTCACGGACAGGCGGCGGACGCCGCGGTCGCGCTCCCGCGCGGAGGTGAGGGTCATGGGGCCTTCCCGTGGAGACGAAGCGGACACCGGAGGTGCGGTGTCCGCGGCGGCCCACGGGACCGGCCGTCAGCGGTGCGTCACCATCGCCACGTCATGCCGGCGATGGTAATCGGCACCGGGGGCGCGGGACAGGGGGATTCGCGCCGCCCCCGGGCACCCGCGACGGGGTGGGACCGGCCGGCCCCACCCCGTCCACCCGTGACCGTCAGCGGCGGTCGGTACGCGGCTCCATCGGCGGGATCACCATCGTGGCCTCGCTGTCGTCCGCCGCGCGCGGCGTCGGCACGGACGTGCCGGTCGACGTGACCTGGGTGGCGTCCGGGTCGTCCGAGCGGGGCACCACCTGCGTGGCGTCCGAATCGGTCGGTCGGGTGACGACCTGCGTGCTCTCCGGGTCGGCGGGTCGGTTGACGACCTGGGTGCTCTCCGGGTCGGCCGCGGCCGGGCGGGTGAGGTCCGGGTCGGCGGCGGCCGGGCGGGACAGCTCCGCCTCGGTGTCGCGCCGAGCGGCCTGGTAGGCCCGGGCGTGCGTGGCGATCAACCGGGACTCCTGCTCGGCGCGGCTGAGCCACGACTCCCAGCGGCTCTGCATCGGCCGCACCAGGCCGCCGCCGACACCGACGACCAGGATCCCGCCGAGGGTCGCCAGCACCGCGATGAGCACCGGAGTGGTCACCGCGGTGGCCACGCCGATCTGGTTGAGCGCGGCGATGACCCCCAGGCCCAGCAGGAAGACGTACGCGACGGTGGCCAGCACCCGGCCGTACGACAGGCCGCCCAGCGCGCCACCGATGATGTCCCGGACGGCGTTCGCGATCGCCGCGGCGACCACCACGATGACGATCGCGACGAAGGCCCGTGGCAGCCAGGCGATCACGCCGGCGATCAGGTCCGAGATGGGGTTCGGACCCCAGATGCCGAACGCCAGCTGAAGGGTGACGAGGAGCAGGCCGTAGTAGACGAGCTTCGCGACGATGTCGCTGGCGTCGTAGCGGGAACGGCTCAGCGCCCGACGGATGCCGCCGCGTTCGACGGCCCGGTCGAAGCCCACCCGCTCCAGCACCCGGTCCACGATCTTCAGTGCGGCCTTGGCGACCAGCCAACCGACCACGAGGATGGCCACGAAGGCCACGGCCTTGGGTAGGAAGAGCATCACCGCGCGGAGGGCGTCGCCCACCGCGTCGCTGAAGTTGTCTCTCATCACGGTCCTCCACAGGGGCGGCAGAAATCTCCCCGCGCCCTACCCCACCCGCCCGGTTGCCCAAACCCGCCGTGTCGGCGGCGGGGTGGGCCAGGCGAGCGGGATTGGATCTCGCGGACGGGCCGGTCGGCGCTCCTACGATGGCGTCCCACCACCCGAGGAGGACCTGTGCTGGAGCGCTTCGCCGACCTGACCACACCGCTCGTCGCGGACGCCTGCGTACGTCTCGGGGTGCCGGTGCGGGCCGCGCCACCCGGCGTGCGGGCGGTGGTGGCCGGGCAACGGATCGCCGGGCGGGTGCTGCCGGCGCGGCATCACGGCAGCGTGGACGTGTTCCTGGAGGCGTTCGGTCACGCGGCGCCGGGTGACGTGCTGGTGGTCGACAACGGCGGGCGGACGGACGAGGCGTGCGTCGGTGACCTGGTGGTGCTGGAGGCCGCAGCGACCGGGGTGAGTGGGCTGGTGGTGTGGGGCCTGCACCGCGACACCACCGACCTGGTCGAGATCGGACTTCCGGTGTTCAGCTACGGCAGCCACCCGGCCGGGCCGGTACGGGTGGACGAGCGGGGACCGCAGGCGTTGACCACGGCCCGGGTCGGCGGGCACGAGGTGAGCCGCGACGATCTCGTGTTCGGCGACGACGACGGGGTGCTCTTCGTGGCCGCCGACCGCGCCGACGCGGTGCTCGCGACCGCCGCGGAGATTCGCGGGGTCGAACGCGACCAGGCCGCGCGCATCCGCTCCGGCGAGACGCTGCGCCGGCAGACCGCCTTCGCCGACTATCTGACGCGGCGGGCGGACGACCCGTCGTACACGTTCCGTCGGCACCTGCGCCGGGTCGGCGGGGCGATCGAGGAGTGATCGGGGCCCACCGGATCAGGTCGGCCACGGTCGACCTCTAGCGCGACGCCGAGCACTGGCAATATCCTCCACATCACGCGCGGCCTATGGAGCTACTTTTCATCCCCGCCGTCCTGGCCGCAGAGGAGATGTCATGCACGTGGACCATTCCGAACTGGACCGGCGCACCCTGCTGCGCGCCGGCCTCGGCGCCGCCACGGTCGCGGTCGTCGGCAGCGAGCTCGCCTTCCCGGCCGCCGCGCAGGCGGCCCCGGGCGCCGACCTGGACTGGATCATCAGCTGCGACGAGTGGGGCGCCCGCCCGCCGGCCGACCCCCTGTCGGTCAGCGCCATCGCAACCAACAAGATCATCGTGCACCACATGGCGTTCCCGAACGTCACCGACTACTCCGAGGCCCAGGCCGTCAAGCTGGCCCGCGACTGCCAGGACCTGCACGTGGACGGCAACGGGTGGTCCGACACCGGGCAGCACTTCACCGTCAGCCGCGGCGGCTACGTCCTCGAGGGCCGGCGGGGCAGCCTGGAACGACTCCAGGCCGGTGACCGGCAGATGATCTCGGCCCACTGCCCGGGCGAGAACGGGCGGGCCATCGGAATCGAGAACGAGGGCACGTACGTCACCGAGACGCCGCCGGAGGCGCTGCTGGACTCGCTGGTCAAGCTCTGCGTCGCGGTCTGCCGGCAGTACGGGCTGCACGCCCACGACATCTTCGGCCACTGGGACTTCCGCAACACGCAGTGCCCGGGTGCCGCGTTCTACCGGCAGTTCCCCACCCTGCGCCGCCGGGTGTTCGAGGCGCTCGACACCGACCTGGCCGACGTGCCGGCCCGCCGCTGGCCGGACCTGTGGCGGTTCGTCGGCTCCCCGTCCGTGCAGGTCGTGCAGTACCTGCTCGCCCACCGGGGCTACACCGTTCCCGTCAACAGCGTGTTCGACGCGGCCACGGTGGCGGCCGTGCAGGACTGGCAGTACCGCAACGGCATCCCGGTGGACGTCGACGCCACGCTCACCCCGCAGACGTGGGAGACGCTGGTGCCGGAGCTGGACAAGGACGCCGGCGGCCTGCCGGTGAGCGCGGTGCAGTTCATCCTCAACCTCAAGGGCTACGCCGACGTGACGGTCACCGGCGAGTACGACCACGCCACCACGAAGGCCGTCAAGGACATCCAGGCGCTGCACGGGCTGCCCCGCAACGGCAAGGTCAGCGTCAGTACCTGGTGCGCGATCGTCGGCGGCGTCGTCCGGCAGTCGTTCCGCCACCACTGACCCGGCGCGTACCCGGCGGGGAGCGGTCGACGCCCGGCCGCCCCCGCCGAAACGCGCGTGTGGTTCGTTGTCCACCCACCCCTGGTCTGCGACGATGCGCAGGTCACGACCAAGGAGGGTGCTGTGGCTTCGCGACTCAACCCGTACCTCAGCTTCACCGGCAACGCCCGGGAGGCGATCGAGTTCTACCACCGGGTCTTCGGTGGCACGCTGCGGATGAACACGTTCGGCGAGTTCGGCAGCGCCGAGCCCGGGCTCGCCGACCAGATCATGCACGCCCAGCTGGACACCGACAGCGGCTTCACGCTGATGGCGTCGGACACCCCACCCGGCATGGAACACAGCCCGGGCAGCACCATGACCATCAGCCTCAGCGGCGACGACGCCGACGAGCTGCGCCGCTACTGGGAGCAGCTCAGCGAGGGCGGCGTGGTGACCACGCCGTTGGAGAAGCAGATGTGGGGTGACGAGTTCGGCATGTGCACCGACCGGTTCGGCGTCCCGTGGATGGTGGACATCGCTCCGCCGCAGGACTGACCTCGGCGACCGGGCGGGTCCACACCGACGCCGTGGAGATCCTCGACGGCCGCACCGGCTCCACTCCCCTGCACGAGGTGTACGGCTACCGCCCCGGCTGGGGCCTCCCGTCGGCGGCGGACCGCGCGGAGATCGTCCGTCTGATGACCGGCGAGGCGCCCCAGGGCGGCAGCGCGCCGCCGTCACCGACCGCGACGGCGTGAGCCCGGACGGCACCGGAATATTGAGCGGCGCCCGCGGCCGGCGCTCCCTATCGTGGGCCGATGCTGATCCGACGCGAGACACCCGCCGACGTGGACGCCGTCCGGGCCGTGCACAGCGCCGCCTTCGCCAAGCCCGACGCGCCGGACACCGTGCCCGTCGAGGCCACCCTGGTCGACGCGCTGCGCGCCGACGATGCCTGGCTGGCCGCCCTGTCGCTGGTGGCCACCGATGCCGACGGGCAGGTGGTCGGGCACGTGGTGTGCACCCGGGGGTGGGTCGCCGACGAGCCGGTCGCGCTGGGGCTCGGGCCGCTCGGCGTACACCCGCAGTGGCAGCGGCGTGGCGTCGGCTCGGCGCTGATGCACGCGGTGCTCGCCGCCGCCGACGCCCGCGACGAGCCGCTGGTGGTGCTGCTCGGGCACCCCGGGTACTACCCGCGCTTCGGGTTCGGGCCCGCCGTCGACCTCGGCGTCACCCCGCCCGTCGCCGCGTGGGGACCGCGCTACTTCATGGCCCGTCCGCTCGCCGCGTGGGACCCGGCGATCCGGGGCGAGTTCGCGTACGCGAAGCCTTTTCGCGCGCTCTGACCATTCCCACCGTGACCGGACTGTTGCATTCTGGTTGCCATGGGAGAGGTGCTGCCGATACCCAGCTTCGGTGACCTGTTCGCCGACGTGCGGGGTGAGGACCGAATGATGCGGGTCAGCTACCACCCCGACCGGGGCGCCGTGGTGCTGTCGCTGTGGAGCGGCCCGGTGTGCCGCGGATCGTTCCGTCTGTCCACCGGGGACGCGCCACGGCTGCTGGCTCTGCTCACCGAGATCACCGGAGCGGCCCCGACGGCGGGCACGCCGCCCACCGCCACCGTCCCGGACCGGACCGACCCGCGGTCGCCGGTGGTCCGGCGGGCCGCCGTGCCCCGGCCGGCCGGTCCGGGCGACGCGCGGCAGGGGTCCGCCGACCGCCGGCCGCTGCCGAACGTGCCGCCGCCGCGCATCGCCTGAGTCGCCCCGGCCAGCGGGTGCAGCGGTACGCGGGCCAGTTCGCCTGACCGGCCGGATCGCCGGCACGTCCGGGCAGGTCAGCGGCGCGAAGCCGGCGCGTCGTGCGAACATGTGTTCGTGTCGACCGGGGCCAGCATCCTGCACGCCGACCTGGACGCGTTCTACGCGTCGGTCGAGCAGCGGGACGACCCGCGCCTGCGCGGCCGGCCCGTGATCGTCGGCGGCGGGGTGGTGCTGGCGGCGAGCTACGAGGCGAAGGCGCGGGGGGTCCGCAGCGCGATGGGCGGCCGACAGGCCCGCCGCCTGTGCCCCGACGCGATCGTGGTGCCGCCCCGCATGTCCGCGTACACGGCGGCCAGCCGGGCCGTGTTCGAGATCTTCCGGCGCACCACCCCGCTGGTGGAGGGTCTCTCCGTCGACGAGGCGTTCCTCGACGTGGGCGGCCTGCGCCGCCTGGTCGGTCCGCCGGCCGACATCGCGGCCACGCTGCGACGGGACGTCCGTGACGAGGTGGGCCTGCCCATCACGGTCGGCGTCGCCCGGACCAAGTTCCTCGCCAAGGTGGCCAGCGGGGTGGCGAAGCCCGACGGTCTGCTGGTCGTGCCGCCCGGCGGGGAGCAGGCGTTCCTGCACCCGCTGCCGGTGGAACGGCTCTGGGGCGTCGGCCCGGTGACCGCGGCCAAGCTGCGCGAGCGGCGGATCCGCACGGTCGGCGAGGTGGCCCGGTTGGGTGAGGCGGCCCTCGTCTCGCTGCTCGGCGCGGGCGCCGGCCGGCACCTGCACGCCCTGGCGCACAACCGCGACCCCCGGCCGGTGCAGGTGGGGCGCCGCCGCGGGTCGATGGGCGCGCAGCACGCCCTGGGCGGCGGGCCGCATCCGCCGGACGAACTCGACGCCGTCCTCGCCGGCCTGGTCGACCGGGTCACCCGACGGATGCGTCGAGCCGGCCGCGGTGGACGGACCATCGTGCTGCGGCTGCGCTTCGCCGACTACAGCCGGGCGACCCGGTCGCGCACCCTGCCGAAGGCGACCGACGACACCCGGATCGTGCTCGACGGCGTCCGGGCCCTGCTGCGGGCCGCGCTGCCGGAGATCGAGCGGCGGGGGGTCACGCTGGTCGGCGTCGCGCTGGGCAACCTGGACGACAACCCGGTGCAGCCGCCGCTGCCGTTCGACCGGGACCCGGGCGCCGATCTCGACGCTGCGGTCGACGCGGTACGGGACCGGTTCGGCTCGGACGCACTCACCCGCGCGGTGCTGCTCGGCCGCGAGGCCGGGCCGGAGATGCCGCTCCTGCCCGACTGAACGGGCCGAGAGACGCGGGCTGGTCGGACGGCGGTGGGCAGTTGCCGGATTGCTCAGGTGTCGTGGCTGATGGCGTCGAGGACCTGCCGCTGGAAGGCCCGCGCCTGTGGGCCGCTCGGGGGCGGGCCGCCGAGCCGGGCGGCGACGGCCCGTTCGATCACGGACGCTCCGGGGTGCCCGTCGGCGAGCAGTTGCCGGCCGGCGTCGGTCTTGGCCAGCCACCGGCCGTGCCGGACGCGGACCAGTGACCGGCAGGCGCCGAGGACCGCGTCCTCGGCGCCGGGCGCCGGCTCGTCGCCGGGCGGGGTGGGCAGGGCGAGCCACCAGCTCAGGGCGTCGATCAGGAGGCGGCGCAGGTCGGCCGGGGCGAGGTCGGTGAACACCTCGGCGGCGGGCGGGCCGAGCAGCGCGTACCCGTGCTGGTGCAGGATGCTGCGGTCCAGGGCGTACCAGAAGTGGCCGTCGGCGGCCGGCCGGTCGGCCGGCGCGTAGGTGGCCCGGAACGGCATGCGCGCGCCGGTGTTGAGCTCGACCTCGAAGCCGGGTTCCGGTGTGCCCGAGGCGGCGACCGACCGGCGGTAGGCGACGAGTTCCAGCCCTCGGGCCGGGCACGGCAGCGCCTCGTGCCGCAGGCCGGCGACCAGGTCGCGCTTGGCCGCGGTGGGCAGCGGTTCGGCGCAGAGCAGCGCCACGTCGATGTCGCTGCGGCCGGGCTGGTAGGCGCCGAGACCGACCGAGCCGGCGGCGTACGCGCCGACCAGGTTGTCACCCAGCACCGACCGCGCGGCACCCACCAGATCCGCCAGATACCGCTGTACGTCCGAATCCATGCCCGCCATCCGACCTGATCGACCGTCGTCGACCGACAGCGGGTGTTACTTCACCTTGCGCGTGCTGCGCACCACGATGTCCTCGTACCCGGGGTGCTTGTCGAGCCAGCCGGCGATGAACGGGCAGATCGGCACGACGGTCCGGCCCTTGGCCCGCGCGTCGTCGAGCACCGCCCGGGCCAGGGTCGACCCGACGCCCTTGCCCTCGAACTCGGGGTCGACCTCGGTGTGGGTGTAGGCGATGATCGTGCCGGTCAGCTGGTAGGTGACGATGCCGGCGAGCGTGCCCGCCTCGTCCCGGGCCTCGAAGCGCTCCCGCTCGGGCACGTCTGTCACGGTGAACTGCATGCCGGAAAGTGTGGCAGGCCGCCGACCGCGTCGCCCAGTGACCGGCACCGCACCCCGCCGTCGGCTCCCACTCTTACATTTAACAAAGTTAATTGATAGCCTCCGGTCCATCGATGAGGAGGCATGCCATGCGACTTCAACGTCGGACGTACGCCCTGCTCGCCGGCGTGGCGGTGGCCCTCGCGGGCGCGGCCCTGCCGACCACCGCCGGGTTCGCCACCACCACCGGGGGTGTCACCGCCCTCGCGGCCTGCACGGCGCCGGCCTGGGCGGAGGGTGTCACCTACCCGGCCGGCACTCGGGTCACCTACGCCGGGCGCACCTACCAGGCGTTGGTGACGCACACGCCGCCGGCCGGGGCCGGCTGGAACCCGGCGGCGACCCCCGCCCTCTGGACCGACCTCGGGGCGTGTACGGGTGGCACCCCCACGCCCACGCCCACGCCGACGCCGACGCCGACGACCCCACCCCCGACGACCCCGCCGCCGACGTCCACGCCGCCGGGCTCCACCTGCCCGCTGAAGCCGAAGCCGGCCGGCAAGGTGCTGCAGGGCTACTGGGAGAACTGGGACGGCGCCACGAACGGGGTCCACCCGCCGCTGGGCTGGATCCCGATCACCGACTCCCGGATCCGCGCGCACGGCTACAACGTGATCAACGCGGCGTTCCCGGTGATCCGCGCCGACGGGACGGTGCTCTGGGAGGACGGGATGGACGCCACCGTGAAGGTGCCGACGCCCGCCGAGATGTGCCAGGCCAAGGCCGCCGGCCTGACCCTCCTGCTGTCGATCGGCGGCGCGACCGCCGGCATCGACCTCAGCTCGGCCGCGGTCGCGGACCGGTTCGTCGCCACCGTCGTGCCGATCCTCAAGCGGTACAACTTCGACGGCATCGACATCGACATCGAGACCGGCCTGACCGGCAGCGGCACCATCACCCAGCTCTCCACCTCGCAGGCCAACCTCGTCCGCATCATCGACGGGGTGCTCGCGCAGATGCCGGCCGGATTCGGCCTGACCATGGCGCCGGAGACCGCGTACGTGACCGGGGGCAGCGTGACCTACGGGTCGATCTGGGGCGCCTACCTGCCGATCATCAAGCGGTACGCCGACAACGGGCGGCTCTGGTGGCTCAACATGCAGTACTACAACGGCAGCATGTACGGCTGCGCCGGTGACTCCTACCCCGCCGGCACCGTGCAGGGCTTCACGAAGCAGACCGACTGCCTCAACGCCGGGCTCGTCGTGCAGGGCACCACCATCCGCGTCCCGTACGACAAGCAGGTCCCGGGCCTGCCGGCGCAGCCGGGGGCCGGCGGCGGCCACCTGCCGCCCGCCTCGGTGGCGCAGGCGTGGAACACCTACAACGGCGGCCTCAAGGGGTTGATGACCTGGTCGCTGAACTGGGACGGCAGCAAGGGCTGGACGTTCGGCGACACCGTCCGGGCGCTTCAAGGCCGCTGACCCGGCCCCGGCTCCTCGACCTCCACCCGGACGGGGCCGACCCGCAGAACGCCGTCGGTGAGCGGGGTGCAGCGCACCCCGCCCCGGCGGCGCAAGGCCCTCCACGCGCCCGGACCGATCGCCACGTCCATCCAGGCACAGGGGTTGGCCGGGCGGTTGACCCGCAGCCGGACCGGCCCGGCGCCGGTGTCCAGGACCAGCACCGACCCGACCAGCTCGTCCACCGGGATGCCGACGGTCAGCACGTTGCGCCGCACCTGCCGCAGGTCGGCGCCCGGCGGCAGGGACTCCTGGGCGATCACCGTCACGCTCGCCTCCCGGTGCGCCGGCCGGCCGAAGTACCGGTCGCCGACGATGCCGAGGCCGGCCCGGAGCCGGATCTCCTCGACCAGCTCACCGGGCGGAGCCGGCGCCGGACCGTCGGCCGGGCGGCCCACGTAGCGGTGGACGGGCGAGGCGAGCAGCTGCACGACGGCCGGCGCCGGGCGGTCTCCGGGCACGTCGACGCTCACCAGGCCGACGGTAGCCCGTCGCCCCGGGTCGTGGGTCGAAAACCCGACCCAGCGGGGCGAGGGTGTTCCGGACCACACTGGACGGTCGGTCATCGATGGTAGGAAATAGGCCGACCGCCTCACCACAGGAGACCATCGTGACGCGTCCGCCCCTGTCCCGCCGCACCCTGCTCGCCACCGGCGGCGCCGCCGTCGTCGCCGTCGGGGCGACCGCCGCCGCGCGGCCCGCCGTCGCCGCACCGGCGGAGCCCGCGCCCGTCACCCCCGCCGAGGCGCTGCGCCGCCTGCTGCGGGGCAACCACCGGTTCGTCACCGGGCACAGCCGCCACCCGCACCAGAGCCTCGCCGACCTGCACGAGTTGGCCGCCGGCCAGCACCCCTTCGCGGTGACCATCGGCTGCGCCGACTCCCGGGTCGCCCCGGAGTTGCTCCTCGACCAGGGGCTGGGCGACCTGTTCGACAACCGGGTCGCCGGCAACATCGTCGACGACCTGCTGCTCGGCAGCGTCGAGTTCGCGGTGGAGGAGTTCGGCAGCCCGCTGATCGTCGTCCTCGGCCACGAGCGGTGCGGCGCGATCTCCGCCACGATCGACGCGATCCGCGGCGGCGGCACCGCCCCGGGCCACATCGGCACCATCGTCGCCAGCCTCCGCCCGGTGGTGGAGCCGGTGCTCCACCTGCCCGGCGATCCGGTGGAGAACGCCGTGCGGGCGAACGTCCGGGCCCAGGTGCGCTCGCTGCTCGCCCGCAGCCCGATCATCGCCGAGAAGGTGCACGAGGGGGCGCTGCGCGTGGTCGGCGCCCGCTACGACCTCGACACCGGCCGGGTCACCCAGCTCGACTGAGACCGGACGCGACGGTCGGCGGCCCCATCCCGGCGGGCCTCCGGCCGGCCCCGTCACCCGCCCTTGACGTGGGGCGCCCGTCTGGCGAGCAGGAAGACCGCCAGCACCACGACGACGATGGCGAACACCTCACCGGTCACCGCCATCGGTCCGACCCGGATCGCCTCGTCCAGCCAGATCAACCCGACCGCGATGGCGACCAGCGGGTCGGTGACGGTGATGGCCGCCAGGGCGGGCGCGCCCATCGGCCCGGCCTGGTAGGCGTTCTGGCTCAGCAGCACACCGAACGGACCGAGCACGGCGATGGCGTACGTCTGCCACTGGGTGAAGACGCCGAGCGGGCTGCCGTGCAGGTGGAACGCCAAGCTGCTGATCAGACCAGCGGTGACGCCGTAACAGATGCCGGCGGCGATGGCCAGCGGCATCGGCCGCCACTTCCGTTTGAGCTTCACCGCCGACAGCACGCAGGCCCCGACCGACAGGACCACGGCCGCCCCGAGCAGGAAGGCCGACCAGAAGGACTCCAGCCCTCGCCCCTGGCCACGACCCGGCTCAGCGATCACCAGGAACGCGGCGAGCCCGAACAGACACAGGGTGGACTCGGCCAGGATGGTGCGGTCGGGCCGGTCGTGGGCGAACGCCGCGAACAGCAGCACGTACCAGACGAGCCCGGTCACCAGCAGGGGTTGCACCAGGATCAGCGGAATGAGGCTCAGCGCCGCGACCTGGAGCGCGAACGCCAACGCGGCGAACACCACCGACCAGCGCCAACCGCGAATGCGGACCAGCCGCACCAGCAGCGACGGCCGCCCGGGCTGCTCCTCGGGCACCTGCTTTCCGGCACGGAACTGCAGCACTCCCGATACGGCGAACGCGGCAGCGGCAGCCAGGGCGATGGGTACGCCCGCTACCAGATCTCCGGTATCGCTCACCGCGCGTCAACCGGACGGGTCACCTGACTCCCCCTCACCGTGTCGTTCGCGCCTGCTGCCGTCCGGCGGATGCGCCGGGCCGGGACGAGCGGATCGTCCGGTCGCGGCTTCCCCGGCGGGCCCGGCTTAAACGGGCCAGCCCGGCCGGACGACCACCCGGAACGGGCCCTCCTGTCCGGCACTGCCGGCAATCGCCTCAGGAACCCGCATATTGGTCATTAAGCTGACGATTGGTCCGAAGGGCGTTCATCGCCCACCGCCGCGCACCGCCTGGGAGCAGCCGACATGTCAGCGATCGCCCCCGCACGGCCCGGGTATCTCCGGGCGGCACTCCTGCGTCTGCGGCTGGGCGTGCCGGGCGAGGGCGACCGCGCCGGCGACGGCGAGCGCGAAGCCGAGGACCGCGATCGGCGTGAACCCGGGCCGGACGCGGTCGCCGAGCAGCAGCCAACCGGTGATCGCCGGCGCCACGGTCTGCCCGACGATGGACGACGCGGAGGCGACCGTCACCGAGCCGCGTTGCAGCGCGGCCGCGTAGAGCAGCACACCGGTCAGGCCCGCGAGCAGCACAGCGTACGTGGCGGGGTTGCCGAACAGCGCGCCGGCGCTGTCGGCGCGGGCGAGCAGCCGGGCACCGAGCGCCGCGGAACCGAACGACAGGCCGGCCAGCACCCCGGGAATGGCCGGGCCGCACATCCGGGGACTGCTCAGGTACGCGCCGACGGCCACCGCGACGACCACGCCGAGCAGCCACCAGCCGGCGCTGACCGGCACCTCGCCCGGTGGCCCGGCCTCCGCGGAGAGCACCAGCAGCACCAGGCCCGCGATCACGCCCGCGATCGCCGTCCAGTCCAGCACCGTGAGGCGGACCCGCAGCACGATCATGGCGATGAGCGCCACCATGCCGAGGTTGGCCGCTCCGACGGCCTGCACCGCGAAGATCGGCAGCATCCGCAGCGCAGTGAACGTCAGCAGCGACGACGCCCCGTCGAGCGCCAGGCCGGTCGCGTACGGGCCGTTGCGCACCAGCCTCAGCAGGAGCCGCGGGTCCAGGTGCGCGGTCGCGGACAACCGGCGCACCCCGATCGACTGCAGGATGGCGGCACTGGCGCTGCACAACGCGGCGCCGATCGCCAGAAAGAAGCCCACAGCCATGTCAGGATCCCGGTGTCGTCGGCGCCGGACAGGGCCGGCGAGGGCACCTGGGCATACCCACCTGTGGGCGGGTATGCCCCCGGTGGGTCGAACCGGGTGGGTGACCCGTGAGCGCGCCGGGTCAGCCGGCCCTTCCGGACTACGGCGAACCGGTCGCCCGCCGGGTCCTGGTGGTCTCCGCCGACATCGGCGGCGGGCACGACGCGACCGGCCGCGCGCTGGAGGAGCGGGTCCACGCCCTGTGGCCGGGCAGCCGAGTCGGCTGGGTGGACACACTTGAGGTGATGGGGCCGGGAGTCGGTCGGGGGTTCCGGCGCACGTACGTCACGAACGTCGGAATGACGCCCTGGCTGTACGAGTTCTTCTGGGCCTCGCTCTGGCGCCACCACTGGTTCGCCGTTGCCGCGAAGTGGTTCACCGGCGCCTGGGCGGGTCGCCGGCTCGCGCCCGTGATCGAGGCGTTCGACCCGGATCTCATCGTCTCGACGTACCCCCTGGGCAGCGCGGGCCTGGCCTGGCTGCGCCGCCGCCGCGGGCTCGGCGTGCCGGTCGGCGCCTGGGTGTCCGACTTCGCGCCGCACCCGTTCTGGGTGTACTCCGACCTGGACCTCAACGTGGTGGTCCACCCGGCGGCGCTGCCCGTGGCCGCGGTCGCCGCCGCCGGTGCGCCGCTGGGGGTCTGCGCCCCGCCGGTGCTCGAGACGTTCCACCCGGGCGACCGGGTGGAGGCGGCCCGGCGCTGCGATCTCGACCCGGAACGGTCGGCGGTCGTGGTGGCCTGCGGCTCCTACGGCTTCGGCTCGGTCGAGGAGGCGATCCGGGCGCTGGTCGACATCGGCGACGAGGTGCAGGTGGTCGCGGTGTGCGGTCGCAACGAGCGGTTGGCCGAGCGATTGGCGGCGCTGGAGGTGCCGCCGGGGCGCCTGCTGGTGCGGGGCTGGGTCGACGACATGCCCACCCTGCTGCGGGCCGCCCGGCTGCTGGTGACCAACGCCGGCGGTGCGACCGCCCTGGAGGCCCTGGCCACCGGCACGCCGATCATGATGTACCGGCCGATCGCCGCGCACGGGGCGGCCAACGCGGCGTTGATGGCCGCCGCGGGGCTGGCCGAGACGGCACACACCCCGCAGACGCTGGTGTCCGGGGTCCGTACGCGGCTGCGCCAGCCGGCCCGGTCGGTGCTGGCGCCGTCCGAGGCGTCGCTGCCGGACCTCGGCCTGCCGGCGGTCGCCCGGTCCCGGCAGCCCGACGGAGGCCCGACCGGGCCGTACGGCGGGGGTGGCGGCGCGCGCGGCGGACCCGACGGCCACGGGCCCGACGGTGGGCGGGCGCGGTCCGCCGTGCGCCGCCTCCGGCGGCGGGGCACCCGCGGACCGGCGAGCTGGCCGCTGCGCGCGCAGGACGCGTTCTTCCGGCACGTCCAGACGTCGTCGGAGGCCCAGCAGATCGGTACGGTCCTGGAGCTCGGCCCACGCCCCGACGGCGGGCCGTTGACCGGGGCCGAGCTGACCCGCCTGCTGGCCGGGCGGCTGCCGGCGATCACCACCCTGCGCCGCCGCCTCGTCGACCGGGGCCGCTGGCGTCGGCCCGGTTGGGTGGTCGACCGCTTCGTCGACGCGGGCGCCCACATCGACGAGGTGCACGTCCGCCCCGGGGACGACGGGAGCGCGGTGATCGACGCGTTCTGGTCCGACCCGCTGCCCCTGAACCGCCCGCCCTGGCGGATGGTGCTGGTCCGCGGCCTGCCCGACGGGCACACCCGGCTGGCCGTCAAGATGCACCACAGCCTGGGCGACGGCCTGAGCGTCATCGCCGTGCTGCAACGGCTGATCGACATGGACGAGCCCGCCGGCTCGGCGCGGGAGGCCGGTCCGCCTCGCGCCGCGGCGGGCCGGCCGCCCGCCGCCCGGTTGGGCACCGCCCCCGAACCGGCCGGCCGGGGCCGGACCCGGGAGGCCGCCCGCCGGGTCGGGCGCACGATCCGCGGGCTGGCCCGGCTGGCCGCGCAGGGCTCGGCGCCGCGTACGCCGCTCAACCGCCCGCTCTCCTCGCCGCGTCGCCGGTTGGTGACCGCCACGCTGTCCGCGCCGGACGTGCTGCGGGCGGCCCGCGCGTGCCACGCCCACGCGAGTGAGCTGATGCTCGCGCTCACCGCCGGCGCGCTGGCCACGGCGCACCCGGCGCCGACGCCGGACCGGCTGCGGGCGATGTTCGCGGTCTCCCACGACCCCCGACGGCGGGCACCCACCCAGGGCAACTGGACGGGAGCGGTCACCCTCGACCTGCCGCTGGTGACGATGCCGGCGACCGCGCGCATCAACGCGGTCCGGCGGGCGCTGCGCGGCGCGCTGGGCAGCGGTGAGGCCGAGGCCGCCGGGCTGGTGATGCGGGCCATGGGCGCCCTGCCCGCGCCGGTGCACGCCGCGCTGGCCCGACGGGTCTACACGAGCCGCCGGCTGAACGTGGTCGTCTCCTACGTCCCCGCGCTGTTCCAGGCGCGGCTGGTCGGTGGCGCGCCGATCCGGTCGGCCACCCCGGTGGTCGCCCTCGCCGACGGGGTGCACCTCGGCATCGGGGTGCTGCGACGCGGCAACGGCTTCGAGATCGGCGTGATCCTCAACGAGGCCCTCGCGGACGTCGGCGAGGCCTTCGCCGTCGCGCTGCGCGACGGCCTGGACGACCTGCTCGCCGAGGTCGACGGCGCCGCGGGCGCGCCCCCCACGGTCGGCGCGGTGGGCGTGCGCCACGGTGGCCGCCGCACCGGCGGCGACGGCGGCACGGCGGTGCTCGGTCCCGAGGGCGGCGTCGGCTACCGGCGGGTGCCCGGCGCGGCTGTCCCACCCGGGGTGCCCCGGTGCGCCTGACCGGCGCGGTGGTGCTGGTGACCGGCGCGTCGTCCGGGATCGGGGCGGCGTTGGTGCGCCGGCTGTCCCGGGCCGGATGCCACGTCGTCGCGGCCGGCCGGGACGCCGACCGGCTCGGCCGGCTCGCCGCGGAGACCGGCGCCGACCCGCTGCTGTCCGACCTGAGCCGGCCGCACGCCGGCCGGGACCTCGCCGAGCGGGCCCTGGCCCGGCACACCCGGGTGGACGTGCTGATCAACAACGCCGGCGTCGGCTGGGCCGGGCCGTTCGCCGGGATGGCCGACTCGCTCGCCGACCACCTGGTCGCGGTGAACCTGCGGGCCCCGATCGAGCTGACCCGGGCGCTGCTGCCCGGCATGTGTCACCGGGGCGGTCACCTGGTCTTCGTCGGCTCGATCGCGGGCCGGTTGGGGGTGGGCGGCGAGGCCGTCTACGCGGCCACGAAGGCCGGCCTGGACGCGTTCGCGCAGAGCCTGCGGCTGGAGCTGGCCACCCGTCCGGTGGGGGTGACCACGCTGGTGCCCGGGGTGGTGGACACCGACTTCTTCGTCCGCCGTGGGCAGCCGTACCGGCGGCGCCGGCCCCGCCCGCTGCCACCCGACCGGGTGGCGGACGCGGTGGCCGCGGCGATCACCCGGGACCGCGCCGAGATCTACGTGCCGGGCTGGCTGCGACTTCCGGTGGCGGTGCGGGGAGCGCTGCCCGGGGCGTACCGCCGGCTGGCCACCCGCTTCGGCTGAGTCGTCGTCGCCGTCGTCCCTGCCGCATCACGTCGTCCGCCTTGGACCCGGCAGTCGCGTGGGGACATACACCATGAACCAACCCATATACATCCACCGTCCGGATCTCCTCCTCCGGTGATACGGCGGACGCGTCGTGATCTTATCCGCGCCATGATCCCTAACACCGCGCAAGACCGTCGATCGATCGTCGACGGCTTGCGCGGAGAAGCGCTCCCACAGGGAGTCGCGTTCGATCGATGAGCTCCGCAAGGGAGCACATGGGAGGAGCCTCGTGGCTACCAGCACGAGCAGCAACAGGCTGCGACGACTAGCGATACCGACGCTGGTCTTCGCCCTGATCACCGGTGGCACCGGTGTCGCGGGAACGGCGTCGGCGGCACCGCCGCGGGGTGACGGCAACGGCGCCGGTTACTTCACTGCCGGGTCCGACGGGAGAGTCACCCTGACCGACGGGGCCGACCGCCGACCCGGTGGGATCCGTGGGTCCACGCCGACGGCGGCCGCGGACCGGACCGCCCCCGGCGGGTACATCGTCGAACTGGCCGACGAGCCCCTGACCACGTACGCCGGCGGCGTGTCCGGTCTGGCCCGGACCCGCCCGGCGGCGGGCAGCCGGCTGGACGTGACATCGACGGCCTCGCAGGCGTACCGCAGACACCTCGACGCGCAGCGGCACGCCGTGGCCGCCGCGGCCGGGGTTCAGGTCGGCGCGGTCTACACCACCGCCTTCAATGGTTTCTCGGCGGAACTGACCAGCCAGCAGGTGTCCACGCTGCGGGCCGACAAGCGGGTCCGCGCCGTCACCGCGTCGCGCCTGCTCGGCACCCCCGCCACGCCGACCCCCGCGAGCACGACGCCCGCCGCCACCCCGACGCCTGCCGCCCCGGCCGGGGCGGACCCGCAGGCGACCGGTCCCGCCGGTCCGCCGACCAAGCCGGTCGAGCCGACCAAGCCCGGCCCCGGTACCGGTGCGGGCATGGTGATCGGCGTGCTGGACACCGGCATCTGGCCGGAGAGTGCGTCGTTCGCCAAGCGGATGCCCGCCCCGGCGACCTGGCGCGGCACCTGCCAGACCGGCGTGGCCTTCGTGGCCGAGCACTGCAACGGCAAGATCGTCGGCGCCCGTTACTTCGCCGACAGCTGGCTCGCCTTCGGCGGCTCGGTGCCCTCCGGCGAGGTGCTCTCCCCCCGCGACATGTCCGGGCACGGCACGCACACCGCGTCCACAGCCGCCGGGCTGCCCATGCCGGACGTCACGATCGACGGTCGGCGCTTCGGTCCCGTCTCCGGGGTGGCCCCCGACGCCCAGATCGCCGTCTACAAGGTGCTCTGGGGCGGCCGGGGCTACGACGCCGACATCATCGCCGGCATCGACGCCGCCGTCGCCGACGGCGTACAGGTGATCAACTTCTCGATCGGCACCGAACTCGGTGACTGGGAGGCCAACACCCCCATCGGGATCGCGTTCCTCAACGCCAGGCTGGCCGGGGTGTTCGTGGCGGCGTCGGCGGGCAACACCGGCATCGTGAGCGGGGCCATCAGCAACGCGGCGCCCTGGGTGACCACGGTCGGCGCGGCAGTGACCAAGCTCGACGAGGCCACCGCCAAGCTGGGCGACGGCACGAAGCTGGTCGGCGGCTCGCTGGACGCGCTGCCTGACGGCGGCCGGACGCGACCGATGGTCTTCGGCGAACAGGCCGGCTCACTGGAGCGGGGCTCCGCGTACTGCGAGCCGGGCAGCCTCGACCCAGCCAAGATCAAGGGCAAGGTGGTCGCCTGCGCGCTGTCCGACATGTTCGGCTCCGTCGCCGAGATCAAGGCCAAAGGCGGGGTCGCGATGGTGGTGTTCGACCCGGTCGGCAACTACCGGATCAACTCCATCTTCACCTTCCCGGTGGTCTACCTGCCGACCGAGAAGCAGGCCGGCACGTTGTTCACCTACCTGATGCGCCACCCCACCGACGCGACCGTGTCGTTGCGTGCCGGCGGCGACGGCTCCAGCGTCCCGGGCATACCCAGCGTCGCGGACTTCTCCTCCACCGGACCGGACAAGGTGACGACCGGCGTCTTCAAGCCCGACCTGGTGGCACCGGGGTCGAACATCATCGCCGCGGTTTCCCCGGCCGGCAACTTCGGACGGCAGTACGACGCGTACTCGGGCACCTCGATGGCCTCGCCGTACGTGGCCGGCGCGGCAGCGATCCTGCGCGCCACGCACCCGGACTGGTCACCGGGCGCGATCGCCTCGGCGCTGCGCACCACCGCCACCGACACCGTCGGCACCAGCAGCCCCCTGGAGCAGGGCAGCGGCTTCATCAACCTGGCCGGAGCCAAGGACCCGGGCCTGGTCATCGAGCCGACGGCGGCGGAGCTGACCGCGTTCAGCGAGACGGCCCAGCCCGACGGCAAGGAACTCAACCTGCCGGCCATCTCGCTGCGCGAGTACGACGGCACCCGCCCGGTGACCCTCACCCGCACCCTGACCAACGTGGGCACGGCACGGGAGACCTACCGTTCGTCGGTGTCCGGCCTGGCCGGGATGAAGGTCACCGTGACGCCGGCATCGGTGACGCTCGCCCCCGGCAAGTCCGCGACGGTGACCATCACGCTGCGTCGGGGCAGCGCCCCGTGGGACCGGTACGTGACCGGGTCGATCACCTGGAAGGGCAAGGCTCACAGCGCCCGGATCCCGGTCGCCGCCCGCCCCTGGGGAATCACGCCCCGACCGTACGCCGACGACGGGGAGGAGTTCGGCCGGATGACCAACGGCGCCTTCGGCAGCCTCCAGCCGGGCTTCACGGGTCCGCTCGCCGGTCGCAGCACCGGCTACACGCCCATGCGGCGTACGTCGTACTCGATGCCGGCCGGCGTCAACGGCGGTGTGTTCGACCCGAGCGCCACCGGCGTGAAGAAGATCGACTTCACGGTGCCCGCCGACACCGCCGGCATCATCGTCGAGGCCGACACCGACGACCCGTCCACGAACCTCGATCTCTACCTGTACAAGGGCGACACCCTGATCTACAGCAGCGACAGGTTCTGGACCAGTCTGGAGCAGGCGTACAAGTTCCTGCCCGAGCCGGGGCGCTACACCGCCTACGTGTTCGCGAAGGTGCCCGGTGGTCCGGTCGTGGACTTCGAACTGCGCCACGCCATCATCGGTCGGAACGCCAGCTACTCGGATGCCACCCTGACGCTGCCCGCCACCGTGCAGCGCGGTGAGACGCTCAACTTCACGCTGAAACCGAACAAGCCGCTGCCCGAGGGTGAGTTCTGGGCGTACACCGAGTACAACACCGACGGGGCGGTCGTCCCCGGCAACCTCGTCTACACGCGACAGAGTTCCTGGCAGTAACCGCGGTCGGGTGTGGGGCGGTGCCGGGCGCACCGCTCCGCGCTCGCCACCACCGGTCGGACGTCGCCGCCCCGGGTCGGGTGAGCCGGACGGCGGAGGGGGTGGACCGGGGACGACGGGTGTCGAGGACAGGTGTGCGACGGCCACACCTCGACACCCGCGCGTCGGCGGTCTAGTTGAGCCGGGCCGCCCGCATCGTCTCGCGCAGTGACGCCATGGTCGCCAGCACGGCGGTCGGCTCGTACCCGCAGTGGGCCATGCAGTTCGCGCAGCGCGCGTCCCGGCCTCGCCCGTAGCTGTCCCAGTCGGTCTGCTCCACCAGCTCCCGGTAGCTGGACGCGTACCCGTCGGACATCAGGTAGCAGGGCTTCTGCCAGCCCAGCAGCGAGTACGACGGGATGGCCCAGGCCGTGCAGGGAAAGTCGACCTTCCCCTCCAGGAAGTCCAGGAACAGCGGCGAGTGGTTGAGCCGCCACCGGGCCCGGCGCCCACCGGAGAACGCCTTGCGGAACAGCTCCCGGGTCTCGGTGATCCCGAGGAAGTGCTCCTGGTCCGGCGCTTTCTCATAGGCGTACGCCGGGGAGAGCATCATCTCGTCCACCCCGAGGTCGTCGTTGAGATAGTCGAGCACCTCGATGACGGTCTGCGGGGTGTCGGTGTTGAAGAAGGTGGTGTTGGTGGTGACGCGGAACCCCCGCCGCTTCGCGTCACGGACCGCCTCCACCGCGGCGTCGAAGACGCCGTCCTTGCACACCGACGCGTCGTGCCGTTCGCGCAGCCCGTCGATGTGGACGGTGAACGCGAAGTACGGCGACGGCCGGAACTTGTCGATCTTCTTGGGCAGCAGGACCGCGTTGGTGCAGAGGAAGACGAACTTCTTACGCCGCACCAGCTCCGCGACCATCTTGTCGATCTCGGGGTGCATCAGCGGTTCACCACCCGCGATGGAGACCATCGGCGCGCCGCACTCCTCCACGGCGGCGATCGCCTCCTCCACCGGCATCCGGCGCTTCAGCAGGTTCGCCGGCTGCTGGATCTTGCCGCAGCCGGCGCACTTCAGGTTGCAGGCGAACAGCGGTTCCAGCTCCAACAGCAGCGGGAACCGCTTGCGCCGACGTATCTTCTGGCCGGCCAGGTAACTGGCGACCCGTAGGCTCTGACGCAACGGCATACTCACGGCCGTACCTCCTTCGGCAGGGTGAAAACCACGTCCTCCACGGCAGCGGTGTGCTCGCTCACCTCCCTCGCCCCGAGCGCGGTGAGGGCGGCGACGACCTCGTCGACCAGCCCGGGCGGCGCGGACGCGCCGGCGGTGACGCCCACCGTCGCGGCGCCGGCGAGCCAGCGCAGGTCGATGCCGCTCACGTCGTCCACCAGGTGCGCGCGCGCTCCGGCGCGCTCGGCCACCTCCACCAGCCGGCGCGAGTTCGAGGAGTTCGTGGAGCCGACCACCAGGACCAGGTCGGCGCGCCCGGCCACGGCGGTGATGGCCCGCTGCCGGTTGGTGGTGGCGTAGCAGATGTCGTCCGAGCCCGGCCCGGCCAGCGCCGGGAAGCGCCGGCGCAGGGCGTCCAGGATCCCCGCCGCCTCGTCCATCGCGAGGGTGGTCTGCACCAGGTAGGACACCCGCTCCGGGTCGTCGACCTGCACCGTCTCGGCGGCCGCCGGGTCGGGCACCAGCCGGATCCGCCCCGGCGCCTCGCCCAGCGTGCCCTCGGTCTCCTCGTGGCCCTCGTGCCCGATCAGCAGCACCGTGTCTCCCCGGCCGCTGAACCGGCGGGCCTCCGCGTGCACCTTCGTCACCAGCGGGCAGGTGGCGTCGATGACCGGCAGCCGCCGCTCGGTGGCCTCCTGGCGTACGGCGGGCGACACGCCGTGGGCGGAGAAGATGGTCAGCGCGCCGTCGGGCACCTCGTCGAGTTCGTCCACGAAGACGGCGCCGCGGGCCTGCAGGTCCGCCACGACCCGGGCGTTGTGCACGATCTGCTTACGGACGTAGACGGGCGCCCCGTGCCGGTCCAGCGCCTGCTCCACCACCGCGATGGCCCGCTCCACGCCCGCGCAGAAGGAGCGCGGCGAGGCGAGCAGCACCTGACGGACGGCGGAGGCCGCCTCGGCCCACTCGGTGAGGGCCGCCGCCACCACCGGCAGCACCCGCAACGCGGCGCGCACCCGGGCCAGGGTCGCCGGCCGGTACAGCGAACCGGCGGCCGTGTCGGCGACCACCCGGACGCACGCGGTCGGCCGGTCCGCGCAGTCGGCGAGCAGCCACGCCGACTCCTGGTCGGCGACGAGCGCGCCGTCGGCGGCCAGCCGGTCCCGGGCCACTCCGTCGGCCAGCCGGTCGGTGCTCACCACCGGGCCGATGTGGACCCGCAGGCCGCGCCGGCGCAGCGCGGCCGCGAGCAGGGCGGCGTCCGGCATGCGGATCTCACCGGCGGGGGCGTCCGGCGCCGACGGGTCGGCGCGGACCACGCTCGCCACCACGACGTCCCCGGTGGCCAGCCCGGGCGCGAGACCACCGCCGATGCCGGCCACCGCGACCGGACCGGTCCCGGCCGGGCGGCGGGCGGCGGCCGAACGGGCGTGGCGCGGCCCGATGCCCGTCCGGCACAGCGTCAGCCGCTCGTGCGGGTCGGTCCCGTCCAACCCGCGCCGCAGCGCCGACATCTCCGGCCGCATCGGCGCGTAGAGCGTCCACGCCTCGACGGCGTCCGGCACGGCGGGCCGGATCACCGGGTCACCGTGGCCGACACCTCGGGCACCGTGGCCTCGACGGCGCTGTCGCGCGCGCCGAGGATCCGGCCGAGCGCGCTGACCGGGAAGACCAGCCGGTACAGCCCGTAGTTGATGTAGAAGTCGCCGGGGAAGCCGGTGCCGGTGAACTGCGGCTCGTCCCAGCCGCCGTCCGGCCGCTGGGTGTCGACGAGCCAGCGTACGGCCCGGCCGGCCGCCTCGCCGTCGCCGTGCCCGGCGGCGTGCAGCGCCAGCAGCGCCCAGGCGGTCTGCGAGGCGGTGGACTCGCCCCGGCCGATCCAGGCCGGGTCCCGGTAGGAGCGCATGTCCTCGCCCCAGCCTCCGTCGGCGTTCTGGTGCGTCAGCAGCCACTCCACGGCCCGCCGGATCGATGGGTGGTCCGGTCGTACGCCCGCGGCCACCAGCGCCGGCACCACCGCCCCGGTCCCGTACACGTGGTTGGCGCCCCACCGGCCGAACCAGGAACCGTCCGGCTCCTGGGCGCGCAGCAGCCAGTGCACACCCCGGCGCACCGGCACGGTCCCGCCGAAGTTCTCCGCGACCAGCGCCTCGACGACGTGGGCGGTCACGTCGGCGCTGGGCGGGTCGATGACCTCGCCGAAGTCGCAGAACGGCAGGTCGCCGAGGACGGCGCGGGTGTTGTCGGCGTCGAACGCCGCCCAGCCGCCGTCGCGGCACTGCATGCCGAGCAGCCAGCGGGTGGCCCGCAGCACCGGCGCCTCCACCGGTACGCCGGTGCGCCGCAGGGCCATGATGACCTCGGCGGTGTCGTCGGTGTCGGCGTACCCGTCGTTGTCGAACTCGAAGGCCCAGCCGCCCGCCGGGGTCCTCGGCCGGCGCACGGCCCAGTCGCCCCGGACCCGGATCTCCTCGTCCCGCAGCCACCTGCCGGCCCGTTCCAGGGCGGGGTGGCCGGCGGGCAGCCCGGCGTCGGAGAGCGCGATGACGGCGAGGGCGGTGTCCCACACCGGGGACTGGCACGCCTCCAGCCGCCGGACCGTGCCCTGCGGCGTCTCCTCCCGCACGGTGAACCGTTCGAGGCCGGCCAGGCCGGCGCGCAGCACCGGATGGTCCAGGGGGTAGCCGAGCAGGCGCAGGGCCATGATCGAGTAGACCCAGGGCGGCTGGATCCCGCCCCAGGACCCGTCGGCCTCCTGCCGGGCCACGATCCACTCGGCGGCGCGGCGCAGGGCGTGCCGACGGACCGGGCCGCGGGCGATCCGCTCGTAGCCGCTGGCCATCCGGTCCAGCCGGTACAGCAGACCGGGACGGCTGCCCAGTCGCGGCGGCCGGGTCCGCGGCGTGGGCGTCCGCAGCTCGTCGATCGGGAAACCGAGCGGACGCACCGGACGCAGCGCACGGACGATCGACAGCGGGACGATCGTCTGCCGCGCCCAGCAGGCGAAGTCGTAGACGTTGAACGGCATCCACGACGGGAAGAGCACCAGCTCGGGCGGCACGGCGGGCAGCCGCGACCACGGCCACTCGCCGAACATGGCCAGCCAGAACCGGGTGAACACCCGGCTCCGGGCGATCCCGCCGTGGGCGCGTACGAACGCGGCGGCGCCCGCCATGTGCGGCGCGTCGAGCTCGTCACCGGCCAGCCGCAGGGCCAGGTACGCCTCGATGGTGGTGGAGAGGTCGCCCGGACCGCCGTGGAAGGTGGCCCACGAGCCGTCCGGGCGCTGCTGGGAGCGGATCCAGCGGGCGGTCTCCTCGGTCTGCTCGGCGGTGCGGATGCCGAGGAACTGCCGCAGCATCAGGTCCTCGGCGTCCATGGTCACGTTGGTGGCCAGCTCGCCCTTCCACCAACCGGCCTCGTCCTGCAGGTCGAGCAGGTGGTCCCGGGCACGCCGCAGGGCGGCCCAGGAGGCGTCGGCCGCGTGCGCTCCGGCGGCGCGGTCCGCGGCGGCGGACGTGGTGGTCTGCGAGGACAGCAGCTCGGTCATCAGTGGTCCCGCCCGGTGATGAAGTCGGCCACGTCGGAGAGTTCGCCGCGCACGTCGTCCGGCAGGTCCAGCGCGTCCAGCTCGGCGCGCGCCCGCTCGGTCTCCTGCCAGGCCCGCTGGGACGTCCACTCGCGGGCCCCGGTCGCCTCGACCAGTCCGCTCGCGCGCACCACGTCCTCGTCGCTGAGCGGCGCCGGTGAGCGGTAGAGCTCGGCCAGGGCCGCGGCGGCGGCGTCGCCCTCGGCGAGGGCCCGGACGACGGGGATGCTGCGCTTGCGGGCCCGCAGGTCCGACCCGACCGGCTTGCCGGTGCGCCGCGGGTCGCCCCAGATGCCGAGCACGTCGTCGACGAGTTGGAAGGCCAGCCCCAGGTGGAAGCCGAACCGGGACAGCCCGTCGACCAGGGCGGTGGGCGCGCCGCATAGCAGCGCCCCCAGCGCGCACGACCCGGCCAGCAGGGCGGCGGTCTTGTCGCCGACCATGGTGAGGCACTCGTCGAGGGTGACGTCGTCGCGCCGTTCGAAGCTCAGGTCGGCCATCTGCCCGGCCATCAACGCCCGTACGTCCCGGGCGAGCCGCTGGGTTGCCGCGCCGCCGCCGGGCGCCTCGATGAGCGCCTCGTACGCGAGCCCGATCAGGGCGTCGCCGGCGAGGATGGCCGGTCCGACGCCGAACACCGTCCACGCGGTGGGGCGGTGCCGACGCTCGGTGTCGCCGTCCATCACATCGTCGTGCAGCAGCGAGAAGTTGTGCGCCAGCTCGACCGCCGCGGCGGCGGGCACCCCCTGCGCGGGCGCGGCACCCGCCGCCCGGGCCGACAGCAGCGCCAGGGCGGGACGCAGACCCTTGCCCTGGCTGGCGGCGGGCGTCCCGTCGGCGTCCCAGTAGCCGAGCTGGTAGCCCGCGACCAGCCGGTTTCCCGCGTCCAGACGGTCCAGCAGCGCCCGGATGGCCGGCTCGACGTGCGTCTGGATCTGGTCGCTGCTGCGGCTGCGTACAACGGTCATCGTGCGGCCTCCGTGTGGTGTCGGGGCCGGGACACGAGTTGCCGGGCGAGGATGTCGGCGGCCTGCCGGCCGCTGCGCACCGCGCCCTCCATCGTGTCCGGCCATCCGGTGTCGGTCCAAGCGCCGGCCAGTACCAGCCCGGGCAGGCGAGTGGTCGGAGCCGGCCGGTACGCCCGGGTGCCGGGAGCCTGCCGGAAGGTCGCCCGTGGTTCCCGGCTCACGAACGCGTCGCGTACCGGGGTGTGTCGGGCGGCCGGGAACAGCTCGGCGAGCGCCCGGCGCTGGGTGTCCACCAGTTCGGCGGCCGGGCGGTCGATCTCGGCGTCGGCGGCCGACAGCGACACCACGAGGTGCTGCTCGTCGCCGGCGTCCGGCGCCGACCGGTCGAAGATCCACTGTGCCGGGGACTCCACGGCGGCGGCCATGGTGAGGCGGGTGACCCGGCGGGCGTAGCGCAGGTGCACGTTGACGATCGGCGCGGCCCCGAGGCGGTGCCACTCGCCCGCGCCGGGCGCGGCGGCCGGTGGGACCAGCGTGGCCGCGACGTGGTGCGGCACCGCCAGCACGACCGCGTCGGCGGCGATCTCGCCGCCGTCCACGGCGACGCGGTACCCGGTGGGCTCGGGCTGGATCCCGCGCACCCGGGTGCGCAGGTGGACGCGGGCGCCGAGCCGGTCCAGGACCCGCCGGGCGGCGACGGCGTGCAGGTCCACCAGGGGCACCAGGGGACGGCCGATGTCACCGGCGTCGGCGGCCTCGAGCAGGCCGGTGCGGAAGACCCGGGCGGCCAGCGCCAGGGACGCCCGCGAGCTGGGCAGGTTCAACGCCGCCACGGTGATCAGGTCCCAGAGCCGGTGCAGGGCGCGCCGGCTCTGCCCGCGCGCGGTGAGCCAGTCGCCGAAGGCGAGCTGGTCGGTGGCCGGCGCGTCCGGGTCGACGTGCCGCAGGGCGGCGCAGGCGCGGGCGGCGGCGATCCGCTCGACGGGGTTGAGCAGCCGGTAGCCGGCCAACGCGGGCAGCAGGTGGGCCGGGGCGGGCAGCCGACGCCGGGCCAGCAGGTGCGGTGGCCGTCCGGGCAGCAGCACCGGCACCGCGAACCGGGGCTGCAACTCCGTCCCGGCGGTGGTGCCGAGTCGCTCCAGCAGCCCCCGGTAAGCCTCGTAGCAGCGCAGGAAGACGTGCTGGCCGGTGTCCACGGTCAGTCCGTCGCGACGGAACGAGTAGGTGGCGCCACCCAGTTCCGGCCGGCTCTCCAACAGCGTCACCGGGTGCCCGAGGTCGGCGAGGCGGATCGCCGCGGCGATGCCGGCCAGGCCGCCGCCGATCACGCAGATCCCGCCGCCGCCGCGCGGCGTCCCGGTGGGCCCGGTCATGCGGAACGTCCGATGAGTGCGCGCGCCGCCACCCAGGCCTTCTCGCGGCCGGGCAGGGAGACGCGGCTGCGGGTGACGGCGAGGGGGTCGGCCGCGATCCGGACGAGCAGGCGGCGGTAGATGCCGGCCATGGCGGCCGTGCAGGCGGCGCTGCGTCGGTCCAGCAGCGGCAGCAGCCGCAGGCCGGTGTCGTACCAGCGGGCCGCCCGGGCCGCCTCGAAGCGGATCAGCTCGCTCAGCCGGTCGGGTGGGTCGGTGAACCCGACGCCGCCCAACTCCAGCGTGCAACCGAACCGGGCCAGGTCGTCGGCCGGCAGGTAGATCCGCCCGTCGGCGCGGTCCTCGACGAGGTCGCGCAGGATGTTGGTCAGTTGCAGCGCCACCCCGAGCGCGTCGGCGAGGGGGGCCGCGGCCTGCGGGTCGGCGGAGCCGAAGACGCCGAGGGAGAGCCGACCGATGGAGCCGGCCACGCAGCGGCAGTACCAGTGCAGGTCGTCGAAGGTGGCGTAGTGCCGGCCGGTGACGTCGGCCGCGCAGCCGTCGATCAGCTCGTCGAAGGCGTCCAGCGGGATGGGCATCCGGGTCGCCGCGTGCCCGAGGGCGGTGAGGACCGGGTCGCCGCCGCCGTCGGCGGGCAGCCGGTGCAGCGCCGCCCGGGTCTCGTCCAGCCGGACCAGCTTCTCCGTCGCCGGCAGGTCACCGTCGCCGATGTCGTCGATCCGCCGCGCCGTGGCGTAGATGGCCGAGAGGGCGCGGCGCTTGGCCCCGGGCAGCAGCCGGATACCGTACGCGAAGTTGGCGGCCTGGCTGCGGGTGATGTCCTCGCAGCGGCGGTAGGCGGCCTCGACGCCGACGGTCGCGGTCATCCGGCGCTCCGCACGGTCGCGGACGCGAGGCGGCGCAGCATCCGGCCACGGCGTGGGCGGACGGTCCACCGCAGCGGGTCGTGGTCGACCTCGGCCAGCGCGTCCAGGGTCGCCCGGCCACCGGCCAGGTAGCCGCCGACCGCCAGGCGCGCCCAGCCGTGCAGCGCCGAGACGAGCGGGGCGCCCGCGTCCAGCCAGGCGCGGGCGCGTTCCGCCTCGAACGCGATCAGTTCGCGCAGGGCCCGGCTGGCCGCCGGTCGGGCCAGCTCGTCCTCGCCGACCCCGAACCGCGCCAGGTCCTCCGCCGGCAGGTAGATCCGGCCCCGCCGGTGGTCCTCGGCTACGTCCTGGAGGTGTTCGACGAGTTGCAGCGCGGTGCAGATCCGGTCGGAGAGTTCCCGGCGTGCCTGGCCGACCTGGCCGAACACGTGCAGCACCAGTTCGCCGACGGGGTTGGCGGACAGGGTGCAGTAGTCGACCAGCTGGGCGAAGGTCTCGTAGCGGGTGACGCGCTGGTCGACCCGGTTGGCCTCGACGAGCCGGACCAGCGCGTCGAGGGGCAGGTGGCAGTCGGCCACCGTGGACGCGAGCGCGCGGACCACCGGGTGGCTCACCGTGCGGCCCGCGTACAGCGCGCGCAGCTCCGCCTCGACGCGGTTGAGCTCGGCGAGGCGGTCGACGCCGGGTGCCACCGGTTCGTCGCCGACGTCGTCGACGTGGCGGGCGTACCCGTAGATGGCCACGAGGTGACGGCGGTGGCGGCGGGGCAGCACGCGCAGCGCGACGGGGAAGTTCTCCTGCGCCCGGGCCTGGGCGAGCCGGTGCACGGCGGGGACGACCGTCTGCTGGCTCATCCCTGGTCTCCTTCCTCTCGGGCGCGTGGTCGACGGCGGTGGCTCATCCGGGCAGCGCGGTCAGCGACTGCGGTGCCCGGGTCCGCGCCCGTACGGCGAGGTCGGCGGGGAGGGTGGACACCTGGTGCAGGACCGCGTCGCAGATGCCGGGCGGGTCGAGCCCGTGCTCGGCGAGCAGACCGCCCCGTTCGCCGTGGGTGATGAACTCGGTCGGCAGTCCCAGCACGCGCACCGGCGTACCGATCGCCTCGTCGGCGAGCGCCAGCGCGATGGCGCTGCCCGCTCCCCCGTCCCGGATGCCGTCCTCGACGGTGACGACCAGGGCGTGGTCGGCGGCCAGGCCGGCGAGCGCCGGGTTGACCGGTCGGACCCAGCGGGGGTCCACGACGGTGCACTCGACGCCGGCCTCGGCGAGCAGGTCCGCGGCGCGCAGCGCGGGCGCGGCCATCGCCCCGACCGCGACCAGGAGAACCGGTGCGCCCGCGGCCGTGCGCAGCACGTCCATCCCGCCGGTCCGGTAGAGCGCGGGAAGGTCGTCGCCGACCCGCGCCTTGGGAAACCGCAGGGCGGTCGGGCCGTCCTGCTGGGCGACGGCCTCCCGCAGCTCCTCCCGGAGGGTGGTCTCGTCGCGGGGCGCGGCGACGCGCAGGCCGGGCACCGCGCCCAGCAGGGCCAGGTCCCACATCCCGTGGTGGCTCGGGCCGTCCGGGCCGGTGATCCCGGCGCGGTCGAGCACCAGCGTGACGGGTAACCGGTGCAGCGCCACGTCGAGCAGCACCTGGTCGACCGCCCGGTTGAGGAAGGTGGCGTACACCGCGACCACCGGGTGTTTGCCGCCCATGGCGAGGCCGGCCGCCGAGGTGACGGCGTGCTGCTCGGCGATCCCGACGTCGATGGTCCGTTCGGGGTAGCGCGCGCCGAACGCGGTGAGGCCGGTGGGGCCGAGCATGGCCGCCGACACCGCCACCAGGTCGGGGCAGTCGCCGCCGAGGGCGACCAGTTCGTCGGCGAAGGCGTCCGTCCAGGTCCGGCCCGGCGCGGTGGCCGGCTGCCCGGTCCCCGGGTCGACGACACCGACGGCGTGCAGCCGGTCGGCCTCGTCGGTCTCGCTGGGCGCGTGGCCGTACCCCTTGCGGGTGACGCAGTGGACGACCACCGACCGGTCGGAGTCGCGGGCGGCGCGCAGGGCCGCCTCGACTCCGGTGACGTCGTGGCCGTCGATGGGGCCGAGGTAGCCGAGCCCGAGGGACTGGAAGATGGTCGGCGCGTCGGCCGCCGGTCCGTCGGGGGCGCCCGCCGTCCGCCGGGCGGCGAGGTGCGCGGCCAGGCCGCCGATGGTCGGGGCGTACGACCGGCCGTTGTCGTTGAGGACGATCACCACCCGGCCCGGGGAGGTCGCGAGGTTGTTCAGCGCCTCCCAGGCGAGCCCGCCGGTGAGGGCGCCGTCGCCGATGACCGCGACCACGGTGCGGCGCGTGCCGTCCAGCGCGTCGGCGCGGGACAGCCCGTCGGCGTAGGAGAGCGCGGTCGACGCGTGGGAGTTCTCCACCAGGTCGTGCGGCGACTCGACCCGTCGGGGGTAACCGGAGAGCCCGCCTCGGCCGCGGAGCTCGGTGAAGCGGCCCCGACGGCCGGTGAGCAGCTTGTGCACGTACGCCTGGTGCCCGGTGTCGAAGATGATCCGGTCGTGCGGGGAGCGGAACACCCGGTGCAGCGCGAGGGTCAGCTCGACCATGCCGAGGTTGGGCCCGAGGTGCCCGCCTCGCCGGCAGACCGCGTCCACGAGGAACGCCCGGATCTCGGTCGCGAGCGCCGGGAGCTGGTCGCCGGTGAGCCGGTTGAGGTCTGCGGGCTGGTTGACATCGTCAAGCAGGGACATCATCTCTCCGTCCGGGCACGCGCGACTCCGCGGCGACAACCGTCTCGATCGCCGTCCGGCGGGGTGGCCGCCGGCGGGGGTCGTGCTGCGACGCTCGGGCCAACCGCACGCTGCGGAGGCGGTGGCCCGCGCCGAGTGCTACGGGTAGGGCCGGGGACAACGGGCCGCTTGGAACCTGCGCAAAATCACCTTAACCCTACTGATCTCTCCTACCGCCTGAAATCGGTTCGAATGCCTCGACCAAGGGGCGGGCGGGGTGGGTCAACCGCCGAGCGCGCGCGTCACCACGGTGACGTCGTCGTCACCGAGCCCCTGGTCCACCGCCCGCCGCCACCGCTCGGCCAGGCTGGCGGCCACCGTGAACCGGTCGACCTCGACCTCGCGCAGGGCCAGGTCCACGTCCTTGAGCGCGAGGTTCAGCGTGTACTGCGGGGAGTAGTCGTCCCGGCCGATCCGCTCCAACTTGTCCGCCGCCCACGGCGAGACCAGGGGCCCGCCCTGCAACGCGCCGATCACCGTGGCCCGGTCCAGGCCCAGCGCCCGGCCGAGCGCGAGCGCCTCGGCGATGCCCTCGGCGAGGAAGGCGAGCAGCAGGTTGTTGGCGAGCTTCAGCCGGGATCCGGCGCCGACCGGTCCGGCCCAGACCGTACGCTGGCCGACCGCCTCGAAGACCGGGGCGATCCGCTCGCGGACCTCCGGCGGGCCGGAGGCGAGCACGAGCAACTTCCCCTGCTCCGCCGGCCCCCGACTGCCGGCCACCGGGGCGTCCAGCAGGACGACGCCGGGCCGCCGCTCGGCGACCAGCCGGGCGACCCGCTCGGTGCCGTCGACGCCGATCGTGCTCATCTGGGCCCAGATCGCGCCGTCCGGGACGGCCGCCAACATCCCCTGGTCGTCGGCGACGGAGAGCACCGCGTCCGCGTCGGTCACCATGGTGATCACCACGTCCGCGCCGTCCACCGCGTCCGCCGGGTTGTCGGCCACCCGCGCGCCCTGCTCGCCGAGCCGCCGCGCCCGCTCGGGGCGACGGTTCCAGACGACCGTGGGCAGGCCGGCCCGGACGATGCTCGCGGCCATCGGCTCGCCCATGCCGCCGAGTCCGAGTACGGCCACCCGCTGCGTGTCCGGCATGCGTACCTCCTCCTTTCCCGGCAGCGTAAGGGCCTGAGGGGTCCGTGATGGCGGGAACGGCGAGGCCGTGGGTACGGCCACCCGGGCACCGGTTGGCGGTGCCGGCTACCTTCGGCCGCATGGCCTTCACCTCCGGACGCCGCCGCTCCTCCCTCCGCGGTCAGGCCGTCGGCGTCCTCGCCGTCGCACTGCTCTCGGTGGCCGCCTGGTACGCGTGGCTCGGCTGGGACACCGGCTACCGGGAGGACCCGGTGACCGGGACGACGAGCGGCCCCTACCAGGCGTGGCAAGTCGTCGGCTGTGTGCTGACACTGCTCGTGGTCTTCGTCGGCGCGCTGCTGGCCGGCGTCCGGCCGGTGCTCGCGTCGGCCGCGCTGACCCTCGCGTTCACCGCCGCCTGGACCGTGGCCGCGGCGTCCCGCGACGACTCCGGCCTGTACGCGGTCGGCGCCGTGCTGCTGCTCGCCGGTCTGGCCGCGGGCACCGCCGTCGTGGCGGCCGTGGTGCGCGCCGTGCGGCCCGGCCGGGGCCGGTAGCGGGACGGGTCGGCCGCGCCGACCGGCGGCGCTCCGTCGACGTCAGTGGCCGCGGTAGAGCCCTTCGATGTCGGCCGCGTAGCGCTCCTGGACGACCTCCCGCTTGATCTTCAACGTCGGGGTGAGCTCGCCGGCCTCCTCGCTCAGGTCGACGGGCAGGATGTCGAACGTCTTCACCCGCTCCGCGTGCGACACGGTCGCGTTGGCGCGGTCGATCGCCGTCTGGATCTCGCCACGCAGCTGCGGGCTGCCCCGCAGCCGGGCGACCGGCTCCGCCGGCAGACCGTGCGCCGCCCGCCACCGTGGCCACGCCTGCTCGTCGACCGTGACCAGAGCCGCGACGTACGGGCGGCGGTCACCGACGAGCATGGCCTGACTGACCAGCGGGTGCTCGCGGATCTTCTCCTCGATGGGTCCCGGGGCGAGGGTCTGTCCCGCCGCCGTCACCATGATCTCCTTCTTCCGGCCGGTGATCCGCAGGTAGCCGTCGTCGTCGACACTGCCCAGGTCACCGGTGCGCAGCCAGCCGTCGTCGGTGAACGTCTTCCGGGTCGCCTCGGGGTTGTTCCAGTAGCCGGCGAACACGACGGGCCCGCAGGCGAGGACCTCACCGTCCTCGGCGACGCGGATCTGGACGTTGGCGAGCGGCCGGCCGGCGGTGCCGATCCGCATCGCCGACCGGGTGTTCGCCGTCAACGCCGGTGACGTCTCGGTCAGCCCATACCCCTCCAACACGGTCAGACCCGCCCCCCGGAAGAAATGCCCCAACCGCTCCCCCAGCGGCGCGCCGCCGACCACAGCCGTCCGGCAGCGGCCACCGAAGGACGCCCGCACCTTCCGGTACACCAGGAGCTCGCACAGCGCGTGCGCCGGCCGCAGCAGCGGTCCCGGCCCGCGGCGTCGGTCCAGGGCCCGGCTGTAGCGGATCGCCACCCGCTCGGCGAAGCGGAACAGCCAGGCACGGTGGGCGTCGTCGGCCCGCCGCCGCGCCTTGTCGTACGCCTTCTCGAACATCCGGGGAACGGCGAGGAGGAACGTCGGGCGGTAGGTCCGCAGCTGCTGCGGAACCGCGGCCATGTCGGGGCCGTGCACCAGCGTCGCCCGTCGGTAGACCATGCCGACCTGGATGAGCCGCGCGAACGCGTGGGCCAGCGGCAGGAACAGCACCGTCGACGCGCCCGGGTGCAGCAGGTCCCCCAGCGCCGCGGTGGCGCCGCTGACATCGCAGAAGATGTTGCGGTGGGTGAGGACGCAGCCCTTCGGCCGCCCGGTGGTGCCACTGGTGTAGACGATCGTGGCGACGTCGTCGCCGGTCACCGCCCGCCGGCGTGTCTCCACCAGCGCGTCGTTCACGTCGCGGCCACGCCCGGCCAACGCGATCAGATCACCGCCGTCGATCTGCCACACCTCGCGCAACGCGGGCAGTCGCGGGCGTACGCCGGTCAGCTTCGCCGCGTCCTCGGCGGTCTCCACGACGCAGCCCACCGCGCTCGAGTCGCTCAGGACCCACTGCATCTGCTCGGCGCTGGTCGTGTCGTACACGGGGACGGTGACCGCGCCGATCGACCACAACGCGAAGTCGACGAGCGTCCACTCGTAGCGGGTACGGCTCACCAGGCCGACGCGGTCGCCGTGCTGCACGCCGGCGGCGAGGAGCCCCCGCGCCAGGGTCAACACGTCGTCGCGGAACTGCCGGCAGGTCACCCGCGCCGGTCCGGCCTGCCGGGTCCGAGGCGCCGGCCACGACCGGGGGACCGGGTCCGGGCGCAGGAACTGCGCGACGTCGGGATCGGTGCGGGCGTTGTCCCACACCATGTCGGCCAGGCCCACCGCCCGTCCGGCGGCGACCGCCGGCTGGTCGGTCGCCACGTGCTGTCTGTCCACGCTCCGCTCTCCCGTTGTCGACCCGAGGCCGGTGGGGGCGGCTGTCGCGGCCCATCATGACTCACCGGTCAGCGCGACCCGGGGTGAACGCCGAAAGTGCCTCGCTCCGCGTGGGGAGCGGTCTCCGTCGGTTGGGCGGTTCCGCCCGACACGCCGCCGACCGGGCCGCGAGCGGGTCCACTGAGGATAGGGTCGGTGATCGTGCGGACGAAGCAGGACCTGGGCGAGGCCATCAGACGCCACCGACGGGCCGCGTTGGTCGTCAACGCCCACTCCCGCTGGGGACGCCACCGCTACGAACACGCCTGCGCGCTGCTGGTCGAGGCGGGCTTCGACCTGATCGGCCGTTACCCGGTCCACCAGCCCGCCGAGCTGGAGTCCGTGCTCGCCGCCGTCGCCGACCTCGGGCCGGACCTGCTCGTCGCCGGTGGCGGAGACGGCACCCTCAGCGCCGCGGCCCGCCTGCTGGCGCACCGCGACATCGCCCTCGGCCTGTTGCCGCTGGGCACCACGAACAACTTCGCCCGCACCGTCGGCGTCCCGCTGGACCTGGCGGCCGCGGTCGCCGTCCTGAGCCAAGGCAAGGTGGTCGACGTCGACCTGGGGCTGGCCGGCGACATCCCGTTCACCAACCACGTCGGCGTCGGCCTCTCCGCCGACATCATGCTTCGGACGCCGCCGCGCCTCAAACGCGTCACCGGTCGGGTCGCGTACCCGCTGACCGCGCTGGCCCTGCTGGCCCGGCAGCGCCCGCTGCGTGCCACGATCCGCACCGGCGGGGCCGCGCACACGTTCGTCACCCATCAGCTGTACGTGGCCAACGGCGGCTTCCACGCCGGACGGCCGATCACCGCCGACGCCGACGCGGACGACCGGCTGCTGATCGCGTACCCGGTGGGTGGCCCTTCCCGGCGCGGCCTGCTCCGGGACACGTTCCGCAACGCGACCAGCGGCCACCGGCGCACCCTGCGTGAGGAGCCGTTCCTCGCCGTCGGTGAGCTGTGCCTGGAGACCGACCAGCCGGCCCGCGTGGAGGTCGACGGCGAACTGCGTGGCCACACCCCGCTGCGGATCGGGTTGGCCGCGAACGCGCTGCGGGTGATGGCACCGGCCGACACGGTGGACCGCTAGGAGGTCAAGCTTCGGCCGGCTGGGTGTGCACGGTCGCGGTGGGGGCGGGCACCGGCAGGCCCAGGTAGGTGAGCGGCCCGGGGTCGGTCACCGCGAGCGGGCGGAAGCCGAGCCGGTCGTAGAAGGGCCGGGCCCGATGGTTGGCGGTGACCATCGCGACGTGCAGGCCGACGGCGCCGGTCCGGCCCAGCGCGGTGACGAACGTGTCGATCAGCATCCGGCCGTGCCCGGAGCCCCGGCAACCGGGCAGCAGGTCGATGTGCAGGTGCGCGGGGTGGTCGGTCAACTCCGGCAGCACCATGCGCTCCGGCGTGTGCAGCAGGTGCGCCATCACCTCGTCCGGGGTCGTCGGCTCCGCCGCCGGAGCCGGATAGCGCTCCGCCACGAGCGGCAGCCATTCGGCGCGGAACCGGGCGGCGAACGCGGAGGTGTCCGCGGTACCGACGACGTAGCCGACCGCGCGGCCGCCGTCGTCCAGCACGAACGCCAGGTCGGGGTCCAGAAAGGTGTACGGGTGGGCGAAGATCGCGGGCAGGATGTCCGGGTCACGGTAGGAGGCGGACGCGTCCTCGCCCGAGTCCGCCGTACGGATGCAGATGTCGTGGACCGCCTCGCGGTCGGCGGGCCGGTAGGGGCGGATGTGCACGCTGCCTCCGGGGTGATCGTTTCGGGTGGGTGCGCGCGGGCGGCCGGGACCACCGCGACGAGCATGTCATGTGCCTGACCGTGTTCGCGTGCTGCCTGTGCGACGATCGTCGGGCGTCCGTGCCGATCGGCCGTCGTGCCGGTCCATCCGTCGTCCGCCCCCTCGGACATACTGGCGGAACAGCACACTGGATTCCTTGGAGAGCAACATGGCCCCCTCCCCGGCCCGTGTCTTCGCCGCGCTGAACGAGGTACGACCGTCCGACGACGCGTCCCGCGTCCTCGGTAAGGCCGTCGTGCTCGGCGGCAGCATCGCCGGCCTGTTGGCCGCACGGGTGCTGTCCGATCACGCCGAGACGGTCGTCGTCGTCGACCGGGATGAGCCGCCGACGAGCGGGCCGCGGCCCGGTGTGCCGCAGGGAACACAGCTGCACGCGCTGCTGCCGGGCGGCTGTCTCCAGTTGGAGCTGCTGTTCCCCGGTTTCCGGGACGAGGCGCTGGCCCAGGGGGCGATCGCCAGCCCGCCGGAGAGCCGGCGGAACTATCTGGACGGGCGGCTCAAGGTCGTCGTGCCCGACGACGCCGACACCCTCGTGGGGACCCGCCCCCTGCTGGAGGCGGTGATCCGTCGGCGGGTGCTCCAGCTGCCCAACGTCAAGACGCTCACCGCCCGGGCCACGGGGCTCGTGTTCGAGGGCGACGTCGTCACCGGGGTCCGCTGCGATGTCGGCGGGCTGTCCGGCGTCGAGAGCGCCGACCTCCTGGTCGATGCGATGGGGCGCTCCAGCCGGCTCTCCGAGTGGCTGGAGCAGGCCGGCTGGGACCGGCCGCCGATGCGACGGATGACGGTCGACCTCAACTACGCGACCGCGATGTTCCGGCGGCACGAGGTGCAGCCGGACCCGGCGCTCGTCCTGGCGCTGCACAGCCCGGGCACGTCGTCCGACGTGGCGGGGGCCGCGTTCTTCGCCGTCGAGGACGGCCGGTGGATGGCCATGATGGCCGGTTACGCGGCCAACCGGCCCGGGCGCACCGCGGAGGATTTCGTCCGCCGGCTGCGGGAGCAGTTCCCGCCGGAGTTCGGCGCCCTCGCCGACAACGAGCTGATCGGTGACGTCCAGACCTACCGGCACGCCGACAGTCGGCGGCGGGACTATCATGCGCTGACGCGGTTCCCCGCCGGGCTCGTGAGTGTCGGCGACGCGGTGGCCTCGTTCAACCCCGTCTACGGGCAGGGCATCACCGCGGCCGCCATGCACGCGGCGTGCCTGACGAGCTACCTGCGATCCGGACCGGACCTACGGCTGCCCGCGCGGGAGTTCTTCGACCTGCAGAAGGTGGTGGTCGACGCCGCCTGGTCGATCTCCACCTCGGCCGACCTGGCGCTGCCGCACGTCGACGGCCCGTACCCTCGCGGACACCGGTTCTCGCGCTGGGTCGGGAACGAGATCGTGCGGGCCACGGTGACGGACGTGGCGACCGCGCGCGTGTTCAACCAGGTCGTGTCCATGCGGTCGCACCCCGACGCGCTCGCCCGGCCGGGCGTGATCCTGCGCGCCCTGCGCGCCAACCGGCGGAGCCGCTGACCGTCACCATCGGGGCCGAATGCGACGCGACCGTTTCCGGACAGCTGTCGTGATGTCGCCACGCGCCGGCACATTGTTCCTTACATCGATGTGTACTACTGTTTCAACCGGCCAGAGCAGGCCCGGCGGGCAAATCGCCGGAAGAATATCCGTTACGAGCATCTCGACCGGCAGATCACCGCGGGAGCGGGTCGACGGCGGCTGCGGGGCGCGCGATACAGCCAGCTGACCAGGCGAGTCAGCATCCGGGCATCGCGACCCGAACCGGCTCAGGCGACCGCCTACGGCGAAGCAAAACGGTCAAGCCAACACGAAGTCTCCACAATGCCGACACACGCCACGGATGACAAATCCCATTATTGATGTCGATGGGCAACCATTCTTAACCATGCCGATATAGAGCACCATTAAAGTCATGCCACAGATTGATCCGGCGGCATGGCAACCTCCCGGAACGGGTGGGGAACCGGAAGAGGTGGGGGATGCGGGGGATCCCGGTCGCATCGTTGATCATCGGTATCGCGTCGTCACCGGCGGAACGCAGACAGCTGGCTCAACTGCTCGGTGGAACGGAGGCGTTCCTGATCGTCTCCAGCGTCGACCAGGCGCGGGAGTTCCTCGGCGTCACCGGTTCGACGGCACCCGCCGCCGAACCAGCACCCGTCGCCCCCGACTCGATGCCCGCGCCGGCGGGAGCACCCCTGTCGGCCGCGCCCGCGCCGTTGTCGCCCGTCCCCCTGTCGGTGGCACCCCTGTCGGCGGAACCTGGGTCGGCCGCGCCCGTCCCGGCCGCGCCGGTGTGGGCCGCGGCGCTGTCGGCCGCGCCTGCCTCGGCCGCGGCGCTGTCGGCCGCGCCCGTCCCGGCCGCGCCGGTGTCGGCCGGGCCGGTATCCGCGTCGGCGGCCGTGGGGGCGGCGGCTTCGCTCGGAGCACCACCCGTCGTGTCGGCGCCGGCCGGAGCCGGCGCGCCCGGTGAGGCGAGCACGTCGGCCACCACGGGGATGGAAGCCACGGTGGCGGGGTGGTTCGGTCAGCGCGCGCCAGGTGCTGCGGACGTCTCGCCCGCCCCGCAGACGCCGACGTGGGAGGCGCCGACCGCAGCGGGCCAGTCGGGTCAGTCAGGCCAGATTCCCGGGTACGGGGTGTCGCGGGTCGCCGCCGCGGACCCGTCGCAACTCACCGCGGCGGTGGTGGACGCCGGTGACGGGGCGGGCACACCGTCAGCGTCCGGCCTGCGCGTCGACTCGGACCGGCGAGTCCTGCGCTGGCGCGACCGGGAGATCGAGCTGACCCGGCTGGAGCACGACCTCCTGCTCTGCCTCGTCGGCGCGCCGGGGCGGGTCTGGACCTACGAGCGGCTGCACCAGACCGTGTGGGGCAACGAGCACCTGGGCCGAGGCTCCGACATGCACTCGGTCGTCCGACGGGTCCGCCGCAAGCTCGTCGAGCTCGGCGCGTCGGCGACGATCCACGCCGTCCGCGGCGTCGGGTTCCGCCTGGCCCCGGCCTGACCCCGCCACCCTCCCCCGCCCCGTCCACCCCTGCCCTGCCCTGCCCTGTCCTGCCCTGCCCTGTCCTGCCGGCGATCTTGCAGCTTCAGCCCCGTTCCGTTCCGCACCTCTTGCCGGCCGCTTGAGGGCACAAAAGCACAAGATCGCCGGGCCAAGGGGCGGGCGCTGCGGGGTGGGGTGGACAGGGGCCGGCCCGCTCGGTGGGTACCGAGCGGGCCGGCCTGTTCAGTTGTGGTCGGGGGTCAGCAGCGGATGGGGGACAACGCGAAGTCCTCCACCGTGGGCGTGCTGGTGTTGATCTTCACCTGGCGCGTCTGAGGCTTCCAGCCGTCCTTGGCGACGATCATCGTCAGCGGGTTGTTCCGACGGTCCATCCAGTACGCGTACTTGCCCTGGGCGTCCGTGGCGAACGTGAACGACTGCGCCCACGAGTCGACCTGGACGACCGCGCCGGGCAGCGGAGACCCGACGCCCTGGCAGCTCGTGCCGGTGACCGTACCCATGAGCTTGCCCCAGGTCTTCGGGGGCGTCACGGTCATCGTCACGGTCACGGGCGCCACCGTGTACGGGGTGTTCTCCTTGATCGTGACCCCGCCGGTGTACGTGCCCGGCTGGTCGACGGCCGCCGTCATTCCGACGGTGACCGTGACCTTCTCGCCCGGGGCCAGCGTGGCCGAGGTCTTGTCGATCGTCAGCCAGCTGACGTCGGCGGTCTCCTCGGCGCACTCCTCGAAGCCGGGAAGCACCTCGCTGTCCGGCATGGCGCTGAAGCTGCCGGAGGAGCCGCCCACCTTGTAGAAGCCGCACGCCGCACCACCGCGGTAGCGCGGCGTGTTGGCGTTCGGCAGGCTCGACCACGACTCGGTCGCCGGGTCGTAGGCGAAGCCGACGTTGGTGATGGCTCCACCCTGCGAGCCACCGACCACCAGCAGCTTGCCGTTCGCCACCGCGAACGAGCTGGCCCAGTTGTCGGACGGCGCGTCGGCGATCGGCGTCCAGGTGTCGGCACCGGGGTCGTAGGCGTAGCTGGCCCGCTGCGAGGCGGAACCGTCGTTACCGCCGGTGCAGTAGATCATGCCGTCGATCCCGCCGCAGGACGGGAAGGCCACCGACTTGGGGTAGTCGGCCACGGTCTCCCAGGTGTCGCTGGCCGGGTCGTACCGGACCACGTCGTTCGACATGGGGGTACAGGCCGAGGTGGTGCAGCCACCGATGGCGTACAGCTTGCCGTCGATGACCGCCTGACCGGCCGCGGAGCGCGGCGCCGGGTTGTCGGCCACCTCGGTCCAGGCGTTGGCCCCCGGGTCGTACGACCAGGTGGTGCCGTCCGGGCCTTCCGCGGCCCAGCCACCGCTGGCGATGATCTTCCCGCCGACGACGCCGACGGTCATCGCGTTGCGGGCGCCGGGCAGGTCGGCGATCGCCGCCCAGGTCTGGGCGATCGGGTCGTAGACGTAGCTCTTCGTCGTGGACGCCGAGCCGTTGCCGCCGGCGATCGAGTAGACCTTGCCGTCGAGGTTGACCACCCGGTTGTCCATCACGTTCGCCGGGTAGTCGGCGATGTCGGTCCACGGCGCGGCCTGGGGGCCCGGCGCGGGCGGCATCGCCGTCGGCGACCGGTCCGACGCCTTCGCGGCGAACGAGGCCGCGACGTTGAGCCGCTGCTCCGGTGCGCCCGTGGAGCCGAGCACCTGCTGCTTGGTCAGCTTGGACCCGTCGGCGCGGAGCAGCTCGAAGCCGCCGTCGTTCTCGCCGAACTCGACCTCGACCGGCGCCTCACCGGTGTTGGTCACCGTGAAGGTCTTGTTGACCTTGCCGGTGGGCATCTGGACCGTGCCGCTCACCGTGGTCGGCGAGACGGTCAGCTGACCGGCCTTGAGCTGGAAGTTCGCGGCCGTCGTCCAGTCGGCCTCGATGTCGACGTTCTTGCTCAGGCTGACGTAGTTGCCGGCCGTCGCGGTGAACTTGTGCGTGCCGGTCACCGAGGAGTACAGCCAGTAGAAGCCGTCGGCGAGCCCGGTGTCGTCCGGGGTCGCGACGGTCGTGGCCTTCTCCGCCGGCTTGTCGACGCTGGTGACGGTGGCGCCGTTGACGTAACCGTCGGTGTTGCGGTCCCGGACGTGTCCGACCACCAGGCCGCCGTCGAGCGGCACGCAGGTGACCTGGCTGCCGATCAGGACGGAGTCGACCGCCCACCACCAGTCCCACGTGCCGTTGTAGTAGTGGAACCGCACCTGGACCTGCGCCTTGCCGCCGGCCTGCGGGATCGGGATCTCCGTCACCCGCGGTCCGGGGACGTCGTTCACCTGCCGCAGCACGTTGGTCCAGGTCGCGCCGCCGTCGATGCTCAGGTCGACGTCGGCGGTCTCACCGCCCAGCCAGTTGAAGTCCTGGTTGAATCGGATCACCGGGGCCGCGATGTCGCTCAGGTCGACGACCGGGCTGACCAGCGAGCTGTCCTGCGTGCCGCCGGAGCCGTACGCGTCACTGTCGATGACCGCGAAGTTGCCGATGCCACCGGTCAGGTTGCCCCGGTTGCCGGGGTCGGTGAACTTCCAGACCTGGCCGTTGCCCTTGTTGTCCACGACCGTCCAGCCGGCCGGCGTGGTGGCGCCGTCGAAGGTCTCGTACTCACCGTCGGAGCCGAAGGTGTAGCCCGGCGCCGTGGTGCAGGCGTCGGCCTTCGCCGGCACGGCGACGTTGGCGGTGACGTTGCGCGCGGCGACGACGACCTCCTTGGTCACCGTCTGGTAGCCCGGGTACTGCGGCTCGACCCGCAGCCGGTAGGTCGCCCCGGCCGGGAGGGTGAGGCTGTAGCGGCCGTTGGTGGGCGTCGTGTAGTCCGAGACACCGGACGCGCCCTCGACGACCACCTTCGCGTACAGCGGCCAGCCGTGGCCGGAGCCGTCGGTGACGGTGCCGCTGACGGTGACGCTCGGCACGGCGCTGAGCGCGACGTTGAGCGTGGTGGTCGCGCTCTTGGTCACCGTCGCCGGCGTCGTCTTGCTCTGGTAGCCGAACGCCGACACGGCGACCTGGTAGTCGCCGGCCGGGAGCAGCGCGGAGTAGGTCCCGTCCGTCCCGGTGGTGAACTGGCGGTCGGCCGCGCCGGTGATGGCGACGGTGGCGCCCGCGATCGGGGAGCCGCTGGCCGCGTCGGTGACGGTGCCGGCGAGGGTGCCGGTGTCGCCGATCGGGGCGGCGTTGATCAGCGCGAGGGCGTCGAGGCGACCCTCGCCCCAGACGTTGTTGTCGTCGGTGGTGCCGCCGCACTGGCTGTCGGCGGTGTCGACCGCCGCGTCGTCCAGCAGGGCCCGGGTGGCGTTGACGTCACCGAGCAGCGCCGGCGCCGCCGACCACAGCAGCGCGATCGCGCCGGCGAGGTGCGGTGCCGCCATGGAGGTGCCGCTGATGCTGGCGTAGCCGTTGCCCGGGACGCTCGACCGGACGTTCACGCCGGGGGCCGAGATGTTGGGCTTGATCTGGCCGTTCTGGCCCGGGCCCCGGGCGGAGAAGCTGGCGATGTTGTTGTTGATGTCGTACGCGCCGGCCGAGTAGTTGCTCTCCAGGCTGCCCGGGGCGCCGCTCGTCTGGCAGCCGGGGCCGCTGTTGCCGTTGGAGAAGACGCCGAAGATGCCCGAGGCGGTCCAGGCCAGCGTCACGTCCTCCATGAACGGGTCGTTGGAGGGCAGCCGGGTGCCCCACGAGTTGTTGATGATGTTCGGCCGCTTGCTGGCGTCCGGGTTCTGACCGTTGAGGTCGGTGGGCTCCAGCATCCACTGACCGGAGTTGATCAGCGCCGCGTCGCTCGGGCAGCAGCCGTTGGCCGCGATCCACCGGACGCCGGGCGCCACACCGATCTGGTTCGCCCCGTCGGCACCCGCCATGGTGCCCATGGTGTGGGTGCCGTGGCCGTCACCGTCGCACGGGGTCGCGCAGGTGCCGGCGGCGTTGAACCAGTTGTAGTTGTGGTCGAAGGTGCCGTCGCCGTTGTTGCCACGGTAGGAGTTCACCAGCGCCGGGTGGTCGAACTGGACCCCCGTGTCGATGTTCGCGATGGTGATGCCCTCGCCCTGCACGGCGTACTGGGACCACACGTCGTCGGCGTTGATGTTGGCGATGCCCCACTCCAGGGCGTTCGTCGTCTTCTCGTCGGCGCCCTCGGTGGTCTTGGGGATCTCGTACGCGACCGGGGCGTAGAGGCCCTCGACCTCGGAGCGGGCGGCGAGGTTCTGCACCATCGTCAGCGAGCCGCCGCTGACCCTGATGGCGTTGCTGGCCCAGAAGGTCTGGTACTTCGCCCCGCTGCTGTCGAGCTCGGCGCGGACCTTGGCCTGACTCTCGGCGGCGGTCTTCTTCAGGGCGGCCGCGACCGCGGTGCCCCGCTCGTTCCAGTCCTTGATCGAGCTGGCCTTGCTCAGGTCCGCCCGGTCCTTGAACCGGATCCAGAAATCGCCCTCGGTCTTGCCCTGGAGCTGCTTGGTGAGCTCCGGCCGGATCTTGTCAGCGGGGGACGGCGCGCTCGCGCCGAGCCCGCCCGTTCCGGCCTGCGCGCCCGTGCCGGTCGCGGCCAGCGCGGTGGCGACGAGGACCGTCGCCGCGCCCGCACTCACCAGCGATCTGGCGACGCGCCTCCAATGTGGACGACTGAACATTCGGTGCTGCCTCCTTCAGAACGACCCAGGGGGTGAAATGGGCCATGGTGAAGGTGCAAAGGGACCGCTCCAGTGTGGATGAACCGGTACGGAACGAACCCCTCCTACGCCCCTCCATGCACCGCGCGGGTCACGCCGGTTGCCCGAGTGGACACTATGATCGCGATGAAAGGACGATCAAGAACGTGCGGTAAGCAAGTTGTCGCTAACGGTTACTCAGGTGACGACAACCTTGTCAATCGTTGTCACGATCATGACGAAAGCTGGGCAGAGAAGCCCAGCGTCTCGGGGTGGACGCCGTGGCTGAGCACGACGCGAGCGGAGAGCCGGGCGGTCCCGGTCCGGCCGACGGGCGGTTCCCGCTCGTCATCGCGGTGACCCCCTCGGCCTCCGAACGGATCCGGCTCGCCGAACATCTCGACGGCATCGGCCCCCTGCTGCTCGTCTCCGACCTGGACGAACTCCGCAGGCTCATCGGGCCCGCGCAGCGTCCACCCGACGCCGCCGCGCCCGAACCGCCCGCCGATCCGCCGCCGACGGGCGGGCCCGGGCCGGTCGACGACACGCTGCTGATCGACTCGTCCCGGCTGACGGCGCGACACGGGCAGCGTGAGGTCGACCTGACCCGGCTTGAACACGATCTGCTGATCTGCCTGACGAGCGAGCCGCTGCGGGTGTGGAGCTACGCCGAGCTGCACCGTTCGGTCTGGCAGGCCGAGGGGCGCCAGCGCAGGGCCGACGTGCAGTCGCTGGTGAAGCGCCTGCGGCGCAAACTCGCCGACCTGGGCACGGCCGTGAGCATCGCGGCGGTGCGCGGTGTCGGGCTCCGGCTGACGGACAACCACCGCTCACCACCCGGCGACACCTGACGCCGCCACCACGTGGAGCGGGTGCGCGGTGGATCAGAGCAGGCCGGAGCGGGACCAGCGTGGGCGACCCGCCGTGGCCGCCACCGGACCCTCCGACGCCCTGGGGGCGGCGTCCCCGCCCGGGTCACGGCGCTCCGGCCCCGCCGCCGGAGCGCGCGGCACGGGACCGGGGCCGAGGCCGACCGAGCACCACGCTGGCGGTGACGAGCACGATCATGCCGGCGACGCACCAGATGCCGAGCTTGATCGCCGGCCACCGGCCCGCGTCCGGCGGGAAGTAGATCACCGAGCGGATCAGGTCGGACCCCAGGCCGGGGATGTCCCACAGGTGGATGCCCCGGAAGAAGTCCGGCAGGAACTCGGGCGGATAGATGCCCCCGGAACCGGGGTTTCCCAGCACCACGAGCAGCAGAATGATCAGTGCGGTGCCCAGCCGCGCGAGCCAGCTCTGCACGGCGGCCGCGAAGAGCGCGGCGGCGAAGGCGAGCAGCGCACCGGCGCCGAAGAGGCTCAGCAGGTGCCGGTGCCAGATGTCCAGGCCGGGACCGACAACGAGCACCCCGGCGGCCGAGAGCAGGACGGCGTGCAGGGCGAGCCCGCCGATCCGCATCGCCGCCCGCGCCGGGGTGCGGGGCACGGTGCCCAACGTCAGGCTGAGAGCGATGCCACCGAAGTAGCCGCCGATGACCAGCCCGGTCGCCAGATAGAACGGCACCACACCGCGCGGGTCGTCGGCCACGACCGGCACGGCGTCGGTCACGGCGAGCGGCACCTGGGCGCGTTGCGACGCGACGGTGAGGATGCGCGTGATCACCTCGGTGGCCAGCGGCGCGGCGGCCCCGGCGGTGGTCAGGGTCAGCGTGGGCGTGCCGCTCGGGCCGCTCAGCACCGCGTAGACGTCACGCCGGTTCAGCGCCCGGTCGGCGGCGGCGCGGTCGTCGTAGCCGACCGCCTTGAGCTGCCGGCCCTGCGTCCGGACCGCGGCCAGGAGCTCCTCGGCGGCCCGGTCGCCGCGGACCACGCCGACGGGGACGTCCTTCGGCCGCGGGTCGTGCAGGGCGGCGACGTACGCGGCCATGAACCCGACCCCGATGATCAGCGCCAGGATCAGCGGGGCGACGGCGCTGAGGACCGCGCGGCGCAACGGGATCGCCGCGGGCGGCTCGCGGTGCGGGCGGACGGCGCTCGCGACTTCCCGCTCGGCCTCAGGCCGCTCCGGCTCTGGTACGGCCTGATGCATATGGTCACCATATAGGAGAAAATGTCGGGTTGTCCGACCGACGACCACCGCCGGAGCGGGCGCCACGCCGGACCCGGCCGCCCGACACGAGGCGTGACCGGAAGATCTCCACAGCGGAGCCGAGGGCTGACACGAGCGCCCGGTACCGATAGCGTCCAGGCCCGAACGTCATGATCCGTGCCCGCCGCCCCGCCGGAGGAGACGCCGTTGTTCGAGGAGTTCATGGGCATCCCCGCCCACCCTCTCGTGCTGCACGCCGCCGTCGTGTTCGTGCCGCTCCTGGCGCTGCTGACCGTCGGCTACGCCCTCGTTGCGCCCATCCGCCCGCACACCCGCTGGGTGCTGGGCCTGCTCGCCGTCGGCGCCCCGGTCGCCGCGCTGCTGGCGAAGCTCTCCGGCGACGCCTTCTTCGACCGCCTGCTCTCGGGAAACCGGGTCAGCCCCGAGTACGTGCCGCGACTGGAGGCGCACCAGCAGCTCGGCAATCTCACCCTCTACGCCACGCTCGGCCTGGCGGTCGTGGCGCTGGCGCTGGTCGTCCTGGTCGCTCCCCGCTCCGCCGGGGCGGACGACGACGCCGTCCGCCCCGCCGCGCTGACCGTGCCGCTGCGGGTGCTGTCGATCGTGGCCGCCGGGGTCGCCGTCTACTACGTGGTGCGCACCGGTGACTCGGGAGCGAAGGCCGTCTGGGAAGGCCTCTGACGCGCTGCCCGCCCGCGGCGCCCCTCGGAGCGCCGTGGGCGGGCGTCGTGACCCCGCCCGGGTGGACAGGTCCGTCGGTCTCGGGTCAGATCCGGCCGGCGACCGTCTTCGCCAGGTCGGCCAGCGGCTTGCGGAACGTCGCCGGGTCATCGAGGCGGACCAGCCGGATCGCCACCCACACTCCGCCCTTGTTCACGAAGACCGCCCCGTCCTCGGCGTACGCCTCGTCACCCACTCCGGCGATCGGCGTGAACTCGTGCTTGAGCTCACGATCGATGTCGAGGATCTTCTTCGCGCCGGGCCCGACGTACACCTCCAGCTGGGCGGTCGGCCCGGTGACCGGCCCGGTGTAGCTGCAGCTCTCCGGCGAGGCGACCGCGTCCTCCAGCCGGGTGCCGGCCACCTTCTCGGCCTCCTGCTTCGTCACCAGGGCGCAGGGGTCGACCGTGGGGGCGGCCGACGGCTCCGCCGAGCTGGGCTCGGGCTCCGGTTCCGCGACCGCCGTCGGGCTCGCCGCGATGTTCTGGTCGCCGCCGGACGGGGCGTCGCCGTCGTCCGAGCCGCAGCCGCCGAGCAGCACGACAGCCGCGACGGCCGCGAGCGCGGTGCGGGCCGGGCGGTTCCGGCCGGTTGCGAGGAGTCTCATCCTGGGTCCACTTCCTGTCGTCGGCTCGACGTCACCGCTGGTCGGCGGCACGGGTTCACAGCGGGAGGGCGTCGAGCAGGCCACGCAGCGTCCGCTCGTACCCGTCGGGCGTGGCACCGAGCCGCTGGAAGCTGCTCAGGGTCACGGTGTAGCTGCCGGCGTTGCTGATCACGACGGCCTCGGCCCCGATGTCCTTGATCGCGAGGTACCCCTTGTCGCCCTTGCCGGCGTCCTTCACCTGGCGGTACGTCGAGGTGGCCTGCTGCCGCTGGTAGTCGTAGGTGGCCTCGCCGGCGATCCGGGAGGCGGTGGTGATGGTGAGCAGCGCCACCCCGTTGCCGTCACCGAACGAGCAGTTGCTTTGGTCGACCATGGGCTGCCCCACCAGTTCGGTGATCTTGTCGACGGTGAACGGGCACGGGGGCGCCGGGGTGTCCACGCCGGCACCGGCCAGGTCGCCGTCGCCGTCGCCGTCCGCCTCGACGCCGGGGTTCCCCGCCGGCGGGGCGCCGCCACCGTCGTCGGCCCCGCAGGCGGCGAGCGGGAGAAGCAGGAGCGAGCACACCACGGGTGCGATCAGACGGCGCATTGGTCACGTCCCTTTCAGGTAACGGGAGGTCTGGCTTCGTCGGTCGACTGCTCGGGCGGGTAGATCCACCGGGCGGGGACGAGACGGTCGACGCGCCAGTCCGCATCGCGGGCGGCGGCGGCCACCGTGTCCGCGTCGGCGCCCTCGACCAGCGCGATCACGACGTCGTCGGCGGAGATCCGGACGGCGGCGACCAGTCGGCAGTCCGGGGTGCCGAACGCCGGCGCGGCCGCGTCCGCGTCGGGTGAGCAGTCGTACTGCTCCAGCGCGAAGAGGCGTCCGGTCATGATCTGAGGCTAGGACCGGACGCCGGGCGCGTAATCGGGTGTTTCCCTATGCTCTGACGCCGCCCGGGCGCCCTCCCCCGGCCTCCGCCCGGACCCGGTGATCATTCCAAGCCGACTCTCAGATTCAGCGGTTACTCTGGGTGACTACTTGGCCGCCGATCGGCGGTCAGACCGAGGTGAGGGGTTCGGACGGGTGCAACGACGATCTCGACGCGTTCTGATCGGCGTACTGGCGGCGCTGCTCCTGCTGGGAGGCGGCGCGCTCGTGGCCGTGGGGGCGTACGGCCGGTCGCTCGACGGCAACCTGGCCCGCACGGAAGCGTTCGCGGGCCTGCCGGCGAGCGCGCGCCCGACACAGTCCGTGACCGGTGCGATGAACGTGCTGCTGCTGGGCAGCGACTCGCGTGATCCCGACAAGACCGCGGACTCCCGCACCGACACGATCATGCTGCTGCACCTGGACGCCGACCACCAGAAGGCGGAGGTCATCTCCATCCCCCGCGACACCTGGGTCTACGTGCCGAAGTCGGCCGACGGCCGGCACGGCGACACCATGGCAAAGATCAACTCAGCGTACGCCTGGGGCGGCACCCCGCTGACCGTGCAGACCGTGGAGGGCTTCACCGGGGTCCACGTCGACCACGTGGCGATAGTCGACTTCGCCGGCTTCGCGCAGGTGGTCAACGCCCTCGGCGGCGTGGACCTGAAGATCGAGAAGACGATCACCTCGATCCACCCGCCGTACCGCACCTTCGAGAAGGGCACCCGGCACCTGGACGGCGCGGCGGCGCTGGACTACGTCCGCCAGCGCTACCAGTTCAGCGACGGCGACTTCAGCCGCGAACGTCACCAGCGGGAGTTCCTCCAGGCCCTGCTCGACCGGGCGGCCGGCATCGGCACCCTCTCCAACCCGGTCAAGCTCAACGCCTTCCTCCAGGCGGTGACGAAGTCGGTGACCGTCGACGAGGACTTCGATCTGATCAACGTCGCGCTGGAGCTGCGGGACCTGCGCAGCGACGACCTGACGTTCCTGGGCAGCCCGAGCGCCGGCACCGGCATGAAGAGCGGCCAGAGCGTCGTCCTGCCGGACACCGCCAAGGCGAAGGCGCTCTACCAGGCCGTCGCGGACGACGCCGTCCAGCAGTACCTCACCGACACGGCCACACCCACCCCGACCGGCGGCACCGCCCAGCACTGAGCCGGTCCCGGCCTCACCCGACCAGCCGGTGCTCCCATGCCCAGGCCGCGATCTCGACCCGGTTGCGCGCCCCGAGCTTGGTCTGCACGCTCGCCAGATGGGTCTTCACCGTGCCCACGGCGATGAAGAGCTGGGCGGCGATCTCGGCGTTGGTGAGCCCCCGGGCGGCCAGCCGGACGACGTCCAGCTCGCGCGGGGACAGGCCCGCCTCGTCGCGGGCGGCGGTGGGCGGGCTGAGGTGCTCCAGCAGCCGTACGGTCACCGAGGGACTGATCAGCGCGTCGCCGGAGACCGCCGCCCGGACGGCCTCGACCAGCAGCGCCGGGCCGGAGTCCTTGAGGAGGAAGCCGCAGGCGCCGTTGCGCAGGGCGGTGTGCACGTACTCGTCGAGGTCGAAGGTGGTGACCACGACCACCTTCACCGGGTCGACGACGCCGGGCCCGGCGAGCAGCCGCAGCGCCTCCAGCCCGTCGAGGCGGGGCATCCGGATGTCCAGCAGGGCCACGTCCGGGCGTAGCCGCCGGGCCAGCTCCACCGCGGCGACACCGTCGGCGGCCTCGCCGACGACCTCCATGTCCGGCTGCGCCCCGATGATCATGCCGAAGCCGGTCCGCACCATCGCCTGGTCGTCGGCGACCAGCACGCGGATCACCGGGCCACCGCCCGGTCCAGCGGCAGCGTCGCGTCCAGCACCCAGCCACCGGCCACGCCGGGCCCGGCGGTGATCGTGCCGCCGAGGGCCCGGATCCGCTCGGTGAGGCCGATCAGGCCGAAACCGTGCCCGCGGCCGGGCGCGGTGCGCGACGACGACCCGTCGTCGGCGACGCGGACCAGCAGCCACTGCGGGGTACGCCGAACGAACACGTCCACCGCGCGCGCGTCGGACGCGTGCTGGCGGGCGTTCGTCAGCCCCTCCATCACCACCCGGTACGCCGAGGTCGAGACCTCGATCGGCAGCCCGTCCAGGGAGCCGTCGACGTGCAGCCGGGCCGGCACCCGCGCCACGCCGTTGAACCCCTCCAGCAGCGGCGCCAGGTCGGCGACGCCGGCCAGCGGGGCCAGCGGGGCGTCCGGCGCCGCCTCCGGGTTGCGCAGGATCCCGACCATCCGCCGCATCGAGGACATCGTCTCGGCGCCGGCCCGCTCGATCTGCTCCAGGGCCGTGATCACCCGCTGCGGGTCCTGCTCGGCCACGAACCGGGCACCCTGCGCCTGCACCACGATGCCGGTGACGTGGTGGGCGATGAAGTCGTGCAGGTCCCGGGCGAACTCGGCGCGCTGCTCGGCCCGCACCAGGGCCACGGCACGCTCCCGGCCGGCGGCCATCGTCCGCAGATAGAGGCCGGCGCCGGCGGCGCCGGCCGCGCCGAGGGCCTGGATCAGCGCGAAGATCACGTACGTGTTCTCGGTGCCGGCGCGCAGCGGTAGCCCGGCGACGGCCAGCCCGGCGACCAGCGCCGCCACCGCGGCCGTCCGGGGCGCTCCCCGACGAACCACCACGAAGACCACGGCCAACAGCCCGGCCGACTCGGCCAGCCCCCAACTCCCGCCCACCAGGTACGAGCCGTGGGCGTGCGCGGCGGCCAGCAGCAGGGTGACGATGAGTGAGACGCCGCCGACGACGAGCGCCGCCAGCGGCAACCGCCGGGAGCCCTGGCGGTAGAGCGGCAGCCAGACCACCACGGTCGCCACGGCCAGCCCCATCCGGGCCAGGGTGAGCAGGACCGCCGGAGAGCTCATCCCGTCGAAGTTGCCGAACCGCAGGTCGAAGAGGCCCAGCAGGCCGACCACCGCCAGGCCGGCGAGCTGGCCCAGGCGGACCCACCAATGTCGAAGCCCCGGCGCATTCATCGTGACCCAGGGTAGCGACCTCGGTGGCGGTGGCAGATCAGCCGAAAGACAGACCCGGCGGCGCCGAACCCGCTCCCCGGGCCGATGCGGCAGCCGCCCACCCCCGGCGAGGCTTCCCTGAGTCAGAGGATCATTCGCTGGAGGTTCGATGAGTATCCACGCCCCCGCCCCGCCGGACGTGAGCCAGGCCGCCGTCGCCGCGGTCGACCTGGTCAAGGTGTACGGCACCGGCGACACCGCCGTACGGGCCCTGGACGGGGTGACGGTCGGCTTCGAGCGGGCCCGGTTCACCGCGATCATGGGGCCGTCCGGGTCGGGCAAGTCGACCCTGATGCACTGCCTCGCCGGGTTGGACACCGCCACCTCCGGGCGGGTGCTGCTCGGGGGCGCGGAGCTGACCGGACGCTCGGACCGGACGCTGACCCGGGTCCGCCGGGAGCGGGTCGGGTTCGTCTTCCAGTCGTTCAACCTGCTGCCGCAGCTGACCGCCGCGCAGAACATCACCCTCCCCCTCGACCTGGCCGGCCGCACCCCCGACCGGGAGCTGCTCGCCCACCTGGTGGGTGTGCTGGGGCTCGCCGACCGGCTGGGCCACCGCCCGAGCGAGCTCTCCGGCGGCCAGCAGCAGCGGGTCGCGCTGGCCCGCGCGCTGGTGTCCCGCCCCGAGGTCGTCTTCGCCGACGAGCCGACCGGCAACCTCGACTCGCACTCCGGCGCGGAGGTGCTGACCTTCCTGCGGGACTCGGTGCGCGACCTCGGCCAGACCATCGTCATGGTCACCCACGACCCGGTCGCCGCCGCGTACGCGGACCGGGCGGTGCTGCTCGCCGACGGCCGGATCGCCGGCGACATCGACGGGCCGGACCGGGCTTCGGTCACCGAGGCACTGCACGCCCTGGCGGCCCGGGCATGAGGACGCCGGTGCTGCGTACACAGCTCAGCGCGGCGGCCCGCCGCCCCGGCCGGCTGCTGCTGACCGGCCTGGCGATCCTGGTCGCCGCCTTCGTCGTCTTCGGCACCGTGCTCGCCCAGCAGATCACCGAGCGGACCGCGCGGGACAATCTCAGCGGAACCCCCGCCGCCACGGACCTCGTGGTCGGGGGTGAGTCGCAGGGGCCGGCACCCGCCGTGGCGACGCTGGCCCGGGTCCGCGCCGTGCCGGGGGTCGCCGAGGCGGCGGCCCGGCTGGAGGTCGGCTTGGGCGTCAACGGGTCGTTCGTCAACCTCGAGGCCGACCCGGGGCGCGGCCCGCTGTCCACGATCCGGCTCAAGGAGGGCAGCTACCCGGACGCCCCCGGCGAGATGGCGGTCACCCCGCGCACCGCGCAGCGGCTGGGCCTCACGGTCGGCTCCGTGGTCACCGCCACCGACGTCCGGACCACACCGGTGCGGATCACCGTCACCGGCCTGGTGGGCACCGCCGAGGACGGTGGCTTCAACGCGTACGCCCCGGAGAACGTGGTGATCGGGCTGGGCGGGGCCACCGAGGTGCGCCGGATCGACCTGCGCGCCGCGCCCGGCGAGTCGGTGGAGACGCTCCGGCAGCGGGTGGCGGCGGTGCTGCCCACCGACGTCGCGCTGCGCCCGGGCGCGGAGGTGCGCCAGCTGGAGGCCGACGCGGCGGCCAGTCAGGTCAGCGCGCTCTTCGCCCTGGTCGGCATGTTCGTCGCGATCGCGGTCGTCGCCGCGGCGCTGGTCGTCACCTCGACGTTCCGGATCGTGTTCGCCCAGCGGATGCGGCAGCTCGCGCTGCTGCGGGCGGTCGGCGCCCACCGGGGCGCGCTGGTGCGGGCCCTCACCGCCGAGGGCGCTCTCACGGGCCTCGTGGCCGGCGCGGTGGGTGTGGCCGGCGCGCTGGCCGTCGGGCACGCCGTACCGCCGATCCTGCGCGCCGCCGGCCGGGCGGTGTCCTCCCCCGGGGTGCCCGTCGGGGCGGCGGTCGCGGTGGTCCTCGGCGCCGTCGCGGTCACCGTCCTCGCGGTGCTGGCCCCGGCGTTCACCGCCTCCCGGGTCGCCCCGCTCGAGGCGCTGCGGTCGGCGAGCACGACCGCCGGCCGGCGGGGCATCGGCGGGCTGCGGCTGGTGGGTGGGCTGCTGCTCGCCGGCGGGGCGGTGCTGGTCGCCGCCCTGACGATCGCCCGGCTGCCGAAACCGCAGCAGGAGGATTACTCGGCGACGCCGGTGCTGCTGCTGCTCGTCGTGTCCGGCGCCCTGGCGTTCTTCGCGCTGGTGGCGCTCGGGCCGCTGCTGGTGCGCCCGGTGCTGGCCCTGGTGGGCTGGCCGCTGCGCCAGCTCGGGCCGGTCGGGCGGCTGGCGGTCGGCGGGGTCGGCGGCACCCCGCGTCGCGCGTCCGCCGTCTCCGTGGTGGTGGCGCTCGGCGTGACCCTGATCGCCGGCGTGGCGGTCGGTGGGGCCTCGCTGCGCACGCTGATGGACCGCGAACTGGCGCTGTCGGCGCCCGCCGACATCGAGGTCACCACCGCACCGGGCGCCACGCTGCCCGATCAGGTGGTGACGCGCGCCCGGGCCGCCGAGGGCGCGCTGGCCCGGGTGGTGCCGTACCGGCGGGTCGACGGGTTGACCCTCCGCCGGGGCGCCGAGCGGTTGGGAAACCCCGAGTCCGCCTACACCGGGACCGACCTGGACGTGGCGGCACTGCCGACCACGGACCAGCTCGACGTGGCGCAGGGCCGGCTCGCCGACCTCGGGCCCGGCCGGATCGTGCTCGGTGACTGGGTGGCCCGGGACACCGGCCTGCGGGTCGGCGACCAGGTCTCCCTCGCGGTCGACGCCCGCACCACCGACGTACGCGTCGTGGCGGTGCTGCCCGACACCGGTCCCCTGCACGCGGGGGTGCTCGCCGACCGCACCGACCTCGACCGGCTCGGCGTCGCCGCCGGGTGGTCCGGGCTGCTGGCCGACGCGGCCCGCCCCGGCGAGGACGGCCGCACCGCGGCGGTGCAGGCGCTGCGACAGGCGATCGGCGGCGCCGACGGGGTCGGTCTGGCCGTCCTCGCCGACTCCCGCGACCGCGACGGCGAGGTGCTCGCCAGCATCGTCTGGATCGCGGTCGGCCTGGTCAGCCTCACCGTGATCATCGCGGTCGTCGGGGTCGGCTCCACCACCGCGCTGTCGGTTGTGGAGCGGGTGGGCGAGTCGGGGCTGTTGCGCGCGGTCGGCCTGTCCCGGGGCGCCCTGCGCACCATGCTGACCGCCGAGTCCGGCCTGTACGGGCTGATCGGCGCCACGATCGGGCTGCTGCTCGGCGTGCCGTACGCCTGGCTGGCGGTGCGGGCGTTGGGGATCCACGCGCCGCTGACGCTGCCGGTGCTGCCGCTGGTCGGGCTCTTCGTGGCGCTGATCGCGCTGACCGCGCTGGCCGGGGTGCTGCCGGCTCGGCGCGCCTCGCGGATCAGCCCGGTGGCCGCCCTCGGGGTCGACGGCTGAACCGGCGCCTGGCCCGGCGCCCCGCGTGGGGCGCCGGGCCGGTGTCGCATCGGTCTCAGGCGGTGGCCCGGAAGTCGACCGCCTTGGTCTCGACGGTGCCGGCCGTGCGCCCCGGCGCCGTCTGGTGGGTCCAGTAGAGGTTGGTGTGCGCGACCACCTGGGCCGGCGGCGGCGCGCCCCAGGCCGACAGGTCCTCGGTGGTGTGGGCGTCGCTGACCAGGATGGCGTCGTAGCCCCGGGCCAGCGCGCCGTGCAGCGTCGAGCGGACACACGCGTCGGTCTGCGCGCCGACGACGACGAGCCGCCCGACGCCGCGCTCCGCCAGCACCGACTCCAGCGTGGTGTCCTCGAAGGAGTCGCCGTAGTGCTTCTCCACCAGCGGCTCGGCCCCGTCGGGGTGGAGCTCCGGGACGATCCGCCACGCGTCGCTGCCCCGGGCGAGCCGCTCGTCGGAGTGCTGCACCCAGACCACGGGGACGTGCTCCTGGCGAGCCTTCCCGACCAGGCCGCCGATGTTGGCGACGACCTCGTCGCGCTCGTGCGCCCCCTCGACGACGCCGGTCTGCACGTCGATGACGAGCAGGGCTGTGTGCGGACGGTTCTCGAGTGTGGTCATGGACTCTCCCCCGGTCGACGTCGGATCTGCGGACACCGTAGGCCCGCCCCCCCGACAGGATCGCGCGGACCGACCGGCGAGCGCGATCCCGTCAGGCGGTGTCGGCGCGACCGATCCGCCAGTAGCCCATGAACGCCACCGCCCGCCGGTCCAGGCCCCGCTCCCCGACCAGGTGCCGACGCAGGGTCCGGATGACGCCCGCCTCGCCCGCCAGCCACGCGTACAGCGGGACCGCCGGCACCTCCTGGGACACCTCCCAGAGCACCTCCACGTCGACGTCCACGTCCGGGACCGGCTCGGCGGCGCCCGCCCCGGCGCCCAGCAGGTCGCCGGCCGCCTCCGCGACGGCGGCGACGAGCCGACTGCCGTGCTCGCCCGCGTCGCGGGCCAGCCAGGTCACGGGCATGCCGGACGGCGCCGCCAGCGGCAGCGCGTCGGCGGCCTCGGGCACCTCGATCAGCACCCGACCCCGTGCGTGGGAGGGCAGACGCTCCAGGATCGCGGCGATCGCGGGCACCGCGGTCTCGTCACCGACCAGCAGCAGCTGACCGTCCGCCGGCGGGTGGAACTCGACCCCGCCGTGGACACCCGGGTAGCCGGCGTCCGGACCGACGATGACGATCTCGTCGCCCGGTCGGGCACGGCGCGCCCACCGGGTCGCCGGGCCGCTGTCGCCGTGCAGGACCAGGTCGACGTCCACCTCCGCCAGGTGCGGCCGTGCGGCCCGGACCGTGTAGGTGCGGATCGGGTGGCGGCGCTCGTCGGGCAGGGCGCGCCAGGCGGCGTACCAGTCCGGGCCGTCGGGCAGCCGCACACCGCGCTCGCCGGGCAGCGGCAGGGCCAGCTTGATCCGCTGGTCGTAGCCGTTGTCGGCGAACCGGTCGAGGTCGGGCCCGGTGAAGGTGACCCGGACGAACGACGGGCTGAGCCGGCGTACCGCCCGCACCTCGGCGGTGAACAGGCGCCAGGGGGCGACGGGCAGGGTCTGGGTCATGGTGCCTCTCTCGGTCTGGCGGTGGTCTACCGGGCCGTGGTCGCACGCCGATCATGGCGATGAGGTTAGGCTAACCTAAGGACGCGATCATGTGTCAAGCCGGGCCACGAAGCACCCGTCAGTGCACGACGGAGACGTCGCGGCACCGCCGAGGCGCGTCGCCCCGGAACTCACCCGGGACGCCAACGTTCACTGTGGATGAACACGCGGAACGCATGATCTCGCCAACTCGCCTTCCGGACCCACCCCTGGTTCGAGGCGGACCACCCGGGGTAGCACAGAGATCAGGAAGATCAAGGCGACGAACCGTGGGGAGAAATCGCGATGAGCAACGCACCCGGAACGCCGACCGCGTCCATCGGTCTTCGGAAGGCCGCCCACGTGGGAATCTCGGTGGGCGACCTCGACCGGTCGGTGGCCTTCTACCGGGCGCTGCTGGGCACCGAGCCGGTGGTGCGGGACGAGACGATGCACGGCCCCGGCTTCGCGCAGTCACAGGGGCTGCCGGTGACGAAGCTCCGGTACGCCACCTTCAACCTCGACGATCTCGGGATCGACCTGATCCAGTTCCTCGATCCGGCCGGCGAACCGGCGCAGGGTGCGGCCAACCGGCCCGGCACCATGCACCTATGCTTCCTGGTCGACGACGTGTACGCCGTCCACGGGCGGATGCGCGACGCCGGCTTCGACTTCCTCGGCGAGCCCTACACCTTCGCCGAGGGTGAGGTGAACCCGGCCGACGCGCTCGGCACCCAGGTCGCGTACTTCAACGACCCCGACGGCACGAACCTGGAGATCATCGCGCCCCGGGGTGGGTTCGCCCGCCCGCAGTGAGCCGCAGCGTGACGGTGCCGAGGTGGCGGCCGACGGTAGCCACCCCGACGTCGCGCCCGGCCACCGTCACGGTCCGGTGACCTCGCTGTGGGGTCGCGGCCGGCCCGGCTGGGTCGGCAGCCGGGTGATCGGCGGCAGGACCAGGGCGACCAGGGCCACCACCGCGATGACGGTGAACGGCAGGGTGTAGCTGTTGCCGCTCGCCTCGTAGAGCACGGCGGTGACCAGGGGGCCGACCACTCCGCCGATGCTCCAGGCCACGATCATCGCGCCGTAGACGGCACCCGCGTTGGGCGTGCCGAAGTAGTCGGCGGCAGTGGCCGGCATGGTGCCGAAGCCGCCGCCGTACGCCAGGTAGACCAGCGCGGCGAGCACCGCGAACACCGCGAACGCCGTGGCGTGCGGCAGGATGAAGAAGCAGATCGCCTGGAGCACCAGCATCCCGAGGAACGCCGGCATGCGGCCGACGCGGTCGGACAGCCAGGCCCACGCCACCCGCCCGGCGCCGTTGAAGAGGCCGAGGATGCCGACCAGCGTGGCCGCGCTCGCCGCGCTCACCCCGGTGATCGCCTCGGCGGCGTCGGACGCTTGGGAGATGAGTGCGATGCCGCAGGCGACGTTGAGGGTGAGGATGGCGGTCAGCAGATACCACTGGCGGGTCCGCAGGGCCTCGCCGAGGGTGTAGACGCGGGTGCCGGCCACGGCACGGCCACCGACCGCGGGCGTGAACCCGGGGACCTGGTAGCCGCTCGGTGGGTTGCGGAAGAACGACGCCCCGAGCAGGACCGCGATCAGGTACGCGATGCCCAGCGGCAGGAACACGCTGGTCTTGTCGCTGGTGCCGTTGAGCAGCGCCTTCGCGACGGGCGCGACGATGACCGCACCGAAGCCGAACCCGGCGACCGCGATGCCGGTGATGAGGCCCCGGCGGTCCGGGAACCACTTGGCCAGCATCGCGATGGGCGTGATGTAGACGGCGCCGAGGCCGATGCCGCCGAGCACCCCGTACGTGAGCACGAGCAGCCAGAGCTGGTCCGCCGACGAGGTGAGCGACGCCAGGATGTTGCCGACGCCGTAGAGCACTCCGCCGCCCAGCGCCACCGGCCGTGGACCGCGCCGGTCCTGGATGCGCCCGCCGATCAGGCTGCCGATGAAGATGGTGCCGATCGCCACCTCGAACGGCAGCACGGCCTCGGTCTTGCTCCAGCCGAACTGCTGCTGCAGCGGCTTGTTGAACACGCTCCACGCGTACACGGCGCCGAGTGCGAGTTGGACGAGCACCGCGGCGCCGACCAGGCCCCAACGGCCGCGGGTCGGCGCGGACGCGGGTGTGGAGTGGGCCATGAGCTGAACCCCTTCGTCGCTCAGGCGGCGGACGGCGCCGGATGCGCGCCGCCGTGCGGACGGCAGCCGGTCGACGGGACCGGCTGTCGGGTCGCCCATGGAGCTCGGGGTATCGCGTGCGAAACGTGAACAAGTCTGACAGTAGGGGAACCGTCGGCCACCCCGCAGCACGATGCCGACAGCGACACCCGCCCCGCGGCGTGACCTGGTTCGCCGTCCGGCGCGCCCCGATGATCTTGATGGGGTGGGTGTGGCATCGTGGCGGGGATGGAGCCGCAGGGAGAAGCCGAGGCACGCCTGCCCGAGCCGGTCCACGTCGGCGTGCGGGTGCTGCGCGAGTACCGGCCCACCGTGGCCCGGATCAGGGCGCTGCTGCGCAGCATGGCGACCTCGTTCGCGGTGCTCACCACCACCCTGTGGCTACTGCCGGGGGTCACCGCCAGCGGCCTGGTGGCGATGCTGTGGCTGGTCGCCCTGGTCACCGGCGTCGGCGCGGTGCTGCGCCCCCTGCTGCTCGCGCTGGCCACCGTGCTGGGCGGGCTCAGCGCGCTGGCCATCGGCGTGGTCGTGCAGGCCGTGGTCATGTACGTGGCCCTGCGGCTGGACCCGGAGGCGCACGTCGCCGGATTCGCCGTCGCGTTCGTCGCGGCGTGGCTGGCCGTCGCCCTCGCCGCGATCGTGAACTGGTTGGCCGACGCCGGCACGGACGACACCTTCGTGTCCGAGCTGCTGCGGCTGATGACCCGGGTGCGGCGGGCCCCGCACGGCCGGCGGGGCCGGTTCTGGCGGCGCCGGAGCCGGCGTGGTGCCCCTGCCGAGCCGTCCGAGCCACCCGAGGGGCTGCTCGTCGTCCAACTCGACGGCGTGGCCGCGCCCCTGGTGCAGTGGGCGGTACGGGCCGGCAACCTGCCCACCGTCGGTCGGTGGCTGCGTTCCCGCAGCCACCGGATGACCCGCTGGCACACCGGGCTGCCGGCCACCACCCCGGCCGCCCAGGCGGGTCTGCTGCACGGCGACGCCTCCCGCGTGCCGGCCTACCGGTGGTACGAGAAGGCGACGGTGGGCGCCGACGGCACGCCCGTCGGCGGCCGGCTGATCGTCACCAGCCGCCCCCGCGACGCCGCCGAGATCGAGCGACGCCTCTCCACCGGACGGGGGCTGCTGCGCGACGGTGGCGTCAGCATCAGCACCGCCTTCTCCGGCGACGCGCCCACCAGCCTGTTGACGGTGAGCCGGGCGGCCCTTCCCGGCCGGTCCAACCCCGGATACGCGGCGTTCATGACCAGCCCGTACGGCTTCGCCCGCGCCGTCACCATCGGCGCCGGTCAGGTGTTGCGCGAGCTGCACCAGGCGCGGCGGCAGCGGATGCGCGGCGTCCAACCCCGGGGTGGCCGGGGCGGCTCCTATCTGGCGCTGCGCCCCCTGGCCAGCATGCTGAACGACCTCAATGTGTCGCTGATCGCCGAGCAGATGGCCCGCGGCGCACCGGTGATCTTCTGCGACTTCGTCGACTACGACGAGGTGGCCCACCACGCCGGCCCGGCCCGGCCGGAGGCGATGGCCGCCCTCGAAGCGCTCGACCACACGCTCGGCATCCTCGAACGGCTGGCGGCCCAGGCGGCGCGCCGCTACCACCTCGTCGTGCTCAGCGACCACGGGCAGAGTCAGGGGGCCACGTTCCGCCAGCGCTACGGCGAGTCGCTCGCCCAGGTAGTCGCCCGGCTCGCCGCGCCCGCGCGGATTCCGTCCCCCCGCGACGCCGAAGCGGACGCCGCTGCCGCCCCGGTCGACGCCGAGGCCGCCGGCGGCGTCGAACAGTGGGGCCGGGTCAATCTGCTGCTCACCGAGGTGGCGGGCCGGGGCGGCGTGACCGCGGCGGCGACCCGCGCGGCCGTCCGCGCCCGCTCGGACGGGCCCGAGATCGCCCTCGGGCCGGCCGACCGGGAGGCGGAGGCGGCCAGTCACAGCGACCCGGAGACCGTGGTCGTGGCGTCCGGCAACCTGGCGATGATCTACCTGCCCCGGCACCCCGGGCGGCTCACCCGGGAGCGGATCGACGCCGCCGCTCCCGGCCTCGTCGACGGCCTGACCGCCCACCCGGGCATCGGGGTGGTCGTGGTCGACACCTCCGCCGGGCCGGTGGCCCTCGGGCGCGACGGCCGGCACCGGCTGCGGGACGGGCACGTCGACGGCGACGACCCGCTCGCCGCGTACGGGCCGCGTGCCCGGTGGGACCTGCTGCGCCACCAGGAGATGGACCACGTCGGGGACCTGGTGGTGATCAGCGCCGTCGACCCCAGTCTGGACGAGGTGGCCGCCTTCGAGGAGCTCGTCGGCTGCCACGGCGGCCTGGGCGGTTGGCAGACCGACGCGCTGCTCATCCACCCCGCCGACTGGCCGCAGGACGACGTGCTGGTGGGTCCGGAGGCCGTACACGATCAGTTGCTGGCGTGGCTGCGTCGACTCGGGCTGCGCCGGCCCGACCAGGACGGCGGCCCGGGCGACGACGGCGGCACCGCGCCGGACGGGCCGGGCCGGGCCGGGCGGCCGGACCCGACGCCCGACGACCTCGGCGCGGACGGCCCGGCCGGGGGACCGGACCACCGGTCCGTGCGCCCGCCGCTGCCGGTCATGGCGTCGCGGGCGGACGAACCGGCGCGGCCCGCCGCCGGTGCACCCAGCTGACCAGCTGACTCACCAGCAGGACGAGCAGGATCGCGGCGGCGACGCTCTGCCACGGCTGCGGAAAGACGGCACGGCCGACGACGCCGATCGCGGCGTAGAGGGCCGACCAGGCGACGGTGGCCGGCGCGTTGGCGACGGCGAAGCGCCGCCGGGTCAGCCCGGTCACCGCCGCCGCGAGCAGCACCGGCACCCGGCCACCCGGGATCAGCCGGGACACCAGCAGCATCGACACCCGACCCTCGCGCACCCGCGCCGACACCCGGTCGAGCCGCTGCGGCTCGCGCAACCACCGCAGCCGGCGGGCGATGCGCTCACCACCCCAGCCGAGCACCAGGTAGGTCGCCAGGTCCCCCACGTACGCGCCGACGGCCCCGGCCAGCACGACCAGCGCCACGGTCAGCGGCTGCTGGTGCGCGGCGAGCGCGGCCGCGCCGCTGACCGCCGCGCCGGTCGGCACCACCGGGACGACCGCGCCGAACATCACCACCAGCGCCAGCCAGCCCAGCGCGCCCAGGGTCGCCGTCATGAGCGGCGCACCGTCAGCGACCCGCCCGGGTCGAGCACGTGCACCCGGGTGCCCGGGGCGACGGTGGCCGCGTGGTGGGCGAACGCGTCGCCGGGAGGCAGGAAGAGGCCGGGACGGAATCGTTCGCAGCCGACCGGCCAGAAGGTGCCGAAGTGGATCGGGACGGCGTGGGCCGCCGCCGCGCGCCGCACCGCCTCGGCCGCGTCGGCCGGGTCGAGGTGGCCCGCGCCCAGCGTCGGACCCCAGCCGCCGACCGGGACCAGCGCGAGGTCGACCGGCCCCAACTTGGCCATCTCCTCGAAGAGTCCCGTGTCGCCGGCGAACCAGGTGCTGGCCCGGCCGTTGATCAGGTAACCCACGGCGGGCGCGCGGTGGCGGGACCAGGGGCCCCGGCCTGGATCGTGGGCGGCGGGCACGGCGGTGACGGTGAGCTGCCCGATCGTGGTCCGCTCCCCCACGGCCAACTCGACGCAGGGAACGGCGGCACCCAGCGCGCGGCGGACGAGGCGTCCCGCACCGGCCGGTACGACCAGCGGGGTGTGCGCGGGCAGCAGGCGCAGCGAGGCGAAGTCGAGGTGGTCGGCGTGCAGATGGGACACGAGCACGGCGTCCGGGGCGTCGGGCAGCCGCGGCACCGGCCCGCGACGGCGACGCAGGTGGGCGAGCCGGTCCCGCAGCAGCGGGTCGGTCAGCAGCCGGGTGCCCGAATCCTCGATCCAGACCGTGCTGTGGCCGTACCAGGTCAGCTCGACCACACCGCCACCCGCACCGCGTCCGTCACACCTGCCACCGTATCGGGCCGACCCGGGGACGCCCACCGGGGCCGCCGCGCCGCGCGGACCGGTCGGCCCGCGCGGCGGCGGACGGTCCGGTCGCCGCGCGGGCGGGCGTCGCCGTGACGAGGACCATTACCACGGACCACGACACGCCCGCACAGCATCTGGTGTTGCCAACTCGACCCGGCGCCCATATATGGTGTCACCCGCAGCTGGTTCGGCCGCCGGTCCACGGTGGTCGAGGCAAGAGGGAACCCGGTGAAATTCCGGGACTGCCCCGCAGCGGTGAGTGGGAACGACCGCCGTCAACGAAGCACTGGGCCGCGAGGCCTGGGAAGCGACGGCCAGTAGGCGACCGTGTGTCACGCCCGCGAGTCCGAAGACCTGCCAGCGCGCCGCACGCGTCGCGTGCGGCGGTCGGAGGCCGCGCGGGACGGCCGACGCCGTGAGCCGGCCCGGCACGCCGGCGTGCCGCCCGGCGGCCAGTGGCGTTCCCCTGCGCGTTCGTCGACCTCGTGGACAGGCATGAGGAGGGGGACATGGCGGCGACACGGGGCCACACGGTGGCCGAGCAGGACGTGCCGGAGCAGCGTCGGCAGGTGATGCGGGTCCGCAAGCGCGACGGCGACACCGAACCGGTGGACGTCAACAGGATCGTCCGGGCGGTGCAGCGGTGGGTCGCCGACCTGGACGAGGTCGACCCGCTGCGGGTCGCCACGAAGACGATCAGCGGTCTGTACGACGGTGCGACCACGACCGAACTGGACAAGCTGTCGATCCAGACGGCGGCGGAGCTGATCGGCGAGGAGCCGCAGTACTCGAAGCTGGCGGCGCGGCTGCTGGCGGCCTTCGTGGACGAGGAGGTCCGCGGGCAGGGCGTGGCGAGCTTCAGCCAGTCGATCGCGTACGCGCACGGTCTGGGCCTCATCGGTGACGCCACCGCCCGGTTCGTGGCGCGGCACGCCCGCGAACTCGACGACGCCGTCGACCCGGCCGGTGACCTGCGGTTCGAGTACTTCGGCCTGCGTACGGTCGCGGACCGGTACCTGCTGCGGCATCCGGAGTCGCGTCTCGTGGTGGAGTCCCCGCAGTACTGGCTGCTGCGGGTGGCGTGCGGGCTGTCGCAGACGCCGGACGAGGCGATCGGCTTCTACCGGCTGATGTCCAGCCTCGCCTACCTACCGAGCTCCCCCACGCTGTTCAACTCCGGGACCCGGCACACGCAGATGTCGTCGTGCTTCCTGGTGGACTCCCCGCGCGACGAACTGGACTCCATCTACGAGCGTTACCACCAGGTCGCGAAGCTGTCGAAGTTCTCCGGCGGCATCGGCATCTCCTGGTCCCGCGTCCGGGGCCGGGGGGCGCTGATCCGGGGCACGAACGGCCGATCCAACGGCATCGTGCCGTTCCTGAAGACCCTCGACGCCGGTGTGGCGGCGGTCAACCAGGGCGGCCGGCGCAAGGGCGCCGCCTGCGTCTACCTGGAGCCCTGGCACCCCGACATCGAGGAGTTCCTCGAACTGCGCGACAACACCGGCGAGGAGTCGCGCCGCACCCACAACCTGAACCTGGCGAACTGGGTCCCGGACGAGTTCATGCGCCGCGTCGAGGCCGACGGCGACTGGTCGCTGGTCGACCCGTCGGACGCCCCGGAGCTGCCGGACCTGTTCGGTGAGGCGTTCGACGAGGCGTACCGGGCGGCGGAGAAGAAGGCCGTCCGGACCGTCAAGGCCCGCGACCTGTACGGGCGGATGATGCGCACGCTCGCGCAGACCGGCAACGGGTGGATGACGTTCAAGGACGCGTCGAACCGGCTGTCCAACCAGACCGGTGGCGAGGGGAACACCATTCACCTGTCGAACCTGTGCACCGAGATCCTGGAGGTGAACAGCGACACCGAGACCGCCGTCTGCAACCTGGGCTCGATCAACCTCGGCGCGCACGTCAGCGCCGACGGCGTCGACTGGGAGAAGCTGCGGGCGACGGTCCGCACGGCGGTGGTGTTCCTCGACCGGGTGATCGACATCAACTACTACCCGTCGGAGCAGGCGGCGGCGTCGAACCCGCGCTGGCGGCCGGTCGGGCTCGGGCTGATGGGCCTGCAGGACGCGTTCTTCACCCTGCGGCTGCCGTTCGACTCCGCGCCGGCCCGGGAGCTGTCCACCCGGGTGCAGGAGGAGATCTTCCTGACCGCCCTGGAGACGTCCGCCGGGCTCGCCGAACGGTTCGGCCCGCATCCCGCGTACGCCGAGACGCGCGCCGCGAAGGGTGAGCTGCACCCGGACCTGTGGGGCGCGGAGCCCGCCCAGACGCGGCGGTGGGCCGCGCTGCGGGCGACGATCGCGGCGCACGGGCTGCGGAACTCGCTGCTCGTGGCGATCGCCCCGACCGCCACGATCGCCTCGATCGCCGGCTGCTACGAGTGCATCGAGCCGCAGGTGTCCAACCTGTTCAAGCGCGAGACGATGTCCGGCGAGTTCCTCCAGATCAACACCTACCTGGTCCGGGAGCTGAAGGCGCGGGGGCTGTGGACGCCGGCGGTCCGCGAGCGGATCAAGCGCGCCGAGGGGTCGGTGCAGGGGATCGCGGAGCTGCCCGAGGACGTCCGGGCCCTGTTCCGCACCGCGTGGGAGCTGCCGCAACGGGCGCTGATCGACCTGGCCGCCGCCCGCGCCCCGTACATCGACCAGTCGCAGTCGCTGAACCTGTTCCTGAGCGCGCCGACCATCGGCAAGCTCTCCTCGATGTACCTGTACGCCTGGAAGTCCGGGCTGAAGACCACCTACTACCTGCGCTCGCGTCCCGCGACCCGCATCCAACAGGCCACCGTCGGCATCACGCCGGCGCTCGCGCCGATCGTCGCGGTGGGCGACGCGGAGGCGCTGGCCTGTTCCCTGGAGAACCCCGAGAGCTGCGAGGCATGCCAGTGACCACCACTCCCGACACCCGCGCCGCGACCACCGAGCGGCACCTGCTGCTCGACCCCGGCATGGACCTGACGCTGCGGCCCATGCGCTACCCGCACTTCTTCGACCGGTTCAAGGACGCCATCAAGAACACCTGGACCGTCGAGGAGGTCGACCTGCACGCCGACCTCGCCGACCTGGGCAAGCTGTCGCCGGCCGAGCAGCATCTGGTGTCGCGGCTCGTGGCGTTCTTCGCGACCGGCGACACCATCGTCGCCAACAACCTCGTGCTGAACCTCTACCAGCACGTCAACTCCCCGGAGGGCCGGCTCTACCTCTCCCGGCAACTGTTCGAGGAGGCCGTGCACGTCCAGTTCTACCTGAACCTGCTCGACACGTACGTCCCGGACGAGAAGGAGCGGTTCGCCGCCTTCGCGGCCGTCGAGAACATCCCGTCGATCGCTCGGAAGGCGGAGTTCTGCTTCCGGTGGATCGACTCCATCTTCGAGCTGCGCGAGCTGCGGACCCGGGCGGACCGCCGGGCGTTCCTGCTCAACCTGATCTGCTTCGCCGCCTGCATCGAGGGGCTGTTCTTCTACGGCGCCTTCGCCTACGTGTACTACCTACGCTCCCGAGGCCTGCTGCACGGGCTCGCGTCGGGCACCAACTGGGTGTTCCGCGACGAGTCCATGCACATGGCGTTCGCGTTCGACGTGGTCGAGACCGTCCGCGCCGAGGAGCCGGACCTGTTCGACGCGGAGATGGAGCAGCAGGTCAAGGCCATGCTGGCCGAGGCCGTGGAGTGCGAGGTCCAGTTCGCCGAGGACCTCCTCGAACAAGGCGTCTCCGGGATGTCGCTGGCCGACATGCGGGAGTACCTCCAGCACGTGGCCGACCGCCGGCTCGCCCTGCTCGGCATCGCGCCGATGTACGGCAGCGGCAACCCGTTCGCGTTCATGGAGCTGCAGGACGTGCAGGAGCTGTCCAACTTCTTCGAGCGGCGGGTGTCGGCGTACCAGGTGGGGGTGACCGGCACGGTCAGCTTCGACGACGACTTCTAGAGACGACGACCTCCACAGCGGCGGGCCGCTGTCCCCGGAGCCGTCCGGGCAGCGGCCCGACCCGCTGATGGAACTGCCACCGATATAGCTTCGCCACCGATATATTCAGACCATGGCCGCTCTGCCGCCGCTGCGGGAACCCACCTTCCTCATCCTGACCGCCCTCGCGCTCCAGCCGATGCACGGCTACGGCATCGTCCGCGACGTTACCGCCCTCTCCGGCGGTCGCGTCGCCCTGCGACCGGGGACGCTCTACGGCGCCCTCGACCGGCTCGGCGACGAAGGGCTCGTCGAACCGGACCACGAGGAGGTCGTCGATGGGCGGCTGCGCCGCTACTACCGGCTGACCGACACCGGCCGGGCCACGCTGAGCGCCGAGACCGAGCGACTGCGCCGCAACGTCGAGGCCGCCAGTCAACGACTGCGGTCCCACAGCGAGGAGACCACCCCCGCCACGGGTTCACCGCGCGGCGCCGCCCGCCGTCCCGTGTCAAGTCCCGTTCTTCGCCCGACCGGAGGCCCGGCATGACCCCGCCCCACTCGACGCCCGCCCCGATGGGCGACCCGTCGCAACCGACCGGCGACCCGTCGCTCCTGCAACGCCGTTACCGGCGACTGCTGGTGGCCTACCCGCGCGACTACCGCTCCCGACGCGAGGAGGAGATCGTCGGGACGTACCTCGACCTGGCCGACCCTCGGCGGCGGTGGCCGTCCCCACAGGACGCGCTCGACCTCGCGCGCGCCGGTCTGCGAGAGCGTCTGCGTGGCTACGGGGCGCTCGGGCTGATCGCCGCGCTCCCTCTCGCCGCGACGCTCGCGCTGAACACCCTCGTCACACTGTCGACCTTCCTCCTCCTGCAGGTCGAGGTCTCCGACCCCGGCGCGGGCGGTTCCGCGACGGTCGGTCCCGTGCAGACCGTCGGCGCGATCGGCTGGATCGGTTGGCTGCTCGCCGGCCTCACCGTGACGGCGCTGCCCCGGCGGTGGGCCCGTCCCGTCGCGACCGGCAGCCTCCTCCTGACCGTGCTCGCCGCGGCCGTGGCCGCGCTCGTCGGCCTTCCGCGGCCCCCGCTGTTCGTCCTGGTATCCGTCGTCGCGCTGGGGGTCACCACGCTCGCCCTGCCTGCCGGCCCCGGCCGGACGCGCCGCGTCCTACCGCCGGTGGCGGCCGGCCTCGGCGTGGCCGTGTCCGCGTCGTTCGACGCCGCCGAGCGTGGCGGCGACTGGTTCACCTCGTACCGGTCGACGCCGGAGATCCTCGCGATGGCCGGTGGGCTGTTGGCCGCGGTGGCCCTGCTCGTCGGGCTCATCGGAGCGGTGCGGGCGGACGACCGTGGCCTGTGGGCGGTGCTGGTGGTCGCCACCCCGGCCGGGCTGCTCGGCGCCGATCAGCTCAGCCAGGCGGTCTGGGGCACCAGCTCCGGCGACCCGAGCGCGCTGATGTTCGCGGCCACGGTCGCGGCGATCGTGCTGACCGGCGCGGTGCTCGTCGCGGCCGTCGTCACCGGCCGCGCCGCACGTCAGCGTGCTCGCCGTGCGGCCATCCGACCACCATCGGTGTACTGACACCGTTCCACCCACCGATCGATGCTTTCGGTGGGACCATAGTGAACGTGGCAACTGCTAAAACCGCTGCTCCCGCTATCTCGCCCCTGTCCGGCGAGCCGATCAAGCCTGCCGACGCCGAACGGCTCGCCGGGGTGTTGAAGGCCTTCGCCGATCCGGCTCGCCTGCGGCTGCTCAGCCTGATCCAGTCCGCCCCGCAGGGCGAGGCCTCGGTCACGGACCTCACCGCGCCGCTCGGCCTCTCCCAGCCGACCGTGAGCCACCACCTTCGGATCCTCACCGAAGCCGGTCTCCTGGAGCGCGACAAGCGCGGCGTCTGGGTCTACTACAAGATCGTGCCGTCCGCCATCGCGGCGATCGCCGATCTGCTGACGCCGCCCCGCAAGCGGGCGACGAAGCGGACCCGCTGACCGCCGCTCGCAGATCAGCCGCCCACGCCGCCCGGCCGCTGCGCGGCGCGGCTCGCCGGCGTCGACGGTCTGACCCAGGACGGCAGGGGTAGGGGGACCGAGCCGCGCCGTGGCTGTCGGCCGGCGGGGCGGCGATCCTGGTGCTGCGGCGGATCACCGTACGCCGGCGGCGGTAGCGCTCACTCCGGCGTCGGCTTCCCTCCCTCGTGGAGGCGCAACCCGGCGATCAGCAGCCGCACCAACCGGCGGGCGTCGTAGCGCGGGTCACGACCGGCACCGATGCAGAGGTTGCCGACCCCGCGCATCAACTCGTAGGCCGTCACGTCCGGGCGGATCTCCCCCGCCCTGGCCGCCGCGTCGAGCAGCCCGGCGCACACGGGGACGAGGCGGTCCAGGAAGTAGGCGTGCAGCGTCTGGAAGGTCGCGTCGTCGGACTGCAGCGCCTCGGCGAGACCGTGCTTGGTGACGAGGAAGTCGACGAAGAGGTCGATCCACCGCGCCAGCGCGACGTGCGGCGTGTCGCTCGCCGCGAGCAGCGTCGGCCCCGCCTCGGCACAGGCCTCGACCTGGTGTCGGTAGACGGCGACGACGAGGTCGGCCCGGGTCGGGAAGTGACGGTAGATGGTCGCGACACCCACGCCGGCCCGGGCGGCGATGTCGCGCACCGGCACGTCGACGCCGGACGCGACGAAGGCGGCCGCGGCCGCGTCCAGCAGGGCCTGCTCGTTGCGCCGGGCGTCGGCCCGCTTCCGGGTCATCGGCGCCTCCGTCCCGCCACCCGTTTCACCCATGCCGCCGTTACCCCCGTCACACTCGCTGGCAAACGGAACTCTGTTCCGTATCGTCATATCGGAACGCGGTTCCGCTTCTCTATCATGCCAAGCGGGCGCCGCGCGAGCAACATGCCGGTCCCCTCCCGAGGAGAACCTCATGCGCCACCTCGACAAGCGCGCCGACTCGCCCGCTCCGGTCGTCTCGGTCGCACCGCTCACGCTGCCGGTCCCGGGCCGCGGCGACGACCTGCAGGTCAAGGTGTCGGCCCCGGCGACCGGGCACCGACTGCCCGTCGTGCTCTTCTCGCACGGCTACGGCTGGTCGATGAATGCCTACGCCCCCCTGGTCGATCACTGGGCGGCCCGCGGGTTCGTCGTCGTCCAACCCACGCACCTCGACTCGCGGACGCTGAACATCCCGCCGGAGGATCCCCGCCACCCCGAGATCTGGCGCATCCGGGTGGCCGACCTGACGCACCTCCTCGACCACCTCGACCTCGTCGAGAACGCCGTCCCCGGTCTCGTGGGACGCGTCGACCGGGACCGCGTCGCCGTCGCCGGCCACTCCTGGGGCGGCCAGACGGTGAGCATGCTGCTCGGCGCCCGCGTCCTCGACGCCGCGGGCGTCCCCGGCGAGGACCTGTCCGACCCGCGCGTCACGGCCGGCGTACTGCTGGCCACGACCGGCACCGGCGGCGCCGACCTGACCCCGTTCGCCGCCGAGCACTTCCCCTTCATGAACCCGACCTTCGCGGGTATGAGCACCCCGGCCCTCGTGGTCGCGGGCGACCGGGACCAGTCGGCCCTCAGCGTCCGCGGGCCGGACTGGTTCACCGACCCGTACCACCTGAGCCCCGGCCCGAAGAGCCTGCTCACCCTGTTCGGCGCCGAGCACGGCCTCGGCGGCATCGCCGGCCCCCTGCTGGCCGAGACGACCGACGAGAACCCCGCCCGCGTCGCCCTGGTCCAGCGGCTCACCACGGCCTACCTGCGCAGCGCGCTCGACCCCGCCGACGACAGTTGGGCCACGGTGAGCGCCGAACCGCCGACGAGCCCCAACCCCCTGCACCACCTCGAATCCAAGTAGGCCCACCACCCACCAGGCCCCACCCCGCCCTCATCGCGTCGATCATGAAGTTGTTGCCGCGACACGCCGGGCGGGGCGGGGCGGGGAGGTAGGAGGGGGCGAGTTAGGCGCGGGTGTGGTAGGCGAGCACGCCCCGGTTCACGGCGGCGACGGCCTGGCGGGCGGTGGAGCGCAACTCCACCGACGCGCCCCCGGAGTCCGCGAGTTGCCCGAGCAGGTCGACCACCTGGCGGGCCCACCGCACGAAGTCACCCGCCGGCATCTCGCCGTCGATCTCGTGACCGCTGGCGAGCACCTTGGCGAGGGCCTCGCCCCGGGCCCACCGGTAGATCGGCCAGGCGAAGCCCAGATCCGGCTCACGGCTCACCGCCAGCCCCCGCGCGGCCTCGTCCGCCTCGATGTCGCCCCACAGCTTCAGGGTCTCGTCGACCGCGTCCGCGACCGGCCCGCGCGGCAGCGACGCCCGCTCGTCGACGTCGCGGCGAGCCTCGAACACCACCACCGACACGGCGGCGGCCAGCTCCGCCGGGGACAACCCGTCCCAGACGCCGCGGCGCAGGCACTCGGCGACGAGCAGGTCCGCCTCGGTCCAGATCCGGCCGAGCATCCGGCCCGCGTCGGTGACCTCGCCCTCCCCCGTCAGATAGCCGCGGTTGGTGAGCAGGGCGACGATCCGGTCGAACGTACGCGCCAGCGAGCCGGTCCGCCCGGCCACCCGCTGCCGCAGCTCCTCCGTGTCGCGCTCCAAGCGGCGACGCCGCTCCGCCCAGCGGGCGTGCTCCTCCCGGTCCGGGCAAGCGTGGCAGGGGTGCCGGCGCAGCTCACCGCGGAGCTGGGTGAGCTGATGGTCCTCGCCCACGGCCTGGCGGGACCGCCCGCCCCGGCGTCCGCCGTGCCGGTCCAGCCCGGTGGCGCTCACCGCGGCGGCGAGGTCGCGGCGCGCGGCGGGCGAGCGGGGGTTGAAGTGCTTCGGCACCCGGATCCGGGCGAGCACCTCTGCGGGCGTGGTGAAGTCGCTCGGGGTGACCCGGCCCGCCCACCGGTCCTGGGTCAGCACCAGCGGACGCGGCTCCCCGAACCCGCCGGTGGCCGGGTCCAGCACCACCGCCAGACCGGCCCGCCGGCCCGAGGGCACCCGGATGACGTCACCGACCCGCAGCCGCTCCAGCGACGCGACGGCCGCCGCCTTGCGCTGCGTCTGCCCCTGGCGGGCGAGCGCCCGCTCCCGGTCGGCGATCGCCACCCGCAGCGCGAAGTACTCGTCGAAGTCGCCGTGGTGGCAGGCCGCCTCCGCGCCGTACGCCTCGATGGTCTCGGTGTTGCGCTGCACCTGCCGGGCCAGACCGACCACCGACCGGTCCGCCTGGAACTGGGCGAACGAGGACTCCAGCAGCGCCCGGGCCGGCTCCGCGCCGACCGAGCCGACGAGGTTCACCGCCATGTTGTACGAGGGCCGGAAGCTGGACCGCAGCGGATAGGTGCGGGTGGACGCCAGGCCGGCCACGTGCCGGGGGTCGGTCTCGGGCGACCACACCACCACGGCGTGCCCCTCGACGTCGATGCCGCGCCGGCCGGCCCGCCCGGTGAGCTGTGTGTACTCCCCCGGCGTCAGGTCGACGTGCGCCTCGCCGTTGTACTTGACCAGCCGCTCCAGCACCACGCAGCGGGCGGGCATGTTGATGCCCAGCGCCAGGGTCTCGGTGGCGAAGACGGCCTTCACCAGGCCCCGCACGAACAGCTCCTCGACGACCTCCTTGAAGGCCGGCAGCATGCCCGCGTGGTGGGCGGCGAGGCCCCGTTCGAGGCCGTCGAGCCACTCCCAGTAGCCGAGCACCGTCAGGTCCTCGCCGGGGATCGCGGTCACCCGCGACTCGACCACCCGGCGGATCTCCGCCCGCTCCTCGGGCGAGGTGAGGCGCAGCCCGGCCGCGAGGCACTGCTGCACGGCGGCGTCGCAGCCGGCCCGACTGAAGATGAACAGGATCGCGGGGAGCAACCCCTCCCGGTCCAGCCGCTCGACGATGTCCGGCCGCATCGGACCGCGCCAGCGGGGGCCGCGCCGACCGGAACCCGGCCCGGCGCTGCGACCCTCGCCCAGCTCCAGCCGGCGCATCGTGTCCCGGGTGTAGCGCAGCAGCTCCGGGTGCACGTCGTGCTTGCGGGCCGCGTCGGCGTCGTGGAACAGGTCGAACATCCGCTTGCCGACCAGCATGTGCTGCCACAGCGGCACTGGCCGGTGCTCGCTGACCACCACCGCCGTCTCGCCGCGCACGGTGACCAGCCAGTCGGCGAACTCCTCGGCGTTGGAGACGGTCGCCGACAGGGAGACCAGGGTGACCGAGGCGGGCAGGTGGATGATCACCTCTTCCCACACGCCGCCCCGGAACCGGTCGGCGAGGTAGTGCACCTCGTCCATCACCACGTACGCCAGACCTTCGAGGGTGCTGGAGCCGGCGTAGAGCATGTTGCGCAGCACCTCGGTGGTCATGACCACCACGGGCGCGTCGCCGTTGATCGCGTTGTCGCCGGTGAGCAGGCCGACCTGCTCGGCGCCGTAGCGGTCGACCAGGTCGTGGTACTTCTGGTTGGACAGCGCCTTGATCGGCGTCGTGTAGAAGCACTTGCGCCGGGCGCCCGGCTCCGCGTCGGCGGCCGGCGCCTTCGCCCCACCGCGCAGCGCCAGGTGGACGGCGAACTCGCCCACCACGGTCTTGCCCGCGCCGGTGGGCGCGCAGACCAGCACGCCGCTGCCACGTTCCAACGACTGGCACGCCTCGCGCTGGAAATCGTCGAGATCGAACCCCAGGTCAAGGGCGAACTCGTCCAGCGCCGGAAACTCGGAGGCCTGCGCGGCCCGGCGGCGCGCCGCGGCGTACCGCTCGGCGGGGCTCGACATGGGATCAAGATTAATGCGTGCCCGGGCACGGCACCGGACAAGGCCGACCGGTAGGGCCGTCGGGGGCGGTCGGTAGGGTGCACGACGTGCCGGACCAACCCGAACCGCCCCAGACCCCTGCCGTGGGCCACGTCGGCGGCGGCCCGCTCCCCCGACCGTCCCGCCGGCCGGTCAAGGCCGTCCTCTTCGATTTCCACGGCACCCTCGCGCAGGTCGAGGAGCCCCGCGAGTGGGTGCTGAAGGCCGCCGCGGCGTGCGGGGCGACCCTGGACCCGATTCGCGCCACCTCCCTGGCCGACCGGCTGCTCACCGCCGGCCGGGCGGGCGGTCCGCTGCCCGCCCGGGTGCCGGCCCGGCTCGCCGAGCTGTGGTCGACGCGCGACCTCTACCCGCACGCCCACCGGGCGGCCTACACCGGGCTCGCCGCGCAGGTCGACGCCGGCGTCGAGGGTTTCGCCGACGCGCTCTACGAGCGGGTGCTGGTCCCGGACGGCTGGGTCCCCTACCCGGACACCGCGCCGACCATCGCCGCGCTGCGCGATGCGGGCATCCGGGTGGCCGTGGTCAGCAACATCGGCTTCGACCTGCGGCCAATGTTCGACGCGTGGCAGCTCACCGACCTGATCGACGCGTTCGTGCTGTCGTACGAGGTGGGGCGCTGCAAGCCCGACCCGGGCATCTTCCTGCGCGCCTGCGGCATGCTCGGCGTCGACCCGGAGCAGACGCTGATGGTGGGCGACACGCCGGCCGACGCGGGAGCCGCCGCGGCGGGTTGCGCCGTGCTGGTGCTCCCGGCCGCCGACGCGGGCCGCGAGAACGGCCTCGGCGCGGTCCTCGACCTGGCCCTGCCGGCCTGACCGTCGGCGGCCGGCACGAGGCCGGTCAGCCCGCGTACGACCACCGTCGTCAGCCCCGCACGACCTCCCGCGCGAGGCTGACCAGGTCCGGCACCGCCGGGTGACTCGGGGGCTGACGCCAGGCCAGCAGCACGGTCACCTCGGGCGCGTCGGTGAGCGGCAGGTACGCGACCGCCGGCGTGGGGTACATGGCGGCGGTCGCCGTGGTCGTCACGCCGACGGCCCGGCCGGCGCCGATCGCGGCGAGCCAGTCGTCGGTGTTCGCCACCGGCACGACGGTCGCCGGCGCGGCGTGCGGCGGCCACAGCCCGAGCGTGGTCGTGCCCGTCTCGGTGTTCAGCGCGATCGGCTGGTCGGCGAGGTCGGCCAGGGTGAGCGCGTCCCGGGCGGCGAGCGGGCTGTCCGCCGGCACGGTCGCCAGCCGCGCCTCGGCGAGCAGTGGCACCGACCGCACGTCGGGCAGCTCCACCGGCTGGCGCAGCAGGGCCGCGTCGACCGCGCCGCGGGCCAGACCGGCCGTGCGGTCGTCGATCCGCAGCAGCTCCAGCGGCGTGCCCGGGTGGGCCTGCCGCCAGCGGCGTTGCAGCGTGACGGTGTGGCCGCCGAGCGCCGCCCAGGCGTGCCCCAGCCGCAGCGGCCAGCCGGCCCCCTGCCCGGGGGTCAGCACGTCGTCCACGGCGGCCACCGCCGCGGCGGCCCGGTCACGGAACGAGCGGCCGGCCTCGGTGAGCGCCAGGTGGTGCGTGGTCCGGTCCACCAGCCGTACGCCGAGGTGGTCCTCGAGCTGGCGCAGCGTACGCGAGAGCGCCGGCTGGGTCACCCGCAGCCGCACGGCGGCACGGGTGATGACGCCCTCGTCCGCGATGGCGAGGAAGGCGCGCAGGTGCCGCAGCTCGACGGTCATAACCGGGAAGCATAAGCACAGGGCAACCCGCATTTCCCGGCCACCGCCGCGCCTTCTACCGTTTCCCGGGTGACCGACACCCTGCTCCCCGACCGTGCCACGACCGCCGCGCCGCCGGCCCGCCGGCCGGACCTCGGTGCCGTCGGCCTGGTCCTCGGCGGGGCGCTGTCGGTCCAGTTCGGCTCCGCGGTGGCGGCGCTGCTCTTCCCCCGCACCGGAGTGTTCGGCGCGGTCACCCTCCGGCTGACGATCTCGGCGATCCTGCTGCTGGTCGTGTGCCGGCCCCGGCTGCGCGGGCGGGACCGGGGCGACTGGTTGGCCGCCGCGGCGTTCGGGCTGGCCCTGGCCGGCATGAACTCGATCTTCTACCAGGCCATCGACCGGATCCCGCTCGGCCCGGCGGTCACCCTCGAGGTCCTCGGCCCGCTCGCGCTGTCGGTGATCACCGGCCGCCGGGCCGCGAGCTGGGCGTGCGCGGCGGTCGCGCTGGCCGGGGTGGCCCTGCTCGGGCAGGGCGGCTTCGACCGGTTGGACCCGGTCGGCGCCGGGCTCGCCCTCGTCGCCGGGGCGACATGGGCGGCGTACATCGTGCTCAGCGCCCGGGTCGGGGCCCGCTTCCGGGGCGCCGACGGACTGGCCATCGCTCTCCCCATCGCCGCGCTGGTGACCCTGCCGCCGGGCCTGGCGACCGCCGGGACCGTCCTGCTGGACCCGCCGGTGCTGGCGCTCGGGGCGGTCCTCGCCGTCATGGCCTCGGGGCTGCCGTACACCCTGGAGCTGCTCGCCCTGCGCCGGCTGCCCACCGCCACCTTCGCGGTGCTGATGAGCCTCGGCCCGGCGGTCGCCGCCCTCGCCGGCTACCTGGTGCTCGGGCAGGAGCTGCACGCCACGGAGGTGCTGGCCATCGCCCTGGTCATCGCGGCCAGCGTCGGCGCGGTCCGGGTCAACGCAGCAGCCGCAGCGCGCCCGGGACGGCGGTGACCGTCACCGGCAGGTCCAGGGAACGCTCCCCGTCGGCGTACGTGGTGATGCCCTCGGCGGCCAGCTCGACGCTGCGCACCCGGTAGCTGTGCACCAGCGGGTGCCGCACGTGGGTGCCCTGGTAGATGCTCGGCTTGACCCGGATCAGGGTGCGCCGGTCGAGGCGGCCGCCGACCACCACGTCGAGCAGCCCGTCGGTCGGGTCGGCGTCCGGGCAGATCCGCATGCCACCGCCGTAGCTGGGGCAGTTGCCCACCGCCACCAGCACCGCGTCCACCTCGTGCGGCTCGCCGTCGAGGCGCAGCTTGTAGCGGCGGGGGCGCAGCCGCGCCAGTTCCACGAGGATCGCCAGGTCGTACCGGCGGCGGCCGCGGGGCCAGCGCATCCGGTTCGCCCGCTCGTTGACGATCGCGTCGAAACCAGCGGCGAGCACCGCGCCGTACCAGCGGGGCGGGCCGGTCGGGCTGGTCAGCCGGGCGAGGTCCACCGGGTGGCTGCGGCCGGCGCGCAGCGCGGCGGCGATCACCTCCGCGGCGGCGAGCGGGTCCGGCGGGTAGCCGGTGTCGGCCGCGAAGTCGTTGCCGGTGCCGGCCGGCACCGGACCGAACGGGATCCCGGTGCCCGCGACCGCCTGCAGCGCGCGGTGCAGCGTGCCGTCGCCGCCCACGGCGACCAGGGCACCGGCGCCCTCGGCCACCGCCGCGTGGCAGGCGGCCTCCGCCTCGTCGGCGCTGCCGGCCTCCAGCAGCCGCACCGGTCGACCGCCGGTGGCGAGCCGTGACAGCAGCGGCACCAGCAGACCCCGGTTCCGGCCCCGGCCGGCGGTCGGGTTGGCCAGCACCGCCACGGGGGTGTCGGGGGTGGACCCGGGGTGATCTTCTGCGGTCACGGCGTGGAACCTACCGTGACGACGAAGGCCGCCCGGTCGGGGCGGCCTTCGTGGTGTCAGCGTGTCGCGCCGGCGTGTCGCGTGGTGCCGGCGCGGTCACCGTACGTCAGGTCATGTCGTCGTAGCGACGCTCGATCGGCGCCGGCGCGGCGATCGGCTCCGGTGCGTCGATGGGCGCGCTCGCGTCGACCCGCTGCCCCGCCTCGACCGGCTCCCGGTCGAACTCCAGCGGCGACACCTCGTCGTCGGCGACCCCGGCGTACATCTCCTTGCCCCGCCCCCGACGCTTGTCGTTGATGAACGCCACCCCGACCGCGGCGAAGTAGAGCGCGCAGAGGCAGACCGCCAGGGCGGTCATGCCGAACGGGTCCGGGGTGGGGGTGACCACCGCCGAGAAGGCGAAGAAGACGAAGACCGCCACCCGCCACCAACTCAGCAGCCGCTTGGCGCTGGCCAGGCCGACGAAGTTGAGCATCAGCACGATCAGCGGGAACTCGAACGCCACCCCGAACAGCAGGATCAGGTTGGTGACGAACGAGATGTAGCGGGTCACCTCGAGGGTGGTCGCGATGTCCGGCCCGGAGATGTTGAGCAGGAACTCGAGGCCCTTGGTGGTCACGAAGAAAGCCAGCACCGCGCCGGCCGCGAACAGCGGCGCCGCGAGGGCGGTGAAGACGTACGCGTAGCGACGCTCGTGCCGGTGCAGGCCCGGCGCGATGAACGCCCAGAGCTGGTAGAGCCAGACCGGAGCGGCGACGATGAGCCCCACCCAGAGCGCGATCTTCAGGTTGAGCAGGAAGACGTCCGCCACGCCCAGCTGCACGAACTTGCACAGGCCGGTGTCGGGATCGATCGACTGCGGCAGGTCGCAGTAGGGCTTGGAGAGCAACACCCGGACGCGTTCCGCCAGCGCGAAGCCGACACCGAAGCCGACCAGGATCGCCAGCGAGGCGCGGAACAGGCGGTTGCGCAGCTCCCGGATGTGCTCGATGAGCGTCATCGAGCCGTCGGCGGCCCGTTCGAAGTTGCTCGGGCCGCGCTTACGCAGTGCGAAGGCCACCGTTTTCGGGCCCGTCGGTCAGTTGTCGCGGACGCGCTGCACCGGGTCGACGACCGGCTGCTGCGGCGCGGCCTGGTACGGCGCCTGCTGCGGCTGCCCGGTGTAGGGGGCCTGCTGCCCGGCGTGCGGCGGCAGCGGCTGGTAGCCGGCCTGCGCGTCGGCCTTCTCCGCCAGGTCACGGTCGTCGTCCTGCAGGCTCTTGGTCTCGGCCTTGATGATCCGCAGCGAGCGGCCGAGGGAGCGGGCCGCGTCGGGGAGCCGCTTGGCGCCGAAGAGCAGGATGAGCACGACCACGAGGACGGCGATGTGCCACGGCTTGAGGGCACCCATGGGAAGCTCCAGTCGCTTGTCAGACAACAGGGGTGGTGTCGGAGCCCATCGTACGTGCGTAACGCCCCGTTGCCACCCGCCGGGGCGGGGGTGGTTCCGCCCGGCCGGTGAAGTCTTGACCAACGTGGGATGTTCCGTCAACCACCTGGTCCGGTTCGTCCGGCGGGCAGCCGCACCCGCGGTGACGACGGTCGATCAGCCCTGCCGCTTGGCCTTGATCAGCTCCATCCGGTGCTGGGCGGTGAGGAGCTGCTCCTGGAGCGACTCGGCCCGCGCCTGCAACGCCTGAGCCGACCCGGCGAGCGCCTCCGCGTCGGCCTGCCGGCGCTGCAGCGCCACGGCGGCGCGGCGCAGCTGGGGCAGCCGGGCCAGCACCGTCCGGACGGCCAGCGCGAGCACGAGAAGGGCGAACAGCACCAGCCCGAGCACGATCCACTTCACCACGGCGGTCAGCCTACCGGGGGCCCGCGGCCACCGCCGGGTCGCCGCCGGGCGTGGGCGCGTCGGCCGCCGGGTCGCGGCGGGCGGCGGGCGCCGGGCGGGCGTACGCGTCCAGCGCCGCCGTCGCCGTCGCCCGGACCTGCTCGGCCAGCTCGACCGGCGCCACCACGGTCACGTCGGGGCCGAGGCCGAGCACGAACCGGCGCGCCCAGTTGAGGTCGGTCACCCGCAACGAGACCAGCCACTGGTCGCCGTCGCCGGGCTCGACGCGCTCGCACGGGTAGTACTCGGTGATCCACCGCTCGCCCCGACCCACCCGCAGCGTGATCAGCGGCAGGTCGGGTGAGGGGCGGAACACCCCGTCGGTGAGATCGTGCGGGCGGGCCTGCGGCGGCACCGCGGCCGGCTCGTCCAGCTCGGTGACCGCGTCGATCCGGTCGGCCCGGAACAGCCGGACGGCCTCGGCCCGGCGGCACCACGCCTCCACGTACGCCCGGCCGCCCACCATCAGCATCCGCAGCGGGTCGATGGTGCGTTCGGTGGTCTCGTCACGGGCCGCCGTGTAGTAGGTGATGCGCAGCGCCCGCCCGCCGTCGACGGCGGCGCGCAGCGCCTCCACCCGCCGGGTGTCGGCCGGCAGCCGCACCTCCACCGGCGCGCCGACCAGGTCACCGGCCGCGTCCTCGATCTTCGCGAGGGCCCGCTCGACCGCCTCCCGGTTGCTCACCCCCGGCGTCTCGGCGAGCATCCGCAGCGCCACCACGAGGGCCAGCGCCTCGTCGGGGGTGAGCCGCAGCGGCCGGTCGATGCCGGCGTCGTAGGTGATGGTCACCCGGTCGCCGTCGAACGCCATGTCGATCAGATCGCCCGGCCCGTAGCCGGGCAGCCCGCACACCCAGAGCAGCTCCAGGTCCTCACGCAGCTGCCGTTCGGTGACACCGAGGTCACCGGCCGCCTCGGCGATCTCGATGCCGGGGCGGGCGAGCAGGTAGGGCACCAGGTTCAGCAGCCGGGCGAGCCGGTCGGCGGAGGTGCGGGAGCCGCCGCGGGCGGCGGGCCGCGTCATCGGGGGCCTCCGGCGCCGGCGAGCTCGTCGTGCCGCACGGCGATCTCCTTCAGCCGCTGAATGACGGCCTCGCGGACCTCCGGCGGGTCGAGCACCCGCACGTCCGGGCCGTAGCCGACGAGCTGGCCCGCGAGGTAGTCGGCGTCCGCGTACGGCAGAACCAACCGGTCGCCGTCGGGCCCGGGGGCGCACTCCACGGCCCAGCGGCGCAGCCCGGCCGCCCGACCCGGGGTGGCCAGCACGGTCGCCCGCCCCGGCCGCTCCACCGGCCCGGACCAGCGGGCGACGTGGCTGATCAGGTCGACGCCGGCCGGTGGCTCGTAGGCGCGCGCAGCGCCGGTGACCCGCACCTGCCCCACCACGCGGGAGAGCCGGAAGCAACGGGTGGCGTCCCGGTCCAGGTCATGGCCGACCACATACCACCGGCCGCGCCAGCAGACCACGCCCCAGGGTTGGAGCCGGCGGCGGCTGGGGGCGTCGCGGTCGGGCACCCGGTAGTCGAAGCCGACCTCACGGCGGTCGCGCGCGGCGGCGGCCAGCGGCGCGAAGGCCGGGTCGACGGTGACCATCGGCTCCAGACCGAGGGTGGCCTGCGGGTCGACGTCCACCCCGGCGGCGCGCAGCTTGGCCAGGCCGGAGGAGGCCGCCGCGGCCAGACCGGCGTGCTGCCAGAGCCGCGCGGCGATGCCCACCGCCGCCGCCTCGTCCGGTTCGAGGGGGATGTCGGGCAGGGCGTACTCGCGGGGGGCGATGCGGTAGCCGGGCTCGGCGTCGAACACGCTCGCCGTGCCGGTCTCCAGCGGGACGCCCAGCTCACGCAGCTCGGCCTTGTCCCGCTCGAACTTGCGCTGGAACGCCTCGTGGTCACGCGCGTCGTCCGGGTCGTGCTCGTAGCCGGGCACGGTCGCGGCGATCTGCGCGGCGGTGAGGAACCGACGCGTGGACAGCAGACAGATCACCAGGTTGACCAGGCGTTCGGTACGGGTCCGGGACACGGGTAGACGCTAGCAGCCGGCGCGCCGCGCGCGTGCACCCGCGCGGGCGCGGCGCGGGCACGGACACACACCCGGTGACCTCTCGCCGTCCACGGGCGCGACGGTGGCGGCGGTCATAGGGTGGCAGCATGGCCCAGCCGGAGATCAAGTCCGAGAGCGTCGGCACGGTCGTCGTCGCGGGCGCGGCGAACCTCGCCATCGCGGCGGCCAAGCTGGTCGCCGGTCTGATCTCCGGTTCGGCGGCGATGCTCTCCGAGGCCGCGCACTCGGTCGCCGACACCACCACCGAGGTGCTGCTCTTCGTGGCGCTGCGCCGGGGCGCCCGGCCGGCGGACACGCGGCACCCGTTCGGCTACGGCAAGGAGAGCTGGGTCTGGGCCTTCTTCGCGGCCCTGTTCACCTTCGTCGCCGGCGCGGGCTTCGCGATCACCCACGGCGTGACCACCATCCTGGTCCACGAGCACAGCGGTGACTACCTGGTCTCGTACGTGGTGCTGGTGGTCTCCTTCGTCATCGAGTCGATCTCCCTCGCCCGGGCGGTCCGCCAGGTCCGCCGCGAGTCCCGGCGGTGGCGGACCACCCCCCTGCGGTACCTGCGGCTGACCGCCGACACGACGGTGAAGGCGGTGGTCCTGGAGGACAGCGCGGCGCTGATCGGTCTGGTCCTGGCCGGGCTGGGCGTCGGCCTGTCGGAGCTGACCGGCGACGAGCTGTGGGACGGCGTCGCCTCGGTGCTGATCGGCCTGCTGCTGCTGGCCGTGGCGGCGACCCTGGCGTACAGCAACCTGTCGCTGCTGGTCGGCCGCGGGGTGCCCGACCGGTTGCGGCACGAGATCGAACGCTCGCTGGCCGGGCTGCCCGAGGTACAGCGGATCGACACGCTGCTCACCATGCAGCTCGGCCCGGCCGACATCCTCGTCGCCGCCAAGGTCGACTTCGACGACGAGGCCACCGGGGCGGCCATCGAGGCCGCCGCCGACGAGGCGGAGCGGCGGCTGCGGTCCCGCTTCCCCGAGATCCGTTTCCTCTTCCTCGACCCGACCCGGTCGCTGCCCGGCGCGACCCTGCGGTCCCGCCCCGCACCGGAGCCGCCCGGCGGCGAGCCGCCCACCGACCCCGGCACGCACTGACCGTTCGGCGGTCACCGACCCGCCCCTGGTTCCCCGGCCCGCTCGCCCCCCGGCGGCGGCGCGGACCGGCCGCGCCGATAGCGTGCCGGGCATGATTCGATGGCGGTCCGGGACGGTGACGGCGCTGCGGCGGAGTTGGGCCGGGGCGGTGGAGCTGGACGTGGACCTGCCCGACGGGACGCGCATGCGGGCGCTCGCCTACCCCCACCTGGTGGGCACGCCCGAACCGGGCGACCGGGTGCTGCTCAACGCCGGCGCGCTGCTGATGGGGCTGGGCACCGGCGGGTACGCCCTCGTGGTGGCGCTGCCGGACCGCCTGCCGCCGGACCCGCCGCAGGCCGGCGACACCCGCGACGCCGGCCACCTCGTGAAGGCCCGCTACACGCCGCTGCAACCCATCCTGCTCGGCGTGGACGAGGAGGCCTCACCGCACCGCGCGGTGCTGGCGGCCGCCGACGACCTGGGCGGCCTGCCGGTGGTCACCGCCGACCTGCACTCGGCGCTGCCGGCGATCCTGGCCGGCGTACGCGCCGACGCGCCGGCGGCCCGGGTGGCGTACGTGCTGACCGACGGCGGGGCGCTGCCGGCCTGGTTCTCCCGCACCCTCGCCGGGCTGCGCGGTCACCTGGTCGGAACGGTCAGCGTCGGTCAGGCCTTCGGCGGCGACCTGGAGGCGAGCACACTGCACACCGGGCTGCTCGCCGCCCGGCACGTGCTCCACGCCGACGTGGCGGTCGTCGCGCAGGGACCGGGCAACCTGGGCACCGGCACCCGGTGGGGGTTCTCCGGCGTCGCGGTCGGCGAGGCGGTCAACGCGATCGCCACGTTGGGCGGGCGCCCGGTCGGGTCGTTGCGCATCTCCGCTGCCGACGCCCGCCCACGGCACCAGGGGGTGTCGCACCACAGCATCACCGCGTACGGCCGGGTGGCCCTGGCCCCCGCGGAGCTGGTGGTGCCCGACGGCCTGGATCCGGACCTGGCCGCCGAGGTCGACGCGGCGCTGGCCCCGCTCGCGGCGCGGCACCGGATCGTGCGGGTGGCGACCGACGGGCTGGACGCCGCGCTGCGGGAAAGCGTGGTGCCGCTGTCCACGATGGGGCGCGGCCTGGACGGGGACCACGCCTACTTCCTCGCCGCCGCGGCCGCCGGCCGGCACGCCGCGTCGCTGCTGGGCTGACCCGACGAGTGGCCGACGAGGCCGGCCGGCGCGACCGCGGTGGCCGTCAACGGCCACCCGGCGCGACGGCCCGGCGACTGGGGAGCGCGACGGTCAGACGAGGAAGATCAGGGCGAGCCAGCCGCCCACGATCAGCACCAGCGCGAGCGCCAGCACCCAGGTGGGCACGGTGTACTCGCCGCGTCGGTTGCGCTCGATCTCGGCGCGGATCTTCTCCCGCCGGCGCTCGACCCAGTTCTGTCGCTGGCGGCCGCTGTCGCCGGGCTCCTGGCTCGGCTGCGGACTCGGGGACGTCGTCATGGCCCGGTCAGCCTACCGGGCCGGGGGGGGGGGGGGGGGGGCCCCCCCCCCCCCCCCCCCCCCCGCCCCCCCGCGGGGCCCCCCCCCCCCCCCCCCCCCCCCCCCCACCCGCCCCCCCCCCCCCCCCGCCCCACCCCCCCCCCG
>NZ_JBITMV010000019.1:170494-173733 GCF_044466625.1 Micromonospora sp. NPDC049366
GGTGGGGGGGCGGGGGGGGCCGGGGGCGCGCGCGGGGTGGGGGGGGGGGGGCCGGGGGGTGGGGGGTGGGGCCGGTTCCCCCCCGGGGGGGGGGGGGGCGGGGGGCGCGCCCCCCCCCCCCCCCGACGCCGGTCACATGCTGGCGATCAACCGCTCGACCCGCTCGTCGTACGCCCGGAACGGGTCCTTGCAGAGCACGGTGCGCTGCGCCTGGTCGTTGAGCTTGAGGTGCACCCAGTCGACGGTGAAGTCGCGCCGCTTCTCCTGCGCGTGCCGGATGAACTCACCGCGCAGCCGGGCGCGGGTCGTCTGCGGCGGGGTCTCCTTCGCCTCGAAGATCTCCGGGTCGGTGGCCACCCGGTCGACCTCACCGCGCCGCTCCAACAGGCCGTAGAGGCCGCGTCCCCGCCGCAGGTCGTGGTAGGCGAGGTCCATCTGGGCGACCCGGGGGTGCGACAGCGGCAGGTCGTGCTTGCGCTGGTAACGCTCGATCAGCCGCAGCTTCGTCACCCAGTCGATCTCCCGGGCCACCGGCTCCAGGTCACCGGTCTCGACGGCGCGCAGCACCCGGCCCCACAGCTCGACCACCCGCTTGGCGGTCTGGTCACCGCCGCGACGCTCGACGAACTCGGTGGCCTTCGCCAGGTATTCCTGCTGGATCTCCAGCGCGCTGACCTCCTTGCCGGAGGCGAGTCGCACCTTGCGTCGGCCGGTGATGTCGTGCGACACCTCGCGGATCGCCCGGATCGGGTTCTCCAGCGTGAGGTCGCGCATCACCACGCCCGCCTCGATCATCCGCAGCACGATGTCGGCCGTGCCGACCTTGAGCAGTGTGGTGACCTCGTTCATGTTGGAGTCGCCGACGATCACGTGCAGCCGGCGGTAGCGCTCGGCGTCGGCGTGCGGCTCGTCCCGGGTGTTGATGATCGGCCGGCTGCGGGTGGTGGCCGAGGAGACGCCCTCCCAGATGTGCTCGGCCCGCTGGGAGAGGCAGTAGACCGCGCCGCGCGGAGTCTGCAGCACCTTGCCCGCCCCGCAGATCAACTGCCGGGTGACCAGGAACGGGATCAGCACGTCGGCCAGCCGGCCGAACTCGCCGTGCCGGGAGACGAGGTAGTTCTCGTGGCAGCCGTACGAGTTGCCGGCCGAGTCGGTGTTGTTCTTGAACAGGTAGATCTCACCCGCGATGCCCTCGTCGTGCAGCCGCTTCTCCGCGTCGACGAGCAGCCCCTCCAGGATCCGCTCACCGGCCCGGTCGTGCGCGACCAGGTCGACGACCGAGTCGCACTCGGGGGTGGCGTACTCGGGGTGCGAACCGACGTCCAGGTAGAGCCGGGCCCCGTTCCGCAGGAACACGTTGCTGGACCGACCCCAGGACACCACACGACGGAAGAGGTAACGGGCGACCTCGTCGGGGGACAGCCGCCGCTGACCCCGATAGGTGCAGGTGACGCCGTACTCGGTCTCGAGGCCGAAGATTCGCCGCTCCATGGTGTGACATTAGCCGCCCGGAGGGCCGTTTCGTCACTGTCACACCACACGTCGTGCGGGAGCTGCGGATCAAACCCCGTCCGACTGCGACAAACCCTCCGCGCCCAGCGTCGCCACGTACGCCCGGCAGGCCGCGTAGTCGGGGAGCAGGCCCGACTCCCGAGCCTGCGCGAAGGTCGGGGCGGCGGCGTCCCGGGCCGACAGCTGCGGTACGTCGGCCGGCCACTCGATGCCCAACTCCTCGTCCAGCGGGTGCACCGAGTGCTCGCCGGTCGGGTTGTAGGTGGCTGAGCAGAGGTAGCTCAGGGTGGCGTCGTCGGTCAGCGCACAGAACCCGTGCCCGAGCCCCTCGGCGAGGTAGACCGCCCGGCGCTCCACGTCGTCCAGCCGCACTCCCTCCCAGCGGCCGAAGGTCGGCGAGCCGACCCGCAGGTCGACCACCACGTCGAGCACCGCGCCGCGGACGCAGGTGACGTACTTGGCCTGCCCCGGAGGCACGTCGGCGAAGTGGATGCCGCGCACCACGCCCCGCCCGGAGACGGACAGGTTGGCCTGCGCCAGCCGCAGCGGGTGACCGACGGCCTCGGCGAGCCGGTCGAACCGGTACCACTCCATGAACATGCCGCGCGGGTCGCCGTGCTGCTGCGGGGTGATCTCCCAGGCGCCCTCGATGCTCAACGGCCGGATCTTCATCGCGGCACCACCTCGGTGTGCTTCTCCGCGAGCAGGCCGAGCAGGTAGTCGCCGTAACCGCTCTTGGTCAGCGGCTCGGCGAGCGCCCGCAGCTGGTCGTCGTCGAGCAGGCCGGCCCGCCAGGCCACCTCCTCCACGCAGCCGATCTTGAGGCCCTGGCGCTCCTCGATGACCCGGACGAACTCCGCCGCCTGCATCATCGACGTGAAGGTGCCGGTGTCCAGCCACGCCGTGCCCCGGTCCAGGACGGTCACCGACAGCTCGCCCATCTCCCGGTATGCCTCGTTCACCGCGGTGATCTCCAGCTCGCCCCGCGCGCTCGGCGTGAGCTTGCTGGCGATGTCGACCACCCGGTTGTCGTAGAAGTACAGCCCCGGCACCGCGTAGCGGGACTTCGGCCGGGCCGGCTTCTCCTCGATCGAGAGGACCCGACCGTCGGCGTCGAAGTCGACCACGCCGTACGCCTCCGGGTTCGCCACCGGGTAGGCGAACACCCGGCCGCCGACCTGGTCGCCGTGCGCGGTGAGCTGCCGCCCCAGGCCGACACCGTGGAAGATGTTGTCACCGAGGATCAACGCCACCGGCTCGTCGCCGATGAAGTCCGCGCCGAGCACGAACGCCTGCGCGATGCCCTCCGGGCGGGCCTGGGCCACGTACTCCAGCCGGAGCCCCCACTGGCTGCCGTCACCGAGCAGCCGGCGGAACTGCTCCTGGTCATCGGGGGTCGTGATCACCAGGATCTCCCGCACGCCGGACATCACCAGCGTGGAGAGCGGGTAGTAGATCATCGGCTTGTCGAAGACCGGCATGAGCTGCTTCGACACCGCCCGGGTGATCGGCCAGAGCCGCGAGCCGGTGCCACCGGCGAGTAGGATTCCGCGCACCCGTCGGAGGGTACCGGTCCGCGCCGCGCCCGGCGACCGGGGTCGGCGGACGCGATCTCCCGCACGTTTGGCGTACACTTCCGGACCCGTGAGGATCCTCGTCACCGGCGGAGCCGGGTTTATCGGGTCGGAGTACGTGCGGCTGCTGTTGGGCAAGCCCCTGGGCAGCGC